>NZ_JBWKYC010000013.1:0-95544 GCF_059423525.1 Arthrobacter sp. GW460-12-1-14-TSB2
GGCCGGGGGTGGGCGGCCCGGGCTGGCGGGGCCGAGGTCCTAGCCTGCTGCGTAGACGTCGGTTTCACGCTTCAGGCGGCGGGTGATCAGTTCCACCCTCCTGGACATGTGCGTGCCCACCTGGAGCCGGTCGCCGGGCCAGCTGGAGGCCTCCCGGGAGTCTTCGAGCGCCTTGGCCAGGGCCCTGGATAGGGCATAGACCTTCCAGGCGTGCTTCAGGTAGTGGACGGCCCGTTTCTTGTAGCCGGGCGCCTGCTGCACCAGCCCGACGGCGGCGCGCGCCAGGGCTTCGCCCAGCAGTTTCTCCCCGCTTTGAATTCTTTCCATGCGGACCTTCACCATCCCCGGTGCGCAGACTGACTCTTACTCGACCCTTCCCTTCGAGTGTGGCGAAGGTGGCTCAGCGTCGGCTCAAGGCTGTGCAAGGATTTGCTCAAGACCCTGCCGGGACACCGAACGAGGGCGACGGAGTATGTTGGGGTACCGACGAAAGGTGGATCGCCATGACGGAGCCGGACTGGGTCCAACACGCTATCTGGTGGCAGGTCTATCCCATCGGATTTGTCGGCGCGGAGCCTACTGCCGACATAGGCGCCGGCCCAGCGGGCGGAGCAGAGGCCCAGCCCGTGGTCCACCGGCTGGGCCAGCTGGTCCCCTGGCTCGACTACGTCGTGGAACTGGGAGCTTCCGGCCTTGCGTTGGGACCGGTCTTCGCCTCGGAAACCCACGGCTACGACACCACCGACTACTTCCGCGTCGATCCCCGGCTGGGTGACGACGCGGACTTCGACGAAGTCATTACCCAGTGCCACGCCCGCGGACTGAAGGTCCTGCTCGACGGCGTCTTCAACCACGTGGGCCGCAGCTTCGGGCCGTTCCAACGCGTGCTCGCGGAAGGCCCCCACGCTCCCGCCGCCTCGTGGTTCCGCCTTCAGTGGCCGGACTCCGGGTGGACGCCGGGGACCGAGCCCGGCTACGACGATTTCGAGGGCCACCACCATTTGGTGGCCCTCAACCACTACGAACCCGGGGTCGCCGCCCTGGTCACTGACGTGATGAAGCACTGGCTGGGCCGCGGGGCGGACGGGTGGCGGCTTGACGCAGCGTACGCCGTGCCGGCGTCGTTCTGGGCACCGGTGCTGGCTGAGGTGCGCCGCGACCATCCGGAGGCCTACTTCGTGGGCGAGTACATCCACGGCGACTTCGCCGATGAGGTGGAGCGGAGCACCCTGGATTCGGTCACCCAATACGAGTTGTGGAAGGCCGTCTGGAGTTCCCTCAACGATGCCAACTTCTACGAACTCGCGTCCGCCCTCGAGCGCCACAACGGGTTCCTGGACAGCTTTGTGCCGCTCACGTTCGTGGGCAATCACGACGTCACCCGGCTGGCCAGCAAGCTGGAGAACCCGGATCAGCTGGCCCTTGCACTTGCCGTCCTGCTGACCGTGGGCGGGACGCCCAGCATCTACTACGGCGACGAGCAGGCCTTCCGCGGCGTCAAGGAGGACCGCGCCGGCGGCGATGACGCGGTCCGTCCGGCATTCCCCGCCGGCCCCGCGGACCTGGCAGCGGCCGGCTGGCCCGTTTACCACCTGCACCAGGAACTGATCAGCCTCCGACGGCGGCACGCCTGGCTGCACCGGGCCCGCACCACTGTGCTGACGCTCAGCAACGAGCACCTCGTCTACCAAGTCAGGGACGACGGCGGTGCGGGCGACGGCGGTGCAGGCGGCGGCGGTGCGCTGACAGTCGCGCTGAACCTTTCCGGCACGCCGGCGGACCTGCCCGTGCCGCCAGGATCAGGCACCCTGCTGGCCGGACAGGCCCGCCAGCATCAGGAACGCGACGCCGTGGGCCTGCCCGGTTACGGGTGGGCGGTGCTGGGAAGCAGCTAGCAGCCCTAGCTGGCCGACGCCTGACCAGCCAACGCCGCGGTTTCCGGCATGCCTTCAGTCAGCTGCGCTCCGCCTTCCGCCAGGTGCGGCACGAAGCGGACGAACATGGCCTTGAAGCCGGGGGTGTTGGATTCCCTGGCCACGTTCTCCTTGTGGACCAGCGCGTTGGCCTCGGGGAAGTACGCGGCAGCGCAGCCCTTCGCGGTCGGGTAGGCCACCAGCCGGAACTTGTCCGCCTGCCGGTCGTGGCCACGGAAGGTGCTGACCACGTCCACCAGGTCCCGGTCCTGGAAACCGAGTTCCGCCAGGTCCTCCGGGTGCACCAGAATCACGCGCCGGCCATCCGAAATTCCCCGGT
The DNA here is from genome assembly GCF_059423525.1 of Arthrobacter sp. GW460-12-1-14-TSB2. Lineage (NCBI taxonomy): Bacteria > Bacillati > Actinomycetota > Actinomycetes > Micrococcales > Micrococcaceae > Arthrobacter > Arthrobacter sp. GW460-12-1-14-TSB2. The sequence goes on from NZ_JBWKYC010000013.1 coordinate 2,254, forward strand.
ACCGGTCATCGAGGCCGTAGAACGTGGTGTTGTACTGGTCGTGGCTGCGGATGGTCTGGAGAACCAGGTGGCCCTCCGGCGGGGTCAGGTATTCCAGCGGGCTGACCGTGAAGCGTCCGCGGCCGATGTCCGTCTTGAAGGACCGGGTGTCGCGCGGCGGGTTGGGCAGCACGAAACCGTTTTTGGTCCGGACCCTGGCGTTGAAGTCTTCGAATCCGGGCAGCACCCGCGAGATGTGGTCCCGAATGACGTCGTAGTCCTCAGCCATGGCCTTCCAGTCCACGGAATGGCCTTCGCCGAAGGTGGCCTCGGCCATCCGTGCCACGATCACCGGTTCGGCGAGCATGTGTTCGGACACCGGGTGGAGCCTGCCCTGCGTCGAGTGCACCACGGACATGGAGTCCTCCACGGACAGGAACTGCGCACCTCCCGGGTGCTTGTCGTCCTTGTCGGTCCGGCCCAGCGTGGGCAGGATCAGGGACGTGCGGCCGTGGACCACGTGGGACCTGTTCGGTTTGGTGGAGATGTGGACGGTCAGGCCGATCCGCTGCATGCCCGCTTCCAGTGTCTCCGTGTCGGAGCAGGCCAGGGAGAAGTTGCCGCCCATGGAGACGAAAACGTCCACCTCGTCGCGTTCAAAGGCTTCCATCGACTCGACGGCGTCGTACCCGTGGTGCCGCGGGGACTGGATGCCGAACTCGCTGTCCAGTGCTGCGAGCAGCCACTCCTTGGGTTTCTCCCAGATGCCCATGGTCCGGTCGCCCTGGACGTTGGAGTGTCCGCGGACCGGGCAGGCTCCGGCGCCGGGCTTGCCGAAGTTACCCTGCAGGAGCAGGACGTTGACCATTTCCTTGATGGTGTCCACCGAGTGGGGCTGCTGCGTGACGCCGAGGGCCCAGCAGAAGATCGTGGCCTTGGACCGGATCAGCATCCCGGCGACGTCCTCGATCTGCGTCCGGGCCAGGCCTGTCGCTTTCTCCGTCTCCGCCCAGTCCAGCTCCCGGCGGGCGTCGCGGTACGCGTCGAAGCCGTCCGTCTGCGCGTCGATGAAGGAACGGTCGACGACGGTGCCGGGGTTCCGCTCTTCCTCCTGCAGGAGCAGGTGGCCCAGTGCCTGGAACAGCGCAAGGTCCCCGCCCACCTTGATCTGGAGGTACTCGTCGGCCAGGGGGGTGCCGCCGCCGACGACCCCGGCGATGGTCTGGGGGTCCTTGAAGTTGAACAGGCCGGCCTCCGGCAGCGGGTTCACCGCCACCACCTTGCCGCCGTTGTCCTTGCATTCCTTCAGCGCCGAGAGCATCCGGGGATGGTTGGTGCCCGGGTTCTGGCCGACCACGAAGATGAGCTCCGAGTCGTGGATGTCGTCCAGCGACACGGTGCCCTTGCCGATGCCGATGGTCGGGTTCAGCGCCGAACCTGAGGACTCGTGGCACATGTTCGAGCAGTCCGGCAGGTTGTTGGTGCCCAGTGCCCGCGCGAACAGCTGGTACATGAATGCCGTCTCATTCGCGGTGCGCCCGGAGGTGTAGAAGACGCAGCGGTCCGGGGTGCTGGCCCGGATGTGCTCGCCGATCAGTTCGAAGGCCTCCACCCAGGAGATCGGTGAATAGTGGGTTTCGCCTTCGCGGATCACTACCGGCTCGCTGAGCCTGCCCTGGTTGCCCAGCCAGTACTCTGTCTTGCCCGACAGCTCGGCGATGGAATGCCTGGCCCAGAACTCGGCGCCCACTGTCCTGAGGGTGTTCTCCTCGGCCACCGCTTTGGCACCGTTCTCACAGAATTCAGCCGTCTTGCGTTTCTTGTCCGATTCCGGCCAGGCGCAGCCGGGGCAGTCGAAGCCGCCGCGCTGGTTCAAGCGCAACAGCGAATGGGCCGTACGCGACACCCCGGCCTGCGCCACGGCGCGCTCCAGCGCCACCATCACGGCCTTGACGCCGGCAGCTTCCTTTTTTGGTGCGTGGACTTCGAGGTTGTCCTCGTTGATGTCCTCGACCGGTGCGGGCTGCCGCCCGAACTTGAGGGGTTTCACTGGCTTACCTTGGCCAGCGTCTCGCGCTCCGCCGCAATGGTGGTGCTGTCCCCGTGGCCGGTGCGGACCACCGTGCCGGCAGGCAACGTCAGCAGCCGCTGCCTGATGGAGTCGAGGATGGTGGGGTAGTCGCTGTAGGACCGGCCCGTGGCACCCGGGCCGCCGTTGAACAGCGTGTCCCCGGTGAACACCGTTCCTTCGTCCTCGAGGTGGAAGCAGGTGGAGCCCGGCGAGTGGCCCGGGGTGTGCAGGGCACGCAGGGTGGCCCCGCCCACCGGGAAGACGTCGCCGTCCGCGAGGTAGCGGTCCGGCTTGACGTCGGGATAGACCTGCTCCCACAGCACCAGGTCGTCCGGGTGGAGGTAGACCGGTGCGTCCACGGCCTCGGCCACGGCACGCGCCGCACCGATGTGGTCGTTGTGCGCGTGCGTCAGCAGGATGGCCAGGACCTTACGGCCGCGGACCTGGTTGATGATCGCTTCGGCGTCGTGCGGGGAGTCGATGATCACGCATTCGTCCTCGTTCCCCACGATCCAGACGTTATTGTCCACGTCCCAGGTGCCGCCGTCGAGCGAAAACGTGCCCGAGGTGACCAGGTTCTCGATGGTGACGCTCATACGGACGCCGCTTCCGGGGCGGTCTGAGCGGCGGTGACGGTTTCAGCGCCCGGGTGGATTTCCACCACGGACCGCAGCACCTTGCCCTCGTGCATCTTGGCGAACGCCTCCTCCACCTGGTCGATGGTGATGCGTTCGGTGACGAACGCGTCCAGGTCCAGGTTTCCCAGCTTGTAATGCTGAACCAGCATGGGGAAGTCACGGGAGGGCAGGCAGTCGCCGTACCACGAGGACTTCAGGGATCCGCCGCGGCCAAAGACGTCCAGCAGGGGGAGCTCAAGCTTCATGTCCGGCGTCGGAACACCCACCAGCACCACGCGGCCGGCGAGGTCGCGCGCGTAGAAGGCCTGCTTGTACGTTTCGGGGCGGCCCACCGCTTCAATCACGACGTCGGCGCCGTTGCCGCCCGTGAGTGCCCTGATGGCTTCGATGGGATCTTCCTTACTGGAGTCCACGCCGTGCGTGGCGCCCAGGGACTTGGCCATTTCCACCTTGTTGGCGTCGATGTCCACCGCGATGATGGTGGTGGCACCGGCCAGCTTTGCGCCCGCGATCGCCGCGATGCCCACGCCGCCGCAGCCGATGACGGCGACGGATTCGCCGCGCTTGACCTCGCCGGTGTTGATGGCGGCGCCAATTCCTGCCATCACACCGCAGCCGAGGAGTCCGACGGCGGCGGGATCGGCGTCGTCGTCAACCTTGGTGCACTGCCCGGCGGCGACGAGCGTCTTCTCCGCGAAGGCGCCGATGCCGAGCGCGGGCGAGAGCTCCGTGCCGTCCTCAAGCGTCATCTTCTGCGTTGCGTTGTGCGTGTTGAAGCAGTACTGCGGCTGGCCTTTGGCACAGGCGCGGCATTCGCCGCACACCGCACGCCAGTTCAGGATCACGCGGTCGCCGGGGGCCACTTCGGTGACGTCCGGTCCGACGGCGCTGACCACACCGGTGGCCTCGTGGCCCAGCAGGATGGGGAAATCGTCGGTGATTCCGCCCTGCTTGTAGTGCAGGTCCGTGTGGCAAACGCCGCAGGTGAGGATGTCCACCAGCGCCTCGCCCGGGCCGGGATCCGGCACCAGGATGGTCTCCACCGAGACCGGAGCATTCTTTTCCTTGGCGATGACGGCTTTTACTTTGTGAACCATGATTCGTGTGTTCCTTTCCTGAGCCCGGGAGGACTCGTTGGCAACGGCACCCGTTGCCAATCTAGCTGACTCGTTGCGGTTCCAAATCTTCGTGCAGGACGACCCGCACTACGGTGTGCGCTGCTTCCTGCGTGCGGACGGCGCTGCCGCATGCCCTGCAAGGATGCCCGTCCGGTGCCGGATCTTCAGACGGTAGAGCAGTGCCCCGCCGATCGCGACTGGACCGACGAAGATTACGCCGCCCCGGTGGACTGCGGGGTCTAACGTCCCGGGCATCCGGAACAAGACGCAGGAGTTCTCCGTCATTCTGCAAAGTCTCCTTGTTCGTCGTGGGAGCCAGCGTGGAACGCCACCCCTTGGATCGGGAAGCCGGCCTGAACACCACGGAGTCAGTTCCGCTGAATTGCGTATTACACAACACGATGCACATAGCGCGTACTAGAAAAATATGACAGCCGCCACACGGGGTGTCAACAGATCGCCGCAGTGCTACCTGGCACCAACGCGTCGAACCTTCGAACCGTATCTAATTTTCTGCAACCGCGCCGCTTTCAGTGCAACATGTTTTCACCAACGCGGCTTTCACACCGCCCCCTGGTGGCCATTTCATGCGCAAAGTTCAAGACCGTGAGGCACGAAGGTATTGACTGTGGTGCATGTCACGCCTAATCTGATGCAACAGCGTTGCGCTGAATGCAACCCCAAACACCTTGGTGGATACATGAGTAACGAAACTTCCTCTCCCGCTCTTGCGGGGGAACGTGGCGCGGAGCAGGATGGCGTGCATGACGGCCACCGCGCCGGCCGCAGTACGTTGAGCGGCCAGAATTTCCAACCTGCTGACGACGGTGTCAGCAAGGACACGCGCCGCAGAGTCATCGCGGCCAGCTTCATCGGCAACTTCGTTGAATGGTTCGACTACGCCGTTTACGGCTACCTGGCCGTCACGATCGCCACTGTCTTTTTCCCTGAATCAGATCCCCAGACCGGGCTTCTGCTGACCTTCGCCCTGTTCGCGATTTCATTCCTGGTGCGCCCGCTCGGCGGGTTCGTCTGGGGCCATATCGGAGACAAGGTGGGCCGGCGCACGGCCCTCTCCCTGTCCATCCTGATCATGTCCGGTGCGACGTTCTGCATAGCCCTCATTCCGGGCTACAACACAATCGGCATCTGGGCTCCGATCCTGCTTTTGGTCATCCGGGTGGTCCAGGGCTTCTCAGCCTCAGGCGAGTACGCCGGAGCGTCGGCCTTCCTCGTCGAGTACGCCCCCGCCAACAAGCGCGGCCTCTACGCCGCGGTGGTTCCCGCGAGCACCGCGGCAGGCTTGCTGCTTGGTTCCCTGCTGGCGGGCCTGCTGACCGTACTGCTCAGTTCCGATGCGATGCAAAGCTGGGGTTGGCGCCTGCCGTTCCTGCTGGCCGCCCCGATGGGCCTGATCGGACGCTACATCCGGACCAAGCTGGAAGACACCCCCGTATTCCGCGAAATGGCCGCGGAGGACGATGCTGTGAAGGCACCCGTTTCAAGCCTGTTCCGGAACCACTGGCGGCAGCTGCTGCAGGCCGTCGGAGCGGTGCTGCTGAACGCCGTCGGCTTCTATGTGATCCTCAGCTACATGCCCACCTACCTGTCCTCGGAGCTGGGCCTCGGCGAGACCGAATCATTCCTGGCCACCACCGTCGCACTGGTGACATACATCGGTTTCATCTTCCTGACGGGAATGCTGTCGGACCGTTACGGACGCAAGAAGGTACTCATTGCCGCGTCCGTGAGCTTCATCCTGCTGACGGTGCCCGCGTTCGCGCTTCTGGGAACCGGGAACTTCCTTGTAATTGTCCTGGTCCAGATCCTGCTGGGCGCCATGCTCACGCTCAACGACGGGACGCTCCCCAGCTTCCTGGCAGAAATGTTCCCCACCCGTGTCCGCTACAGCGGCTTCGCGGTCAGCTTCAACCTCTCCAACGCGCTCTTCGGCGGCACAGCCCCGTTTATGGCAACGCTCCTGATCGCCGCCACCGCCAGCGATCTCGCGCCGGCCTGGTACCTCGTCGCAGCGGCAGTCATCTCCCTGATCGCCGTCGCGCTCTCCAGGGAAACCTGCAAAGAACCGCTGCGCCACGAATAAAGACTTCCTCCCACCTCAAAGTAACTGCACCACAGAAAGGCACCACCACAATGACCACCACAACATCCGAGAACGCAACGTCCGTCGCCGAACTGGAGCGACTCAAAGTCCTCAAGAACGGCGACAAGGTCAAGCTCACCTTCTCCGACACTGAGTTCGAGCGTCGCGTCGCCGGTCTGCGCCGCATCATGGTGGAAAAGGATCTGGACGCCGTTGTCCTGACCAGCTACCACTCCATCAAGTACTACTCCGATTTCCTTTTCACCACCTTCGGCCGCTCCTACGCCATGGTTGTCACCAAGGACGACACCGTCACCGTCACCGCCAACATCGACGCCGGCATGCCCTGGCGCCGCAGCTTCGGCGACAACATCGTCTACACGGACTGGCGCCGCGACAACTACATCTTCGCCATCCAGGAAGTGCTGCGCACCCGCGGCATCAACCCCCGCCGGCTCGGCGTCGAGGACGACTCGCTGCCGCTGGATAACCGCAACAAGATCCAGGCAGCCTTCGCATCGGCCACCCTGGTGGACGTTGCCCAGGCTGCGATGCGCCAGCGGATGATCAAGTCCGCAGAGGAGATCGAGGTCATCAAGCACGGTGCACGCATCGGAGACCTCGGCGGCGAGGCCATCCGCAACGCCATCACGGCCGGCATCACCGAGTACGAGGTCGCCCTGATCGGCACCGAAGCCATGGTCCACGAGATTGCCCGGACCTTCCCGGATTCGGAAATCCGCGACACCTGGGTGTGGTTCCAGTCCGGCATCAACACCGATGGCGCGCACAACTGGGCCACCACCCGCAAGATCCAGGAACACGACATCCTGTCGCTGAACTGCTTCCCGATGACCTCGGGCTACTACACGGCGCTGGAGCGCACCCTGTTCTACGGCGAACCGGACGCCCGCTCGCTGGAACTGTGGAACATCAACGTGGAAGTCCACAAGCGCGGACTCGAACTCATCAAGCCCGGCGCCGTCTGCAAGGACATCGCCGCTGAACTGAACGAGATCTACGTCGGCTACGGCCTCCTGGCCAACCGCACCTTCGGCTACGGGCACTCCTTCGGCGTCCTCAGCCACTACTACGGCCGCGAAGCAGGTCTGGAGCTCCGCGAGGACATCGACACCGTGCTGGAACCGGGCATGGTGGTTTCCATGGAGCCGATGATCACCGTCCTGGACGGCCAGCCGGGCGCCGGCGGCTACCGCGAGCACGACATCCTGGTGGTCGGCGAAGACGGCGCGGAGAACATCACCAAGTTCCCGTTCGGTCCGGAATACAACATCATCGGGGCATAGCACCTGCCGCATTTGCCACCGCCCGAAAGCGGCGCCACGTCATCCGTGGCGCCGCTTTCGGGCTCTCATACGGAATGATGGTGGACACCATGACCTCTGAAGAAACTCCTGAAACCAGCACCAACGGCGACACCAAGGGCACGTCGGTCATCGTCAACGCCATCGCCGTGCTGCGGAGTTTTACCGCTGACGAGCCGCTGCTCGGCGTCACCGAGATAGCAAACCGCGTCGGCCTGCACAAAAGCACCGTCTCCCGCATTCTGGCCACGTTCGAACAGGAACACCTGGTGGAACGCGATCCGGAGACCCGCAGGTTCCGCCTGGGCCTGGGCCTGATCGCCGTCGCCGGACCGCTGCTGGCCGAACTCGAAGAGCGCCGCGTGGCCTACCCCGTCCTGCGCGAACTCACGGAGCAGACCGGCGAAACGAGCGCGCTCATGGTGTGGAACGGGTCCGAGTCGATGTGCGTGGAGCAGATCGCCAGCCACCACCAGATCAAGCACACCACCCCGTTGGGCGCACGGTACAAGGACGCACTCAGCGCTTCCGTGCAGGTCTTCCTTGCCGCCGAGCCGGCCGAGCGCGTGCGGGTATTGCTCCGCAGCGGCGAAATAGCCCATCCAGGCCTGGACGAAACCAGCCTCGAGGCGTACCTGATCCGGCTGGGCGACGTCGCCCGGCGCGGCTGGGCCACTAACTACGGCGAGTCATCCCTGGACGAGGTGGGCCTGGCCGCCCCCGTCTTCGACCACCGCGGCGACATCGTGGCGGCGGTCCTCATCCCGGCGCCACGCTTCCGGGTTTCCCCGGACACACTGCAGCGCCTCGGCGAGTCCTGCAAGGCTGCCGCGGACCGGGTCACAGCCCGACTCGGCGGCGCCGCGCCCGCACGCTGACCCCGGACGCTCTCTCACTTCCTGCGGGTTTCTCCCCGACGCTCTCTCCCGAGTGACAGAGCGTCCCGGATAAAGCGACGGAAAGTGAGAGAGCGTCAGGTGGGGATGATGCGGAACAGGAACCTGGTCCGGACCATCACCCAGAGCAGCGCCACGATCAGGGCGTAGGCGGCGGTGTTGAGCCAGATGTTCCCCTGCTGCAGGGCCGGAATGTTCGCTACCACCGCGATGAGCACCACGTGCATGATGAAGACGTACAGGGTGGCCTGCCCCAGCGGGATCAGCAGCCAGCCAACAGCGCGTTCAATCGGCTTCCAGTAAGCCGTGAGGAGCGCATAGGCCGTCACCAGCAGGGTGAGGACGTTGAGGAGCCGCCCGGGCTCGAGGTAGGTCCGCCCGAAGAACTGGTCGTACACGGCACGGTAGCCCGCATCCGACGTCAGCGCGAGCCGGACATCGAACTCGTTGGCCAGGTACGGGTTGCCCCACGACATCAGTGCGAAGGCAACCGTGATGGCCGCGCAGACACCCACCACCCAGCGATGGCCGGACAGCCAGGCCACAATCCTCCGACGGTGGTAGCCGCCCACCAGCCCCAGCACAAACAGGACCTGCCACACCAGCAGCGGGAAGGAATCCTCGAACTGTGACGGCAGGAGCCGGAAGCGGAACACCGTCCCGGCAACGTACAAGGCGGTGGTGCCCAGCAGAACCCAGAGCACCTTGCCGCGGGCCAGCGCCAGCAGGATCAGCGGGCTGACCAGCAGCATGATCACATAGAGTCCCATCACGTTGAACTGCCACGGGCCGAACTGCAGGAGCAGCACTGCCGGGATGACAGCCCCGGACACGGGAAACTGGAGAAGGCCCTGCATGCCGGTGTAGAGGTCATAGGTCCTGCCCGCTCCCGACCTGCCGGCACCGCCGGTCCCCTGGTCCGTGAACGTGGTGAGCACTTCGGAGTTGAAGGCCGGGATGAGGCTGAGCAGGAACACCAGGACCACAACCGCCAGCGCCGTAACGTACAGCTTGCCGGCCCGCCGGCCGGTCTTTTCCGCCACCAGGCCGATGTTGTCCTGGGCCTTGGGCCCGTAGACCATGCCCAGCACAAGCCCGGAGAGCAGCACGAACAGCTCTGCACCGGACACAAAGCCGATGGTTTCCTGCGTCAGCAGCTGGAAGAACGAGGTCATCCCCACGTGGTTCACCACCACGAACAGGATGGCCACGCCGCGCATCAGGTCCACCCGGGCATCCCGCGAGGACTTGTCCGAGTACGCCCAGTTCGCGGCCGTGCGCAGGCGGACCGGCACCAGCCACAGCAGGACCGCGGCCGCCAGCAGTGTGGCCGCCATGATCGCCGCAGGAACACCGGCCAGCGTGTTGCCTGATGACCCGCCCAGCCCCTGCACCGTGGCGGTGACCGGCCCGGTGGTGAGCGTGGACTCCTTGACGGCTGCGCCGGCGGCCGCCGCCACGTCCGCATTCCGCGTCAGGCGCCAGTCAATGATGGTGTTGCCGGCGTCCCCCACGTCCGTTTTTTCGTCCCAGACGACGGCGGCAATCCGGTCCAGTTTCCCCTGCCCGGCGTCGCCCAGCACCTGTTTCCACCAGCCGGTCTTGATGTCGTTTTCCGAGGGGCCGCCCGCCGACGGGCTGTAGTAAGCGGCAGTCTGAAGCAGCAGCGGCTTTTCCCGCTGCACGGCGTAGGACTCGTAGAAGTCGGAATCGCCGGTGTCGGCCGGCGCATCCCCGGCGGACGCGGCCCCCTGGGCCGTCCCATCCAACAGGGCCGCAAGCTCCCCGTCCTTTGACAGCGTATTGACGGCGGCTCCCCCGCCGGTGTCGTCATGGAGTGCCGTCAGGCCGGCCCAGTCAACGACGTCGTCGCCCGGGTAGTACGGCGCGTAGGGTGCATCCGAGCCGTTCCAGACGCCGTCGGAATTCGTGTCCAGAACGGCGAACCCGGCGGTGCCGGGCGCCGGGGCGCTGCGGTTCCTGGTGAACGGATAGTCCCGCCCCTGGAAGGGCTGCCACACCATGACCACGTTGGATTCGGCTGCGAACGCCTGGGCCACGGCCCGGTACGCCGGAACGTAGGCCCCCGGCTGCTGGCCCCAGGACACCCAGCTGGAGTTCATGTCCGGGGCGAAACGGATCAGCAGCTTTCCGGGGAAACCCTGCGCGAGTTCCTCGAGCTGCCCGGCAAAGTCACCGGCGGCGGCCGCGTTGACGTCCGTCAGGGACACCGTGGGGTTCACGGTCAGCAGGGCGTGGGCGCCGGAGGATGCACTTTGGGCCAGGAACTCCCGCAGGTAGGCCTTTTCCGCGGCTTTGATGGGAAAGGAAGCATCGTGCCCGAGGACCGCAGGAGTGGCCTGCAGCCGCGCAGCGAAACCGGCGGCATCGTCCTCGCCCCATTCCAGCACCGCACCAAGGAGGGGCTTTCCGGGCGCGGCCCCGAGGTCCTCCCCCGCGGCAGTGTTCGACGCCGGGACGCCAGCTTGCGCTGTACTTCCGGCTTGCGCTGTACTTCCGGCTGGCGCTGCCACGGCAGCATGCGCGGCACCCGCGGGCAGAAAGAGCACCAGTGCGAGCAACAGAAGGGAGGCCCTGAGGAAGGCTTTAAGCGGACTGATCCCGGCCGCCTTTCGGGAAGAGCGCCGAAACAGTCGTCCCGCCGCCGGGCGTTTCCGCGAGGGAGAGTTCTCCGCCGTGTGAATGGACGATCCGCACGCAGGTGGCGAGCCCCAGGCCCGAACCCGGGGCGTCGCCGGGGCGATGCAGCCGGACCAGCGGTTCAAGGACCCGTTCGCGGTCGGCGGCTCCGACACCTTTGCCGTTGTCCGCCACACGCACGACGACGCCGCGGTCATCGGCCACGGCATCAACCCGGACCTTGAGGCTCTGACCGGGGCGGCGGTAGTTGGATGCATTGCCCAGGAGGTTCTGCAGCAGCGTCCTGAGTTGCGCCGGATCAGCCACCACTTCAGCATCCTCGCATTCCAGCGAGGCGCCGGCGCCGAATCCGTCGCCCAGGTCGCTCACTGCCTCGGCCACTGCCCTTTGCAGGGAAACCGGCCGGGGACGCAGCATTCCGCCCACCTGGGAGTAGCTGAGGACGTCGTCCAGCATGGCGAGCATCCGCCGCCCGCTGCCCCCGATGCGCTGCAGATAGCCTGCCGCCGGGCTGTCCGGGCGGATGTCGTCGTCGTCTTCACTCAGTTCCACGTAGCCAAGGATTGTAGTGAGAGGGATGCGAAGGTCATGGCTGACGCGTCCGGCGAACTCCGCCAGTTTGCGGTTGCTGCGCCCGAGTTCCTCCAGGGCATGCTGGAGCTGCAGCGTGCGGTGCTGTAGTTCCAGCACTTCCACCACCTGTGCCGCCAGGACGTCCAGCATGGCGATCTGCTCTGCAGAGATGGTGGCCGGCGCGTCGGAGAAAACGCACAGCGAGCCCAGCGCGAAGCCGGAACTGGTCTGCAGCGGCGAGGAGGCGTAGAACCGGACATTCGCAATTTCGCCGGTCACAAACGGGTTGTCCGCAAATCTCGGATCGGCGGAAGCGTCTGGCACCACGGTGGTGCCGCCGTGCTGGAAAACCATGGCGCACATCGAGTCCTCCCGTGCGCACAGTCCGGGCGCCAGGCCCGCGGCCGCAAGCTGGACCTGCTGCCCGGGAGCGATAATGTTGACGACGCTAAAGGGGACGCCGCAAAGCTTCGCGGCAAGGTCCACCAGGAAGTTCAGGGCCCGCGCGGCGGTGGCGCTGGCGCTGGCGATGTCGTCCTCGGCGGAGGCCGGATCCCGCGGCAATAGTCCGTATTCGCCCAGCACGGAGCGCCGTTCAAGGTCAGCGCTAACAAGGCTGTGCCCATCTGCTTGAGCCACTGGAGTCCTTCCCACCAATAAGGACAGCCGGCCAAGCGCCGCAGTCCCCCCAGCAGGAGTCTATCGGAGCGGAATGCCGCCAACCGGGGTGCTGTAGTCTCTTGACACCAAGCGCAAATTTCGGGTTGACTATTACGCATGCTGAAATAACAGTTCCATGATGCGGAATGTAGAAGTAATGCTGCGGCGAGAAACGGGCCGCGGCGGCTTTTGCATCGGGGCAGCCCCTTGTCCGCATAGCCGACGCCATGGATGCCAGCATTTGCACGAGGGATGAACAAGCATGCAGCTTGCCGTATTCAACGGGGCGGACCGCGCGGAAGTCACCGCGGCACTTCGCCCCTGCATCGACGTCCGGCGCTGGGTGGACCAGATCGCGGACGCACGCCCGTTCGCCAGCAGCGAGGCCCTGCTGGACTTCGCCCGCAACGCCGCCGACCCGTTTACGCCGGACGAGGTGGAAGCCGCCATGGCCCACCACCCGCGGATCGGGGAACGGCCCACGGCTTCCACCACGGAGGCCTCCATGTCCCGCTCGGAACAGGCAGGCGTGGATCCCGCGGACCGGCAAATCACGACGGCACTCGCCGAAGGCAACCGTGCCTACGAGGAAAAGTTCGGCAGGGTGTTCCTGATCCGCGCGGCCGGGCGGACCGCTCCGGAAATCCTGGCGGCACTGCACGAGCGCCTCAACCACACTGCCGAAGAAGAAGACGCCATAGTGGCCCAGCAGCTGCGCGAAATCGCCCTGCTCCGGCTCGAAGGAGTGATCAGCGAATGACCGTTTCACAGGTGACCACCCACATCCTGGACACCGGGGCCGGGCGCCCGGCTGCCGGCGTCGCCGTCGTACTTTACGCGCGCGACGGCGGCGACTGGAACCTCGTTGCTTCGGGCACCACGGATGCCGACGGCAGGGCGAAGGACCTTGGTCCGGAGCTCCTGCCGGCCGGGACGTACCGGCTCAACTTTGCCACGGGCGCCTACTACGAGGACCTGGGCACGGCCACGTTCTTCCCGGAGGTGGATCTGGTGTTCACCGTGTCCGACGCCGGCGAGCACTACCACGTGCCGCTGCTCCTGAGCCCGTTCGCCTACTCGACGTACCGCGGCAGCTAGACGACGCCGGGGCGGCCGACCCATTCAACCCCGGGCAGTAGGCTAGATGGCATGGCTTCTGAAGACACCCCCGCCGAACGGCGCGAAATCACCGTGCGCCGGGCACCCAAATACGTGCCGTTCCTCATACTCGGCGGACTCGTGGGCATCATCGTTGCGGCAGTCATCGCGTTTGCGCTGCCCGGGGACCCGAGCTACGAACCCAGCTCCGTCTTCGGTTTCTTTATGGTCCTTTTCGGCGCCGGCGGAGTGATTCTGGGCGCCATTGTTGCCCTCCTGCTGGACCGGCTCAGCGTCCGCCGCGCCGAACACGCCGTCGTCGAAGCCGTCCCGGAGACCGACGCCGGCAGCGAACCGGACGACGGCGGGGACAGCGGCACCCAGGCTGGCCGTCAGTCATAATCGGGCGGCCGGGAAAGTCCTACCCCATCACGTGAGATAATCGACCAGTGGCACGCGGCGATGGAAAACTTTCTCATGATCTTCTCCCTGGCGAAAAAGGCCCTCAGGACGCTTGTGGCGTCTTCGGGGTCTGGGCACCAGGTGAAGAAGTAGCAAAACTCACCTATTACGGGCTGTATGCATTGCAGCACCGCGGTCAGGAGTCGGCTGGCATAGCAACCAGCGACGGCAAGCGGATTAACGTCTACAAGGACATGGGCCTCGTATCCCAGGTCTTCGACGAGACCACGCTGAACACCCTGACCGGGCACCTGGCCGTCGGCCACTGCCGCTATTCCACGACCGGCGCCAGCCACTGGGCCAATGCCCAGCCCACGCTTGGCGCTACCGCCACGGGCACCGTGGCACTGGCCCACAACGGCAACCTCACCAACACTGCCGAGCTCAACGCCATGATCAACGACCGCACCGGCGGCCAGCTGAGCGGCGAAATGAAGCAGGGCAACACCTCGGACACCGCCCTGGTCACGGCACTGCTGGAGGGCGAAGAGGGCAAGTCCCTCGAACAGACAGCCATTGAGCTGCTGCCCAAGATCAAGGGCGGCTTCTGCTTCGTCTTTATGGACGAAGGCACCCTCTATGCGGCGCGGGACACCTACGGCATCCGCCCGCTGGTCCTCGGCCGGCTGGAGCGCGGCTGGGTTGTCGCCTCCGAACAGTCGGCCCTGGCGACTGTGGGCGCGAGCTTCATCCGCGAAATCGAACCCGGCGAATTCATCGCCATCGACGAGGACGGCGTGCGGTCCCAGCGCTTTGCGGAGCCGACGCCGGCGGGTTGCGTTTTCGAGTACGTGTACCTCGCCCGTCCGGACGCCGCCATCGCGGGACGCTCCGTCTACGAATCCCGCGTGGAGATGGGCCGCCAGCTGGCCCGCGAAAACACCCAGGAAGCGGACATCGTCATCCCGGTCCCGGAGTCCGGCACCCCGGCTGCCGTGGGCTACGCCGAGGAATCCGGCATTCCCTTCGCGCACGGTTTCGTCAAGAACTCCTACGTGGGCCGCACGTTCATCCAGCCCTCGCAGACGCTGCGCCAGCTGGGCATCCGGCTCAAGCTCAACGCCCTCGAGTCCGTGATCCGCGGCAAGCGTGTTGTTGTAGTGGATGACTCGATCGTCCGCGGCAACACCCAGCGAGCCATCGTCCGGATGCTCCGCGAAGCCGGTGCCGCCTCGGTGCATGTGAAAATCTCCTCCCCGCCCGTGCAGTGGCCCTGCTTCTACGGCATCGACTTCGCGTCCCGCGCTGAGCTGATCGCCAACGGCGCCACCATCGAGGAAATCTCCCAGGCCATCGGCGCCGACTCGCTGGCCTACATTTCCGAAGACGGCATGATCGACGCTACGCGTCAGCCGCGCGAGCGTCTCTGCACCGCCTGCTTCACCGGCAAGTACCCCATCGAGCTGCCCGGCGCGGACAAGCTCGGCAAGAACCTGCTGGAGCGCACGGACCTCGGCGGCCTTCCTGCCGCAGGATCGGCCGCCAGCGCCCCGGAATCCACCGCCGTAGCCGTGGATTCCGACGAGGATCCGGCCGGCAAACCCGGCGCCACGGGCTGCGACCCGGGACCGGATGCCGAGTTCGAGAACCTGCTGACCGACGCCGATCGTCTGACCGCTGACAAGAAAGAGTCCGTATGACTTCCGCATCTTCCTCCGCCCAGAACGCCGGCATCACGTACGCCTCCGCCGGTGTTGACGTCGAAGCGGGAGACCGCGCTGTTGAACTGATGAAGGACGCCGTCAAGGCAACCCACAATTCCTCGGTGATCGGCGGAGTGGGCGGCTTTGCCGGCCTCTACGACGTTTCGAAGCTCCTCACCTACAAGCGGCCGCTGCTTGCCACGTCCACGGACGGTGTGGGCACCAAGGTGGCGATCGCCCAGGCCATGGACATCCATGACACCATCGGCTTCGACCTCGTGGGCATGGTGGTGGACGACATCGTGGTGGTGGGTGCCGAGCCGCTTTACATGACCGACTACATCGCCTGCGGCAAGGTTGTCCCCGAGCGCATTGCGGACATCGTCCGCGGCATCGCAGCAGCCTGCTCCGTGGCCGGCACTGCCTTAGTGGGTGGCGAAACCGCGGAGCACCCTGGCCTGCTGGGTGAGCACGAGTACGACGTCGCCGGTGCCGCCACCGGTGTTGTTGAAGCCTCCGATCTGCTGGGCCCGGACCGCGTCCGCGCGGGGGACGTTGTGATCGGCATGGCCTCTTCCGGACTGCACTCCAACGGCTACTCCCTGGTCCGCCGCGTCATCAACCACGCCGGCTGGGCACTGGACCGCCAGGTCTCCGAACTCGGACGCACGCTGGGCGAGGAACTGCTCGAACCCACCCGCGTCTACGCAGCCGACTGCCTGGACCTGGCCCGCACGTTCCCCGTGAACGGATCCGCGGCCGGCAAGGCTGTCCACGGCTTCAGCCATGTCACCGGCGGCGGCCTCGCAGCCAACCTGGCCCGCGTCCTCCCGCAGGGCCTCATCGCCACGGTGGACCGCGCCACGTGGGAACTTCCCGCCATCTTCAAGCTGGTCTCGGAACTGGGCAACGTCCCGCTGGCGGACCTCGAGCGCACCCTGAACCTGGGCGTGGGCATGGTGGCAATCGTCTCCCCCGAGGCTGCGGACGCCGCCGTGAACCGCCTCAACGACCGCGGCCTGCCGTCCTGGATCATGGGCACCGTCGAAGAGAACTCGGACTCCATCGTGAAGACCGGCCCGGACTACGTCCAGGGTGCCAAGGGTGTTGACGGCGGCGCAGTCCGACTGGTGAACGCCTACGCCTAAGGGTTCCTAAACTCTCATCGAGTGCTCCGCAACCGCCGTTTAGCAGGTCCATAACGGCGGTTGCGGAGCACTCGATCTGTTTAAACCTCCAGCAGGCTGAATATTCCGCCCTGCGGGTCGCTCAGCGTGGCGACCCTGCCGGCGTCCTCGTCGTCACCGTCACCTGCCGGTTCGACCAGGATGACGGCTCCAGCGGCCACCGCAGCGGCCACCGCCTCCGTGATGCTGTCGACGCCGAAGTAGACCTGCCAGCCAGCCTGAAGGACGTCTTCCGTGTCGGATTCCGGGTCGGCTCCCGTGGCCGCCCCCTCGTCATCTTCCTCGTCCTCCAGCGGGAGCGGCGCGATCCCGGCCACCTCCGCCCCGTCCACCATCAGCGTGGTGTACGTTCCGCCGTCGTCCTGCGGGTATTCGGTGACCTCGTGCCCGAACAGCTGCTGGAAGAAGGCGACGGCGGCCTGCGGTTCGGGAGTCAGCAGTTCCGCCCAGGCAAGGGCCCCGGACTCGTTGTACCTTGCGGTGCCGGTATGCGTTCCCGGCTGCCACACGCCGGTGGTGCCGCCGCCGGGTGGCGCCAGGAACACCATGACGCCGGTGTCCTCCACCTCCTCGGGGCCGAACTCCACCGCGCCGCCGGCGTGCGGCGTTTCCTCCACGATGGCTCCGGCATCAGCGACAGCAAAGTAGATGTTCCACTGCGCGGCCGTGCCGGAGGACTCCTGCTGGGGGTTCTGGGGGGCAATGACCGTGATGAGGTCGTCGCCCAAAAAGGCCTTGGAGTAGCTTCGCCCGTCCGGAGTGGGCAAGTCCTCATAGCGCCAGCCGAACACGGCGGCATAGAAAGCCTTTGCGGCCTCCACATCCTTGGTCTGCAGGTCCGTCCAGCAGATCTCGCCCGCGTTGAAGGTGGTGCGACCGGTCATGAAATCATTTCCCTTCGACCCTAATATTCGAAACCGCGCCGGCCCGGCAGCGGGACAGCCCACGATCAACCTAGTACGGGGCTCCGGCACTGACAACAAGCGGCCCGGCGGAGGACTATGGCGGCAACGACGGTTCACCGCCGCCGAAGGACCGCCGGAACGGAGTGAGCCATGGCCAGCCGCGTGGACATTAACGGGCACCCCACCTGGGTGGAGGACCGCGGAGGCAACGGGGAGCCGCTCCTGCTGCTCCACGGCGGCCTGGGCAACAGCGACGATCTGCTCAACAGCATAGGTCCGGGGCTGTCCAATGGTTTCCGCGTCCTGGCCTTCGACCGGCGCGGTCACGGCTATACCGCGGACACGGAGGCAGACTTCCATTACGCGGACATGGCGGACGAGACGATCGGCGTGCTTGGGAAAGTGGTGGGCGGGCCGGCCCACCTTGTCGGGTGGAGCGACGGCGGCATCATTGCACTGCTGGTTGCTCTTCGCCGCCCGGACCTGGTCCGGAAACTCGTGGTGGTGGGCGCAAACTACAACTTCGAGGGCACCCTCCCCGTCGAGATGGACCCCGGCTCCGCCGTGCCGCAGGAACTTGGCACAGCCTATATGGCGCGGTCCCCGGACGGGCCTGAGCATCTGGAAGTTGTCATGAACAAGAGTTTCCGGATGTTCGCTTCGGAGCCCACTCTGACGACGGCCGACATCGCCCGGATCAGCATGCCGGTGCTCGTCGTGGTGGGCGACGACGATCTCGTCACCCTGCCGCACACGGTTTCCCTGTACGAGGCCCTGCCAAATGGCCAATTGGCGGTGATTCCGGCGGCCTCGCACGGGCTTCCCCTGGAACAGCCGGAAGCCCTCAACCGCCTCATCCTTGCTTTCCTGGCCGCCACCGGCGCGCCCCGGACACTGATGCCGATACGGCGGGCGAAAACGCTCCCGGGTGACGTCCCGGGGTGACAACAGAAAGGCCCGTCAGGGCACACCGGAAACCGGCGTGGCCTGACGGGCCCAATATCTGAGGTCAGCACCCGGGGTGCTGGAAAAGAAGAGCCGAAGAGCCGTACGGATCACTGTGGTGAATGGTACGACGGCGGCACGCCACTGAGTGCCTTACGGCAGGTTCAGTGGGCGACAACTAACCGATTCGACGGGTGTCAACCTCGTCGTCGTCTTCTTCCAAATCATCCGCGTACTTATCCACATAAGCCGAATAATCCGGTTCGACCGGCTCACTCGAGAAACGGCTCGGTGCACGACCCTCAGTGCTCTTGAGCTCACGCTGAAGCGCAGAGTAGTCGGTGTTCGGGGAATAGTACTTAATATCCCGAGCCTGCTTGGTAGCTTTTGCCTTTTGACGGCCGCGCCCCATGGCGTGACCCCCTTTTGTACTCGGACCGGAGGTGGTCACCATTGGCGTTAGTGAGGCCCCGGAATGTTTGGTCAATTTGTCGTACACCTAGATTACATGCTTTCAGCGGTAACTGCGCCCCGGAACGGGCCCCAGGAGAACACTCGCCACGTTTGCGCAGGTCCGGACCGTCTCCGGTCCGCAGATTTTCTTCGGTAGAGTCGTTTGGGGCGACTCCAGCCGGGCGGCCCATCGGCTGCCCTCATCCAAGGAAAAAGCCAAGGATTGCGACGCCGGGAAGGGTGAATCTTCACGTGAATGACCAGAACGGAACGGACACAGGGAACCAAGAGACATCCCCGCGCGCCGGAATGCCACCGGTCGTTCCCCCGCCACCTTCCCGGCCGCCAACCAGCAGCCTCCCCGTCCTGCCGCCCGCCTTCGACGTAACAGACGACACAGAGAACACAGACGTCACGGACGTCAAGCCGGCCCCGGAATCGGGCGAGCCACGGCAAACCCTGTTCAAGGTCGGCTTCGTGGTGGCCGGACTGGTGCTGCTGGGCCTGTTCACGTGGTGGCTGGCCACCCTGATCGCGAGCGGCAATGAGCAAGCCGCCAACCAGCCCCCTGCCCCGGCTGTGTCGGAGTCAACATCACCGTCCGCGCAGCCGACCCGTGGCGAGCTTCCGCAGGATGGCGTGAGCGCGCTGGACTACCAGTTGGGCGACTGCTTCGAGAACTTCGATCCGGAAGCCACGGAGTCACGGGTGGTGGCGTGTACCACCGGCCACTCGGCGCAGCTGGTTGCCGTGTACCGTTTCCCGGAATCGGACTCCTACCCTGGCATTGCCGCATTGCGCGAGAAGGGCCGCGAGATCTGCCAGGACGCCGGACTCACCGACGCCGTGGCCAACTACGTCCTCATGCAGCGCAACGCATACCCGAGCGACACCAGCTGGGAGCAGGGCGACCGGCGGGTGGACTGCTATGTCACCGCGGACAAGGGCAACATCATCATGGAATCCCTCATCCCCTAGGACTACCCCCGCAGCCAGTCAGCCAGCCGGCCCGCCCTAACGCTCCCCTAGCCCTTCCGCCGCACGGACAGCCCGCTGCCGGCGAGGGCACCGCCATCGCGGTCCTGGCGCTCCAGGCTCGCGATGGTGAGCTCGTCGACGTCGGCCGCGGTGTCCACCAGCACAGTGTCCCCGTCGGCGATGTCGCCGGCGAGGATGGCCTTGGCCAGCCTGTCGCCGATTTCGCGCTGCACCAGCCGGCGCAGCGGCCGGGCGCCGTAAGCGGGATCGAAGCCCGTCATGGCCAGCCAGGCGCGGGCACCCTCGGTGACTTCCAGCTCAAGGCGGCGGTCACGCAGCCGCTTGCCGAGTTCGGCCACCTGGAGTTCCACGATCCGGGCCAGCTCCTCGACGTCCAGCGCGTCAAACAGCACCACTTCGTCCAGCCGGTTCAGGAATTCCGGCTTGAAGGACGCGTGCACGGTGGCCATCACGGCACTGCGCTTGGCGTTGGCATCCAGGGTCTGGTCCACCAGGAACTGGCTGCCCAGGTTGGAGGTCAGCACCAGGATCACGTTGCGGAAGTCCACGGTGCGGCCCTGGCCGTCGGTGAGGCGGCCGTCGTCGAGCACCTGCAGGAGGATGTCGAACACCTCGGGGTGGGCCTTCTCCACTTCGTCCAGCAGCACCACGGAATAAGGACGACGGCGGACGGCTTCAGTCAGCTGGCCGCCTTCCTCGTAGCCCACGTAGCCGGGAGGGGCGCCGACCAACCGTGCCACGGAGTGCTTCTCCCCGTACTCGGACATGTCGATCCGCACCATGGCGCGTTCGTCATCGAACAGGAAGTCCGCCAGGGCCTTCGCCAGCTCGGTCTTGCCTACGCCGGTGGGACCCAGGAACAGGAACGAACCGGTGGGCCGGTTGGGGTCGCTGATGCCGGCGCGCGCACGGCGAACGGCGTCCGACACCGCGGTGACGGCCTTCTTCTGGCCGATCAGCCGCCTGCCGAGCTCCTCCTCCATGTGCAGCAGCTTCTGGCTCTCGCCCTGCAGCATGCGCCCGGCCGGAATGCCGGTCCAGGCGGAAATCACCTCGGCAATGTCACCCGCCGTGACTTCATCGGCCACCATGAGCTCCTGCTTCGCACCGCCGCCTGCCACCCGGGCTGACTCAGCCTCGGCCGCGGCGGACAGCTCGCGCTCCAGTGCGGGAAGTTCGCCGTACAGGATGCGGGAGGCCGCTGCGAGGTCTCCTTCGCGCTGGTACTTCTCCGCAGCCGAACGAAGCTCGTCGATCCGGGCCCTGAGGTCACCGACGTGGTTGAGTCCGGCCTTCTCAGCTTCCCAGCGGGCGTTCAGCGCGGACAGGGCTTCCTTCTTGTCCGCCATGTCCGCCCGCAGCGCGGCCAGGCGTTCCACGGACGCGGCATCCTTCTCGTTGGCGAGGGCCAGTTCCTCCATGGTCAGCCGGTCCACCTGGCGCCGCAGCTGGTCGATCTCCTCCGGTGCGGAATCAATCTCCATGCGCAGCCGGGAGGCCGCCTCATCCACGAGGTCGATCGCCTTGTCCGGCAGCTGACGGCCCGAAATGTAGCGGTTGGAGAGCGTCGCGGCAGCCACCAGGGCGGAGTCCGCGATGGACACCTTGTGATGGGCTTCGTAGCGTTCCTTCAGGCCGCGGAGGATGCCGATGGTGTCGTCCACGCTCGGCTCGCCCACAAACACCTGCTGGAAGCGGCGCTCCAGGGCGGGGTCCTTCTCGATGTTTTCGCGGTATTCGTCCAGCGTGGTGGCGCCAATCAGGCGCAGCTCACCGCGGGCCAGCATGGGCTTGAGCATGTTGCCGGCGTCCATGGAACTGTCCCCGGAGGCGCCTGCACCCACCACGGTGTGGAGTTCGTCGATGAAGGTGACGATCTGCCCTTCGGAGCTCTTGATCTCCTCCAGGACGGCCTTCAGCCGCTCCTCGAACTCGCCGCGGTACTTGGCCCCGGCCACCATCGAGGCGAGATCCAGGGCAATCAGGGTCTTGCCGCGCAGGCTTTCCGGCACGTCGTTGGCGACGATCCGCTGGGCCAGCCCCTCGACCACGGCGGTCTTGCCGACACCCGGCTCGCCGATGATCACCGGGTTGTTCTTGGTGCGTCGGCTCAGTACCTGGATGATGCGGCGGATCTCGGCGTCACGGCCGATCACCGGGTCCAGCTTTCCGGAGCGGGCGATCGCGGTGAGGTCCGTGCCGAACTTCTCCAGCGCCTGGAAGGTGTTCTCCGGGTCCGCGTTGGTGACCTTGCGGTCCCCTCGGACACCCGGCAGGGCGGCGAGCAGGGCCTCGTGGGAGGCACCGGCGTCGCGCATTAGCTTCCCGACGGCGTCACTGCCGGCGGAGAGCCCCAGCAGCAGGTGCTCGGTGGAAACGAAGGTGTCCCCCAGTTTGTCGGCCTCATTCTGGGCGTTCTTGATGGCCTGCAGGGCGGTGCGGGACAGCTGGGCCTGCTGCACCGAGGTGCCGGACGACGCCGGCAATGCCTTGATGGCGGTACTTGCCTGGACGCTGACGGCATCCGGATCGGCGCCGGTGGCGCGGAGGAGCGCGACGGCGACGCCCTCGCGCTGGTCCATCAGCGCCTTGAGCAGGTGGGCCGGCTCAACCTGGGGATTTCCTGCCGTGGAGGCGTTCATGGCTGCTGCCGAAAGAGCCTCCTGGCTCTTGGTGGTGAACTTGGCGTCCAAAGAGAGCTCCTTTCGGGGATAGATCAACTCTTAAAGTTGAGTGTACATGACTCAACTTTGCCGGACGTGGCCTCAAGGTCCATGTTTGCCGACGGCGAAATGGCTGTCTAGGGGCGATCGGCCCCCGCCCCCGAACGCAGCGCCCCGGCAGCGCTCCCGGCGTGGCCAAAGCGCCACCGACCCTGCGCCACCGACGCTGTGCCACCGGATGATCGGCGGCTAGTCGGCGCCGACGCCGGTGACGAGCGTAATCCAGCCCAGATGCCGGGAGACGGCAGCGTGGTCGTTGTAGAAGCCGGTGAAACTGGACGGCAGGCCGCCAGGCAGAACGCTCGACGTCGACAGCACGCCCACCAGTCTTCCGCCGACGATGAGGGGTCCGCCGGAGTCCCCCGCCAGCGGGTGCCCTGTCCGCGACTGCGTCCGCACGGACAAGCCGCCAAAAGCGTCCGAACCCTGCCCCGACACCTCCACTCCGGCAGCCTTGACCTGGACGGACATGGCGCCGGCGCCCTCAGTCTCGTCACCCCAGCCGAATACGCGCGCAGGCGATCCCGCCGCCGGGAAGGTCCGGGACAGGCCGGCATAGATTGCGGGATGCGGGGTGGAGAGCTTGAGCAGCAGTACGTCGCCCACTGGCGACGGGTAGCGGGCCGCGATTGTCCGGACCACACCCCCGGCACCGAGGTACGGCGTGTCGAGCCGGACGGAACGAAGGCTCGCGGAGTCGCAGTGCCTGGCCGTAATCACCCAGTTGGCTGAAATCTGACTGCCCGTGCACGCCACCCTGGTGCCGGCGGTGTCGTAGGCGATCTGCACCGCGAAGGGTGCCTCGTCGATGGAAACCGTCTCGCCGCCGGCAATGTCCGTCCCGCCGCGCGAGGGTCCGACGAGGCCCGGGTCCGGCGCACCGGGCGCCGGGAGCGCACCGGAAACCGGCAGCGACGTAAGCGCACCGGACGCCGGCGCCCCCGACGCCGGCAGCGACGTCAGGGATATGAGAAGTGCAGCGGCAGCCGTCACACGCAAAGCGCGGAGAACCCGGGCCTTCAGGCGGCAACGCATTTTCATATGGTAGGACTCGCGCCCCGGAAAAGTTAGCCCTCACGCAACAGCCGGCCCGGACACGCAGGAGGGCGGTTCCCCCAAGGAACCGCCCTCCGGCTGGCGTGGCAGGCGCATCGCAGTGACCTTCCACACAGAGACTTCTCTGGTGGACCGCCGCCCACCGCGAGGCGGGCAGACGGTCCGGTAACGACACTACAATGCATTTGCCAGCATGTCACGAAGATGACAAAAGCAGTCATACCGCGGTGGGTATTGTGGGAGCCATGGAGCACACCCAGGACGCCAGCACCCCCACCGCCCAGCACATCTTCATCGACAAGGAGAACCCGGCCGTCTGGCGGGCGCTGAACGGTCTCGGCCTGAAAGCACGCGAGGCTGCCGATGAAGCCGGCATCAGCAGGGCCCTGACCGAGCTGCTGAACGTCCGCATCTCGCAGATCAACGGCTGCGCCTACTGCCTGAACATGCACGTTGCCGATGCCGTCAAAAAGGGTGAAACCACCCAGCGGCTTGCGGTGCTGGCCGCCTGGCGGGACACTGCGCTGTTCACGGAGCAGGAACGCGCGGCCCTGGCGCTGGCGGAGTCCATCACCACCCTGCCCGATGCCCACACCCGTGAACGGGAGGATGCCTACGCCCGGCAGCACCTGAACGCGGCCGAATACTCAGCGGTGAGCTGGCTGGTGATTACGATGAACGCCTTCAACCGCGTATCCATCACCAGCCAGCACCCCGTGCGGCCTGAGGCCAAGGAGGATCTCGCCGCGCGGGGCTGACCGGGCAGGGCTGACCAAAGAGGCTGATGCTAGGCAGGGTAGACGGCCACCGCGGTCGCCTTGATCACGAAGTAGACGGTCATTCCCGGCGCAAGCCCCAGGTCAGCCGAGGCAGCCGGGGTGATGTCCGCGGACATCCCGCCTGCCCGGACCCGGATCTGGTCGCCGTGTTGTTCCAGGTCGGTGACTGTGACGGGGAATGAGTTCCGGGGACTGCCGTGCGCGTCGCTCAGGAAGACGGAGACGGCCGACGGCGGGAAGGCAGCTACGCCGGGCTGCCCGGCCATGTTTGGCTCGCCTGGTCCAATCGGGAGGAGGTCCTCGTCCTGGTGGCCGGCCACTTCAAGACCCTCTGTTGTCCGGATGCCGGTGGCGGTGATGGTTCCGGGAATGAGGTTCAGCCCCGCCAGCCCGGCGGCAAACCGGCTTCGGGGCCGCTGCAGGACCTGCCTGGTGGGCCCTTCCTCGGCAATTTTGCCCCGTTCGAGGATGATCACCCGGTCGGCCAGCATCAGGGCGTCAAGGACGTCGTGGGTGATGATGATGGCGCGCCGCCCGGCCAGGACCTTCTTCAGCAGCCTGCGGAGCAGCGGCGCCGCGTGGATGTCCAATGCCGCCATGGGCTCGTCCAGTAGCAGCACTTCAGGGTTGGCCGCAAGGGCCCGGGCCACCGCCACACGCTGGGCCTGTCCGCCGGAGAGTTCCATTGGCCGCCGGGCCTCGAGGTCCCCGGCACCCACCGCGGCCAGCCATTCACGGGCCGCCTCCCGGGCCGCCTTCCTGGCCGTTCCGGCGCTGCGGGGTCCGAAGGCCACGTTTTCCAGGGCGCTGAGGTGCGGGAACAGCAGCGGCTCCTGCGCGAGGAGTGCCGTGCGGCGGTGGTGCGGTGCGGTCCAAACACTGGCGCCGCCGTCGAGGTCGAACAGCACTTTTCCGTCGATGACGGACTGGCCGGAATCGGGCCGCAGCAGTCCGGCGACGACGCTGAGGAGGGTGGATTTGCCGGCGCCGTTGGGGCCCATGACCGCGACTGTTTCGCCCGGCGCGAGGCTGAGGCCGACGTCGAACCCGCGGGCGCGCACGGTTGCCTGCATGCGAAAGCTCACCGGGCGCCGTCCATTCGTCCGCTTGCCGTGCCGCCCGCCGGGACACTGCGCTGGTCCTGTTGGCCGGGGCGCCGATACGTCAGCCCCACCACCGTCACGGCCACGGCCACCAGGACAAGGGAAAGCGCGACGGCGGCATCGGCGTCCGTTTCCCGCTGCAGGTAGATTTCCAGCGGCAAGGTCCGGGTCACCCCCTGCAGGCTCCCGGCGAAGGTGAGCGTGGCACCGAATTCGCCCAGGCTCCGCGCGAAGGACAGCACGGCCCCGGACGCCAGGCCGGGCAGCACCAGCGGCACGGTAACACGCCGCAGGACGGTGGTGGGCCGGGCGCCGAGGGTGGCGGCCACTGCCTCGTACCGACCGCCGGCGGTGCGAAGCGCGCCTTCCAGGCTGACCACCAGGAACGGCAGGGCCACGAAGGTCTGGGCAAGCACCACCGCCGTCGTCGAAAAGGCAATCTGGATCCCGGCAGCCTCAAGGCTCCGGCCCAGCAGGCCTTGGCGGCCGAAGGTGTACAGGAGGGCGATGCCGCCTACCACCGGCGGCAGCACCAGCGGCAGCAGCACAAAGGCGCGCAACAGGCGCTGGCCGGGGAAGCTCGAACGTGCCAGGACAAGGGCCAGCGGCACGCCAAAAACAATGCACAGCGCAGTGCTCGCCGCCGAGGTCCGCAGGCTGAGTCCAAGAGCCGTCAGGGAGGATTCCGACGTGACCAGCGGTATGAACTGCGGCCAATTGACGCGGGCGGCCATGGCCGCCAGCGGCAGGAGCACGAACACCCCGCCCGCCGCGGCGATGGCGTAGACCCAGCGCGGGACTCCGTGGTACCCGCTTCCCCGTCCTAGGTCCATGGTCTCCTTACGGTGCTCCGAAACCGGCGTCGGCGAGGGTCTTACTGCCTTCGGCACCGGTCACCAGGGCGATGAACGCGGCGGCAAGTTCCTTGTTCCGGCTCGAGCCTACTGTGGCGATGGGATACGTATTGACGGCCTTGCCGGCTTCCGGGAAGGGGATGCCCTTGACCTTGTCGCCAGCGCCCTTCACGTCCGTGACGTACACCAGGCCGGCGTCGGCTTCACCGGAGGTCACTTTGCCCAGCACGTCCGTGACTGACGATTCCTCGCTGACCGGCGACAGGGTGACGCCGGCGGCCTTTTCCACGGCGTCCGATGCTGCCCCGCACGGGACCTGGCTGGCGCAGACAACCACCTTGACTCCCGGCTTGGCGAGGTCGGCGAAGGACGCGATCGACGCCGGGTTGGAGCGTGGGACGGCGATCTGCAGGACGTTAGTGGCGAAGTTCGTTTCCGCCCCCTCGAGGAGTCCGGCGTCGGTAAGCTTGGCCATGTTCCTGGTGTCCGCTGAGGCAAAGACGTCAGCGGGCGCACCTTGGGAGATCTGCGTGGCCAGGTCCGAGGAGCCGCCGAAGCTGAGCGTCACCTTGGTTCCGGGGTTCTTTGCTTCAAAGTCGCTGGCGAGCTTGGTGAAGGTGGCCTTGAGCGAGGCCGCGGCGAAAACGGTAAGGGTCCCGGAGAGCTGCCCGGCCGTCTCCGAGGATCCGGCACCCGCAGTGCCGGCCGACGTTGACGCTGACGGAGCGCAGGCAGCCAGCCCGAAGGTAAGCGCGGTGGCCGCCAGCAGCGCGGTGGTGCGCGGATTCCAGGACTTCACACGATGCTCTTTCCCTGTGGCGTTTCAATGATCACCGTGGTGGCCTTGACGACAGCCGTGGCAATGGACCCGAGCTCCAGACCCAGCTCCCGCACGGCTTCGCTGCTCATCAGCGACACCACCCGGAACGGCCCGCACTGCAGTTCGACCTGGGCCATAACCCTGTCCGCAGTGATTCCGGTGACCAGGCCGACGAACCGGTTGCGGGCCGAACTGCCCACCCTGGTGGGATCCTCCGGAAGCTGGGCCTGGTCGCGGGCCAGGGTGGCAAGCTCGAACCCGTCAACGGCCAGGCGGCCCGAGTCGTCCTTCACCGGGGTGAGGCTCCCGTTCTCGGTCCAGCGGCGGACGGTGTCGTCGCTGACGCCCAGGAACCTTGCCGCTTCTGCGATTCGAATGGTTGGCATTTGTTCAGAATAACCTCATTTGCGGATAATGAGTCCATATTTGCCCGCAGATACTGACGCCAGGGGTTTTGTCCCTCAAGCCGGCGATCCTTGCCGAAGGCATTGGCTGGCGTGAACCATAGCCCCGCAGCCAGCAGCGGCAGTACGATTTTTCGTGGGGGCGGAGCCGCCGGCGCCAAGGAGCGTTGCCATGAAATGGATCAGGCCTGACAGTCCGGACTACGACGAATCCCGGAAACTCTTCAACGCGATGATCGACCGTCGCCCGGCCGTGATCGCCCAATGCGGAACCCCCGGCGAGGTGGCTGAGGCGTTGAAGCATGCACGCGACAACGAGCTGGCCGTGGCTGTCCGCGCAGGCGGGCACTCCGTGGCCGGGATGTCGATGAACGACGGCGGCCTGGTGGTGGACGTGCGTCCCATGAAATCGGTCAGTGTGGATCCGGAGAACCGCACCGTCACGGCCGGCGCCGGCCTCACCTGCGGCGAGTTTGACCGGGCTACGCAGGAATACGGCCTCGCCCTGACCGGAGGGCGTGTTTCCACCACAGGGCTGGCCGGCTTCACTCTGGGCGGCGGCTCCGGCTGGCTGGAACGGGCCTTCGGTTTTGCCTGCGACCATCTGATTTCGGTGGACCTGGTCACCGCCGCCGGCGAACTGGTGACTGCCAGCGCCAGCGAGAACCCCGAACTGTTCTGGGCCCTGCACGGCGGGGGCGGAAACTTCGGCGTGGCCACATCCTTCACGTTCGGACTGCACGAACTCGGTCCGAAAGTACACGCCGGCCTGATGATCTGGCCCGGGGAGGCTGCCACCGAAGTCAGCCGCGGATACCGGGAGCTTGCCCTCGCCGCGCCCAACGAGGAATGCGCAACCCTGCTCTATTTCACCGCTCCGCCCGAGCCGTTCATGCCACCGGAGATGGTGGGAAAGATGGCCGTTGGCGTGGTGTACATCTACGCGGGCGATGCCGGTGAAGGCGCTGAGCGGGCCAGGCCGTACCGGGCGCTCAACCCGGCGGTGGATCTGGTGGAGGACACCAATTACGCCGACTTCCAATGCTCCCTGGATGACCCTCCAGGCCTGTACAACTACTGGAGCGCCGACTACCACAACGAACTTTCCGACGACGCCCTGGACATCGTTATCGATTCGGCGCGCAAGCTGCCCGGCCAGCACTCCCAGCAGCTGATTGCACACTGGGGAGGCGCGGTGGGCGGACCGGCCGCGGCGGCCACGCCGCTGCTGAACCGCAACGCGAGCTGGGTCAGCCACCCGTTCGGCCTGGGCGAGACACCGCAGGAGGGTGACGAAGCCAAGGCATGGGTGAAGGATTTCCGCCACGACATTGCGCCCTACGCCACCGGCGGGGTGTGGTTGAACTTCATCGGCGACGAAGGCCAGGCCCGGGTCCGCGCCGCATTCGGGGATGAAAACTTCGACAGGATGTCCCGGGTGAAACGGGAATTCGATCCGGACAACGTGTTCCGCGGCAACCAGAACATCCCGCCCGCCCCGGAGTAGGGCGTGCAATTTTCAGCATCTGAAGTAGTTGTTTCTTCGCGGGACCTGTTGTGGGTCGATGTGGGGTGGCGGGATGAACCAGGGGATCCCGGTTTTGACGTGGATCTGCCATTGTTCCTTGTGGATCAGGTGGTGGTGATGGCTGCAGAGCAGGGCGCCGTTGTCTGTGCTGGTGGTTCCGCCGTGTGACCAGTAAGAGATGTGGTGGGCTTCGCACCAGGGTGCGGGGATGGTGCAGCCCGGGAAGGCGCAGCCCTGGTCGCGGGCGGTGAGGGCTTTGCGGATGTGCGGCGGGAACACCCTTGTGGTCCGGCCGATGTCCAGGATCCGCCCCTGGCTGCCGAGCAGGACGGGGATGATGTCCGCGTCGCAGGCGATTTTGCGGACGGTGGCGGCGGTGACGGGGCCGGTGAACGTGAACGAGCCCGTGCCCGGGATGCCCTGTTCGAGTTTGTCGAGCAGGTCGCGGTAGTCGATGGTCACCATGACCTGGGGCCGGAGCCCGCCCGCGGCAGGGAGCGCCCCGGCGGCCAAGCCTGCTTTGCAGGCGCCGACAAGGCCATCGAGGAGCTGCTGCGGGCGGGTGCGCTGGTCCAGGTCCTGCTCGCCTGGTTGGGTGCGGGGGTTGGTGGCCGTGTTCATCGCGGTGAGCAGGTGTTCGGTTTGCTCCGTGGTGGCGAGGATTTCCATCCGCTGGAGTCCGCGGCGGGGCTGGCGGAGGAACACACCCTGCCGGTGCCGGAGTTCGGTTTCGGTGGGTTCGGTGCCGTCCTGGTCGATCGCGTCCGTCCACTGCCGGGCGACCCGGGCGACGAAGTCGGTGTCCTGTTCCGTCGCGGTGCGGGTCAGGGCGTGTTCCATCCTGGCTGTGGTGTCTTCGGCGGCGTGGTGGCGGACCCGGTCCAACGCCAGCGTAACGATGGTCGCGGACCGGGAGCCCACGGACCCGGACGCCACGGCCTCGGCGAGTTCGGGCCGTTCCGCCGGTTGGGGGTGCCCGGTGGTCCCGGTCCTGGGCAGCACCGCCTCGGCCAGCGCCAGCCGGCGGCGGGCTTCGCCGGCACCGATCCGCAACCGGGCCCGGAGGAACTCGGTGGTGTTCCGGCACCCGTCATCGGCCGGGTCCGGTTCGGCGGGGTCCGGAGCTTCGTTACGCACTGCCGTCTTGGCAACGTGGTCCTCATCCGCCGGGCTGGTGGCCCAGCCGATGGGCCCGTGCACGGCAGTCTCGTTACCCCATCCGGTGGTCCAGGCAACCGCAGCACCCGAGCCGGACCTCGCAGAACCCGCAGCAGCCGAGGCCAGGCGGCGGGTCCGGTCCACAGCCCCGGCGGCGACCACCTGCAGATATTCCAGGGTCCGGGCGATGTCCTCAACGTTCGCCGCGAAGTCAGCAGCCTCCCGGAAGCCCATCACCCCGGCGTCCTCGACCGCCGTCGAACTGGCACGTTTGAGCAGCGCAAGGCTCCGGGGAAGATCACCGGACCCGCCGCCGTCGGACGCCAACGCCTGAGAAGGCTGCAGACCGGCGGGGACACTGCGCAGGCCCGGACCGGAAGAGAGCCGAACAGCAGAACCGGCGGCGGGCAATGCCGCCCACCGCAACGCCCCTCCTGCAGCGAGTTCCCCCAAGACCTCCATGGGACAACTCTGCCAGCGACCTACGACAATTTAGGGCCGCCGAGTCAGGACGACTGTGACCCTGCTGACGGTGAACTTACTGACGGGCGGCGCCGGTACAGCCACGCAAGTCCAAGAATGGGAAGCAGCAGCGGGATAAACGCGTAGCCGCGGCCGAAAAGCGACCAGACCGTTTCGTGCGGGAAGTTGACGGAGTCGAAGATGCTCAGCGCCCCGACCACCACCACGCCCACGAGTTCCACGAGAACGGCGGCCACTGACACTTTGAACCACGTCCTGCCGGGCCTCGCCAGGGAGACCGTGGCGACGACGTAAACGAGTGCCGCTAACGCCGAGAGCAGGTATGCGAGCGGAGCCTCGGAGAACTTGGTGAGAATCTGATAGCCGGCCCGGGCCGTGGCAGAGATGGCGAAAACTGCGTAGACAGCGATCAGCAGCCGCCCGGGCCCGGTGTTCCGGGTGTCCTTGGACAGGGCCTTCGGCGCCGCGTCGGTCTTGTTGACGGGGGTTTGCGGAGTCACTTCTTGTGCTTCTTCCACTCAGTACCAGATCTGGTTCATGCGGGCGGCCATGACAAGGGCGGTGACGCCCACGGCAGCCAGGACAAAGTTGCTCCACCGGGTGCGTTCCAGGATGGACCAGTACACGGCGCCAACGGGCAGGATCAGGGCGGTGATCAGATAGCCCCAGAATTCCCATGATTCCCCGGCTATCTGTTCTCCCGACGAAACGCGGACGATGGAGCCGACGAGGTAAACCAGCAGTGCCAGTTCGACGGCGGCCACGGACAGGATGGTGGCGTCGTTCGGGGCTTTATTCATGATCCCCGCCACGGCGCAGATGATCGTGGAGAGCAGTCCGACGGCCAGAATGATGTAAAAGTACGCGTCCATGCTATTTGCCCGGCTGTTCGTTGCTGGGGGCAAAAACGAGCACAGGCTTGGCATAGCCACCGGCGTCGGCCAGCAGGGCAACGAGCGAGCCGTCGGGCGCGAACGCTGCGGCGGGACTGTCTGCGGTAGCAGCCTCCGGGGTTCCGGCTGCCGCGCCCGCGGCTATGCGCCGGCCGAAGGAGATTTCAGTGGCTTCATCATCGCTGAGCTCCCGGTTCGGCATGAGCGCCCGCGCCGACTGGGACATCTCCAGAACTTCCAGTTCCTCCGCCAGCTGCTCGAGCGTCCGGGCCTGGTCCAGCGTGTAGGGGCCAACCTGGGTCCGCCGAAGCGCCGTCAGGTGGCCTCCTGTTCCCAGCGCCTCGCCAAGGTCGCGTGCCAGGGCCCGGATATATGTTCCGGACGAGCACTCCACCGTGACGTCCACGTCAAGGACTTCGCCGTCGCGCTCGGGGCGGAGCGAATGGACATCGAACCGGTGGATGGTTACGGGCCGTGCAGCAAGCTTCACGTCTTCGCCGGACCGGACGCGGGCGTACGCGCGTTCGCCGTTGACTTTGATGGCGCTCACGCTGCTGGGGACCTGCTGGATCTCGCCGGTGAGTGCTGCGACGCCGGCCCGGATGGCTTCTTCGGTGACCGCAGCGGCAGATCGGCTGCTGACCACCTCGCCTTCGGCGTCGTCCGTCACTGTGGATTCGCCGAGACGGATGGTGGCTGTATACGTCTTGGACGTGCCCACGATGTACGTCAGAAGCCGCGTGGCCTTGTTGATCCCAAGAACCAGCACACCCGTGGCCATCGGATCCAGCGTTCCGGCATGCCCCACTTTCCGGGTACCGGCCAGCCGCCGCATCCGTCCAACCACATCGTGGCTGGTCCATCCTTGCGGCTTGTCAACTATTACCAGTCCAGAAAGCACGCCTCCCAGTATATCCGCGCCCACGGCGCTCCCATTTCGCACGACGGCGGGCGGCCGGGTCCCGCGGCGGCCCGACGGCGGGCGGCCGGGTCCCGCGGCGGCCCGACGGCGGGCGGTTAGGATGGCAGACATGCCCGAGCTTGCCGCCCATGTCCGCGACTTTCCCGTCAACCAGATCCGCGAGATCACCGAAGC
Organism: Arthrobacter sp. GW460-12-1-14-TSB2; assembly: GCF_059423525.1. Classification (NCBI taxonomy): domain Bacteria; kingdom Bacillati; phylum Actinomycetota; class Actinomycetes; order Micrococcales; family Micrococcaceae; genus Arthrobacter; species Arthrobacter sp. GW460-12-1-14-TSB2. The sequence continues at coordinate 34,868 of NZ_JBWKYC010000013.1, forward strand.
AGCCTGGGCCACCCCGGGAGCCATCGTGCTGAGCATCGGCGAACCAGGCTTCGCCGTCCCCCGCCATGTCCTTGAGGCCGGAATGGCATGCCTGGACCGCGACGAGACCAATTACACGCCGAATGCCGGAATCCCTGCCCTCCGAGAGGCCTTCGCAGCGAGGTTCCGTGAACACAACGGCGTCGAGGTCGGGTCCGGACGGGTCTACGTCGTGGACGGCGCCCAGCAGGGCCTCCACTTCGCCATGAGCCTGCTGCTCTCCCCCGGCGACGAAATCCTGATCCCCAATCCGGGCTACCCCACCTTCGCCATGACCAGCCAACTGCTGCACGCAGTGCCTGTACGGTACCCGCTATACCCCGAGCACGACTTCCAGCCCCGGATCGAGGACATCGAAGCCCTCATCACGCCGCAGACCAAAGTGCTGATCCTAAACTCGCCGTCCAATCCGCTGGGCGCGGTGCTGGGCGGCGACCTCACCCGCGGCCTCGTCGAACTGGCCCGGCGCCACGACCTGTGGATCATCTCCGACGAATGCTACGAGGCATTCACCTACGACGTCCCCCACGTCAGCCCCGCCCGGTTCGACAGCGACGTCCCCGGGGAGGCAAGGGTCTTCACTTCCTTGACGCTTTCCAAGACCTATGGACTGACAGGGCTGCGGATCGGCGCGCTGATTTGCCCGCCGGGGCTGGAGCGGAAGATGAACAATGTGATGGAGTCGATCGTTTCGTGCGTCGCCTCACCGTCCCAGTCCGCCGCGCTCGCCGCACTTGAGGGGCCGCAGGACTACGTCAGCCATGCCCATGCCCACTACCGGGCCAACCGGGACGCAGCTTCGGCAGTGCTGGCGTCCAAGGGCATTCCCTTCCTTTCGGCGCAGGGGGCGTTCTACCTTTGGGCCGATGTTTCCCACGTCAGCGGCGGCGAAGTGCGAACCTGGGTCCGTAAGTTCCTCGCTGATGCCGGGGTTTCTTTCGCGCCTGGCACGGCCTTCGGTTCCATCGGCGAAGGCTGGATCCGGATTGCACTCTGCGGCGTCCAAGCTGAACTCGTGGAAGGCCTTGGCCGTTTGCCGTCCCGCGACTGACGCCACACGCCCCGGGACTGCCGCCCCAGGTTCTGGGGCCGCCCCGCACGTTCTCGGGGCGCCCCGCACGGCGGGGGAACAACTCCCAGGTGGGGCAAAGAGTCCCTAGTGCGAAAGCCGCCCGCGCCTTAACCTGACCAGAGGGGCGGCACCGGAGAGGAACATCATGTGGTGGCAAGACCTGCTGTGGGGCTTCTGGAACGGTTTTACGGCGTGGATCGTGCTCATCGCGCACGTTTTCGGCGCGTGGGCTGAGTTCCCCTTCTACAACAACGCGAGGGCCGGCAATTGGTACGACTTCGGCTTCCTGTTGGGCATGGGATCGCCGCTTCTCGGCGGGCTGGGGGCGCGCGGCGGCCGCCGGTCGCGGACATAGTGCCGCGAACCAACCCGGTGCGGCGAACATGGCGGTGCGGCGGACATAGCGCAGTGCACCTCACGGCTGAGCCTCTAGTACTCGATCTCTTCCTCGGGCGGCGCCTGCTCGGGCGACCATGACATCCTGACGATGAAATGGGCCTCGGCAACATTCCTCGCGATGATGGCCCCTGCTGTGCCAGCCAATTTCACGCCGAACTGAAGTTCCAGATGCTTCGGCGCCAGGTCCCCCAGGACGTCCGCGGCGGCTCTTGCTGCCGGCCGGATGGCCGCGAGGGCATCTTCTAGCCTGCGCCCGGTGTCCTGGATCCCCTGGTCGTCCCGCGAGGGGTGTTCCACCCCGAAGCTGCTCTCCTCTGCTTCGACCAGGACCATGCCGGATCCGACTTCGTAGCGCAGTATCTCTGTCATGGCTTCCTCCGTATGCACTCCATATGCCGATTACTTGTGCCGGGAATGTGCTGCAGATTGCTGAAAACGACTGGGGCCGAGGCCGGAGTGGTGCTCAGCTCAGAGTGGAGGACAGCGCGTGCTCCAGCCAGGTCCGCAAGGCCGGCGCCGGCGCGGCTCCCGCCTGCCGGGCAATCACCATTCCGCTGACAATCACCATCAGCGTGGGGATGGCCTGGACTGCAAACCTCGCAGAGAGCCCGGGGGCCTTGTCCACGTCGACTTTGACCAGTTTGATCCGACCTGCCTTCTCCGTTGCCAGCTGGTCCAGGACCGGGCTGACCAACTTGCAGGGGCCGCACCACTCGGCCCAGAAGTCGATCAGGGCAGGCACGGTGGACTGCTCGGCGATGTGCTTGAAGTCAGCATCTCCGGCGTCGACAATCCACGGCAGGTCGTGGCGGCAGTTGCCGCAGCGCGGACGGCCGGGAGCAGCTGCCGGGATCCTGTTCGTCTTCCCGCAGCCGGGGCACCTGATAAGTCGCGGTTCCACTGCTCCGCGCTGCCTTCCGGCCGCACCTGAGGTCATGGCTTAATCGGACGCCTGCCAACCATTGCCGGATAGAGTCGAAGGTCCCGCCGGTCCGGCAGGCCGGAACCCCGAGGCGGAGGTCAGTATTCCGTGCGGTCCGGGTTGTCCCGCCACGCGTCAAAGGGGACGTTCGACGTCGGGATATCGGTTTGGCTGACCGGCATGAGTTCCGGGCGGGTGCCGTCAAAATATTCGTAGAACAGGGCGTCGTCGAACCCGGCAGCCGCGGCGCCGTGCCTGTCCGCGGCAAAATACACACGACCGATCCGCGCCCACAACGCGGCCGCCAGGCACAACGGACAGGGTTCGCAGCTTGCGTAGAGCACAGCTCCGCTGAGGTCGAAATTGGCGGATTCTGCCGCAGCGGTGCGGATGGCCACAACTTCGGCATGTGCGGTGGGGTCGTTATCCCGCGTTACCCTGTTGACGCCAAAATGGCGTTTTCCGTCCTCGGTGACCACCAGCGCACCGAACGGTCCGCCGCCGTCGGCCACATTCTGAACGGCGAGGTTGATGGCCTGGCCCAGGAAGTCCTGGATAGCGGCGGCTGAAGGTTGGGCATCCATGCTCCGATCATAGCCAGCCGGCCCGTAGTTCCGGTGCGCCGGGCCCGGCAGTTTGCGTGACCATCGACGATGCCGACGACCGGGAATTACAATATGGGCAGTGGGGGCAGCCGTTCTTACGGTAGCCAATCCGTGGTCTCAAGGCTCTTGATATTCATCAAAGGGCATTGGAGAGAACCATGAGAAATCAACGTCGGGTGCTTGCGTCCGCGGCAGCTATCGCCGTGCTCCTGGCCCCCGCAGCTTCGGCCAGTGCCGCGCCAGCGGAGCAAACACCCGTAGTCCTTGCGAGCGGACTCGTGGGTCCCCTGCACGTCAACGCTGACCAGGACGGCTCGGTGATCGTCAGCGAGGAATTCGCCGGCCGCCTGACGAGGGTTCTGGCCGACGGCAGCAAGTCCACCGTCTATTCGGCTCCTGATTGGGACGTGGCGGGCACCGCGGAGCGCCGGTCCACACTGTATCTCCTGGAAAGCCAGGGCGCCGGCCCGATGGACGACAGGCCACTGGCAGGCCACATCAGGGCCATCAGCGACGATGGTACGCAGTGGACCATCGGGGACTTCGCTTCCCTGGAGTCGGAAGAAAACGCCGACGGCGACACCCGCTACGGCTTCCGCAACCTGCCGGATGAGTGCGCCGCCCAGCTGCCCGCCGACATGCCGCCTGCCTCGTACACAGGCGACGTGGATTCCCATCCATACTCGATTGCCCTGTCCGGCCGCACGGCCTACGTGGCAGATGCGGGAGCCAACAGCGTGGTTTCCGTGGACCTCCGTTCAGGTGACACCGAAACCGTCGCCCTCCTCCCGCCCCAGCCATACCGGATCACTGCCGACGTTGCGGCGACACTGCAGCTGCCGGACTGCGTTGTGGGACGGACCTATGCATTTGAACCAGTGCCCACGGACGTGGCGGTAGGTTCCGACGGTTGGCTCTACGTCACCACGCTCCCCGGCGGACCGGAAGATCCGCGGCTGGGCGCACGCGGGTCCGTCTATAAGGTCAACCCGGACAACGGCAGGGTCAGGCTGTTCGCTGACGAAGTGCTCTCCCCCACCGGACTGGCACTTGACGACGACGGCGACATCTACGTCGCGTCGCTGTTCGGCGACGGCGTGCTGAGGATCAACGGCGACGAAGGACAGCGGACAGTCCTGACAGGCAAGCTCACCGCTGACGTCACCATCGGGGATTCCACGCTTTACGCGACCACTGATGCCCTCCCCGCGCCGAACCAGGCACCCGACGGCAAACTGGTTTCCCTTGACCTTGACAGGCACGCCCGCCACTGACGCCACTCCTTGGGCAAAAAAGTGGCCGGACCCTTCCGGGTCCGGCCACACTCATGCCTGCGACGTGCTACTTGTTGCCGTCTTCGTTGATTTCTTCGTCGTCGATGAGGTCTTCGTCCTCTTCGTCGAAGTCGTCCTCGTCGATTTCGACATCCTCAGGAATGTCGCTCTTGTAAGGATCGGCGTCGCCGGCGTGCTTGGCGCTGGCAGCCAGGGCGGCAACCTCGGCGTCCCGCTTCTTGGCGGCGCGGAGCAGTTCTTCGAGGTTGGAGGCGTTGACCGGAATCTGGTCAGCCACGAATTCGAGGGTGGGAGTCAGCCGGACCGTGATGTTGCGGCCCACTTCCTGCCGGAGAACGCCCTTGGCCTTCTCCAGGCCCTTGGCAGCATCAGCCTGCACCACCTGGTCCCCGAACACGGTGTAGTAGATCGTGGCGTGTTGCAGGTCATTGGTCACGCGGGCGTCGGTAACAGTAATACCTTCAAGCCGCGGATCCTTGACCTTCCGGCCCAAAGCCTCTGCAACAACAACCTTAATCCGCTGCGCCAACTTGGCAGCGCGTGCCGGATCAGCCATTTCCACTCCTAAATATTTGGATGTACGACGGCGCGTTAGCGGCTTGCGTACAAAAGGTTCGGTTAATTGCCACGCACCTAAGGCGAGTCTACGACGGACCCGCGTTGGATTTTTTCCGGCGGCCCGGGAGTGGCATCGGGCCTACCGGAGCCGGGCGGTTTGCGATCGAAGATCGAATACCGTCCGGCGAAGGGGCGGGGCCGCCGGAAAGAATCCAACGACCCCGCACCTGTAACGCTAGGACACCTTAGACGCGCGGCTTCTCGCGCATCTCGAAGGTCTCGATGATGTCGCCCTCGGTGATGTCGTTGAACGAGCCAAGACCGATACCACACTCGAAGTCCGTGCGGACCTCGGTTGCGTCGTCCTTGAAGCGCTTGAGCGTCTCAACGGTGAGGTTGTCGCCGATGATCTTGCCGTCGCGGCTGATGCGGGCCTTCGTGTTGCGTCGGATAACACCCGAGCGAACGATGGAACCGGCAATGTTGCCGAACTTGGAGGAACGGAACACTTCGCGGACCTCGGCGGTGCCAAGCTGGACCTCTTCGTACTCCGGCTTGAGCATGCCCTTGAGGGCCAGCTCGATGTCATCGATTGCTGCGTAGATGACGGAGTAGAAGCGCATGTCCACGCCTTCGCGGTCTGCCAGTTCGGCAACACGCTCGGCGGGCTTGACGTTGAAGCCGATGATGACGGCGCTGTCGACAGTTGCCAGGTTGACGTCGTTCTGCGTGATCGCACCGACACCGCGGTGGATAACGCGGAGCTGGACACCTTCGCCGACGTCGATCTTGAGCAGCGCGTCTTCGAGGGCTTCCACGGCACCGGACACGTCACCCTTGAGGATGAGGTTGAGGGTGTCGATCTTGCCTTCGGCGACGGCCTGGTCGAAGTCTTCCAGGCTGATGCGCTTGCGGCGCTTGGCCAGGGCTGCGTTGCGGTCGGCTGCTTCACGCTTCTCAGCGATCTGGCGGGCGGTGCGCTCGTCAGCGGTCACGAAGAAGGTGTCGCCTGCACGCGGGACGTTGGACAGACCCAGCACCTGCACGGGGCGGGACGGGCCGGCCTCTGTCAGGACGCTGCCGTCGTCGTCGAACATCGCACGGACGCGGCCGTGGGCCGTGCCTGCCACGATAGTGTCGCCGACGTGCAGCGTACCGGACTGGACCAGGACGGTGGCAACCGCACCGCGGCCCTTGTCCAGGTTGGCTTCGATCGCAATACCGCGGGCGTCCTTGTTCGGGTTGGCGCGCATGTCCAGGGCTGCGTCTGCGGTGAGCAGGACGGCCTCGAGCAGCTCGTCGATGTTGAGGTTCTGGCGGGCAGAGACCTCGACGAACATGGTGTCGCCACCGTATTCCTCGGGAACCAGTCCGTACTCGGTCAGCTGGCCGCGGACCTTGTCCGGGTTGGCGCCTTCCTTGTCGATCTTGTTCACGGCCACGACGATCGGCACGTTGGCTGCCTGCGCGTGGTTGAGGGCTTCAACGGTCTGCGGCATAACGCCGTCGTCCGCTGCGACCACCAGGATGGCGATGTCGGTGACCTTCGCACCACGGGCACGCATGGCGGTGAACGCCTCGTGGCCCGGAGTATCGATGAAGGTGATCTTGCGGTCGAGACCTTCGTGCGCCGTGGTGATCTGGTAAGCACCGATGTGCTGCGTGATGCCGCCGTGTTCACCCGCGACAACGTCGGAGTTACGGATGGCATCCAGCAGGCGGGTCTTACCGTGGTCAACGTGACCCATGACGGTGACAACAGGAGGACGTGCCTCGAGTTCCTCGTCGCCTTCGGCTTCCAGCTCCGCGTCGAAGTCGATGTCGAAACCGGAGAGCAGCTCGCGCTCCTCGTCCTCCGGGGACACGACCTGGAGCTTGTAGCCAAGCTCCTCGCCGAGCAGGGCGAAGGTCTCTTCATCCAGGGACTGCGTGGCCGTGGCCATTTCGCCGAGGTGGAAGAGCACGGTCACCAGTGCAGCGGGGTTCGCCTCGATCTTGTCGGCAAAGTCCGTGATGGACGAGCCGCGACGGAGCCGGACAACGGTGTTGCCGTCGCCGCGGGGCACGCTTACGCCACCCAGCGACGGAGCACTCATCTGCTCGAGTTCCTGACGCTTGGCACGCTTCGACTTGCGCTGCTTGCCACGGCCTGCGCCGCCCTTACCGAAGGCACCCTGGGTGCCACCGCGACCGCGGCCGCCCTTGCCAAAGCCACCGCCGGCCGGAGCACCGCCACCGGCACCGGGAGCGCCACCGGTACCCGGTGCGCCGCCCGGGCGTCCGGGACCGCGTCCACCGCCGCCGGGACGGCCTGCACCAGCGGGTGCGGGACGTTCGGTGCGGTTAGGCATCATGCCCGGAGTAGGACGGTTTCCGCCGCCTGCACCGGGACGTGCACCGGGAGCACCGGCCGGACGCGGAGCGCCGGGACGTGCACCCTGGGTGCCGCCGGGACGCGGAGCACCCGGACGGGGTCCTCCTGCGCCGGCTGCCGGACGGGGGCCGCCGGGGCGTTCGCCCTCGGTGCGGCTTCCGCCCGGACGGGGCATGCCCTGGGAAGGAGCGAAGGGGTTGTTGCCCGGACGCGGCGGACGTTCGTTGTCGCCGCCGCGGCCCCGGGGCATGCCCTGGGACGTGGCGAAGGGGTTGTTGCCGGGGCGGGGGCCGCCCGGACGGGGTGCCGAACTGCCCTGTCCGCCGGAGCGGGACGGGGCTGCAGGAGCTTCAGCCTTGGGGGCCGGGCGTGCGCCGGGCTTTGCACCGGTGGACGGTGCCGCCGGGGCTGCCGGCGCAGCTGCTGCTGCAGCCGGGGCCGCGGGGGCAGGGGCTGCTGCCGGAGCGGGCGCAGACGGGGCCGGGGCTGCTGCCGGAGCTTCAGCCTTGGGTTCCGGAGCCTTGGGAGCTGCCGGGCCCGGCGCGGGGGCCGGACGGGAAGCCGAGGGGCTTGCGGGCGCCTTGGGCGCTGCAGCGGGAGCTTCGGACTTCGAAGCGCCGGCGGCGGGGTAGGCGTTGCGGAGTTTCCTCACAACGGGGGCCTCAATGGTGGAAGAGGCGGAGCGAACGAATTCGCCCAGTTCCTGCAGTTTGGTTACTGCATCTTTGGAAGTAATACCGAGCTCTTTAGCAAGCTCATGTACGCGGACCTTGGCCACATTTCTCCTGTCTCGGTCCGCACCGAGCCAGGCACGAACCGTCTACTTCTTACTGCGGACCTCCGCCGCGAGTGCAGCTGAAAGGTCCATTGCAGAGCGCAACAAAGTTGTCATCGTTGCGCACTCATCGCTGGGAACTCATCGGGTTTCCATCAGTTTTCTGACCCGCTTTCAGGTTGGACGGTTGTTGCTGCGGCCACCGGAGTGTCCACGGCTTGCGTGCCTGCCGTTATCCGGCGTTCGACGGCGGCAGTTCCGGTGGTGCCCGGGAGGGCACGTCCGAACGCACGCCGCTTGATAGCCAGCGCCAGGCACGTTTCGCTGGAGTGCAGCCAAGCACCCCGGCCAGCCATCCGGCGTCGTTCGTCCACCACAACAGCGGTGGAACCGCTGCCTTCGGCGACGAGCCGGAGTAACTCAGACCGCGGACCCTTCTTCCGGCATCCGATGCAGGTACGCTGCGGCTGATCCTCAAGGTGTTGCGTGTGCGCCACGGTGAGTATCTTCCTGCCCTTACAAATCTGCCGCCCCGAACCCGCCCGCTTGGGGCTGCGCTCCTAAGAAACGCAGATTCTGCGGGCACGCTCAAGGCGCACGGATACCGGCCATAAGGCACGGTCAATGTCTATTCTAGCCCCTCAGGTGCCCCGGCCCCGAAACGACGGGTCGAAACGGGACGGGACAGTCCGAGGGGCCGTCCGCCACGGCGGACTAGTTTTCGCGCTGAACCGCGGCGTCGGAGACGATGTCGATCCGCCAGCCGGTGAGCTTGGCGGCCAGGCGGGCGTTCTGGCCCTCCTTGCCGATGGCAAGCGACAGCTGGTAGTCCGGCACCACAACACGGGCGGAGCGCGTCGCTTCATCCGTGATGGTGACGGAATTCACCCTCGACGGAGACAACGCGCTGGCAATGAAACTGGCCGGATCCTCGCTGAAGTCAACGATGTCGATCTTTTCGTCGTTGAGCTCGGTCATGACGGCACGGACACGCGAACCCATTTCACCGATGCAGGCACCCTTGGCATTGATGCCGGGGATGTTGGCCTTGACGGCGATCTTGGTGCGGTGACCGGCTTCGCGGGCGAGTGCCACGATCTCCACGGAACGGTCGGCGATCTCCGGAACTTCCAGTTCGAAAAGTTTCCGGACCAGTCCGGGGTGCGAACGGGACAACGTGATGGACGGACCCTTGGTGCCGCGGTGCACGTCGATCACGAAAGCGCGAAGCCTGTTGCCGTGGATGTACTTCTCGCCGGGCACCTGCTCGGGCGGAGGCAGCAGCGCCTCTACGGTTCCGAGGTTCACCTGGATCATGTGCGGGTTGTTGCCCTGCTGGATGGTGCCGGCAACAAGCTCGCCTTCGCGGCCCTTGAACTCGCCCAGGACGTTGTCGTCCTCAACGTCGCGCAACCGCTGCAGGATGATCTGGCGTGCCGTGCTGGCAGCGATGCGGCCAAACCCGGCCGGAGTGTCCTCGAACTCCCCGATGGGGGCGCCGTCGTCGTCGATTTCGGTGGCCCAGATGGTCACGTGGCCGCTCTTGCGGTCCAGCTCTGCGCGGGCCTTCTCGAAGGCTCCCGGAGACTTGTGGTACGCCACCAGCAGTGCCTGCTCGATGGTGGGAATCAGGAGGTCCAGCGGGATTTCACGCTCACGCTCCAGAAGTCTCAGTGCGCTCATGTCAATATCCATCAGGCCTCCTCAGAAGGTCCATTGTGTTCATCTTCCAGACCGACCTCATCGAGGTGGCTGAACTCTATCTCGACTTTTCCATTGCGGATCCTGTCGAAAGGAATCTTCTCCGGCTCGCCCTGCTTGGGCTTCATGCCCTTCTTGGCAGCGATCTCCGGAATCAGCGTCACGCCGTCGTCATCAACGGCCTGGATCCTGCCGGTCAGGTTTTCGCCCTGGATGACATTCACCTTGACCATGCGGCCGCGGGCACGGTGCCAGTGGCGCGGTTCGGTCAGTGGCCGTCCCACGCCGGGCGAGGAAACCTCGAGGTCGTAGGGGCGGCTGTCGTAGCTGGGGTCGCTGTCCAGGATGCCGGAGAGTTCCTTGGAAATCTCCGCAATAACGTCAAGGCTTACTCCGCCGGTCTCTTCCTGCGGCAGGTCCACTACTACGTGGACCACACGGTTTGCACCGGCAACCTGAATGGATACGTCCTCCAAGTAAAGCCGGTTTGCCTGGACCGAGGGTTCCAGCAGCGCCCGGACGCGCTCGGCTTCCGGGTTGTGCACGGATTCGGCCTCAGTCTTGCCCGTCCCGGTCCGGTCTGATGAAGTCGTGGCTTCTGCATTACTCACGATGCCGGCCGCCTCCCGCTAGATGATGTTGTGTGTACTAGCGTAGCCATTTTATGGGCGCCGTGGTGCACTCGCTTGCTGCCGGGCATGACAACATGGTCTGTTGTGAAAGACGACACCAAGGAAAAACCACGGCCGGCCCGCTATTTCCGGTACGGCATCCTGGCGTCGTTGGCGGTCCTGGTCATCAGCCTGGGGCTGGCGCTGACTCCGGGCCCTCCGCAGGAGGTGCCGGAACCCGCGTTTTCCGAACGGGCACGGGCGGCTGCGCTTGCCGAAACGATGCAGCTGCGCCTGGCCGGCAGAAGAATGGCTGACTCCTTTTCCGGTGCCGAGCGCCAGGCCCTGCTGCGCACTGTGACTTTGCTGACAACCCAGGCGAGAGCGCTGACCGGCCCTGATCCGAAGCCGTCCGCGTCGGCCACGGGTGCCGCCTCCGCATCCGGATCAGCAACCGCTTCCGCGACGGCGCAGGCCGAGGGAACGGACTCCCCCGCCGCCCTCGTCGCCGCGTTGTCCGCCAGCGGAAGCCGGCGCCTCGAAGATGCGGCAGCTTCCGACGGCGGGATGGCACGGCTGCTTGCCGCCGTCGGTACCGCCCAGGTTCTTCAGGCATCCTCACTTGCACCTGCGTTGGGGGAAGCCGCCCCCGCGGCGCCCGCGTCTCCGGCCGCGCCGCCCCAAGTCGCGCCGTCAGCCGCGCCGACAGCCGCGTCATCGGCAACCACATCGGCAACAGCATCGGCAACAGCATCGGTTACCGCATCGGCGGCAGCGGACGGTTCCTGCCCGCCGGCCACCACCGAGTCCGGACCGGCTGAAGGATCGGCCACCCCGGCAACAGCCCTGGCGATGACTGTCAAGACGGAGGCCGAAACGGTCTACGGCTACCAAGTGGCGCTTGCCCGCCTCGACGGAGCGGCCGCCGGCTCGGCGTCACAGCTGCTGGCACGGCATGAGTCGGTCCTTGCCGAAGCCGAAGCCCTCAGCCGCGCCCTGTGCGTGGACATTCCGCCGCGGGAGGCGGGGTACACCCTCGGCCCGTCGTTCCTCGCTGCCCCTGCCGCCGGTCTGGGCAGCCTTGAAGCAGGAACCCTCCCGGTATACGGGGACCTGGTCGCGTTGAGCGGCGGGAGCACCCGGCAATGGGCCATTTCGGGCCTTCTGGCAGCTGCCAACCGCGCCGTGTTGTGGGGCTCCGACCCCGGTCCCCTGCCGGGCATCGTGGTGGATACTGCGCAGCTTCCGGAGCTCCCGCAGGACAGCCCGTCGCAGGAATCGACCGCGCCGGGGGCTTCGCCGGCGCCGTCGGACGCCGGATAGACCCTGCCTCGCCCTTGGCGTGGCTTACCTTTCTTAGCCTTGTATTACTGGCAGGCGGCGGTAGCCGATGGTTTGCTATACCCATGGACATCGCGGGAGCAGCAACACAGCATGAAAACGAACCGCACCACAACGACATCGCCCATCGGCTGAACTGGCTGCGCGCCGGAGTTCTGGGTGCCAACGACGGCATCGTGTCCGTCGCGGCAATCGTGGTGGGCGTGGCAGGCGTCACCACGGATTCCGGCCCTATCCTGATCGCCGGTGCGGCCGGCGTCGTGGGTGGTGCCATTTCGATGGCGCTGGGCGAGTACGTGTCCGTCAGCAGCCAGAAGGACAGCCAGCAGGCGCTCATCGAGAAGGAAAGACGCGAACTGGCTGAGCAGCCCGAGGAGGAGCTCGAGGAGCTCGCCGCCATCTACCAGGGCAAGGGCCTCAGCGCCGCCACTGCCCGCACGGTGGCTGAGGAACTCACCGCCCACGACGCCCTTGGCGCGCATCTTTCCGCCGAACTCCACATCGATGAGACCGACATCGTCAGCCCGTGGCACGCGGCCTTCGCGTCAGCCATAGCGTTCCTGATCGGAGCGATCCTGCCCATGCTGGCAATCCTGCTGCCCCCGGAGGAGATCCGGGTCCCCCTGACCTTCGTGGCAGTGCTGGTGGCCCTGGCACTGACCGGAGCCCTCGGAGCATGGATCGGCGGAGGCTCGAAGTCGAAGGCTGCGTTCAGGGTGGTGCTCGGCGGTGCCCTGGCACTCATCGCGACCTTCGGGATCGGCAACCTGCTGGGTGCCAGCGGCGTGGTCGCCTGACCTTCCGCGTCCTGCCGGCGGGCCGGCAGTTACGCTGGATCCGATGAAAGCACCCGCAGATGTCCCCATCCCGCCTGACCTGAGCCGCCGGTACGGCAGGACAAGCGGCGGACGTGCCTGGCTGGGTTCCCTCCAGAGGCTGATTCGCGGACGCCTGGAGCGGTGGGACCTTGAGGTGGATCTGGCGCCCGGTGAGCTGCCATGGAACGGCCATGGAGCCGTGGTTGTCCCGGTAACCCGCAAGGGCGTTCCTGCAGTCCTCAAGGTTGCCTACCCGCACGACGAAGCCCGGGTGGAGCGTTTCGCCCTCCGGCTCTGGGACGGCCACGGTGCGGTGCGGCTCCTGGAGTCCGACGCCGGGACGTGTTCCATGCTGCTGGAAAGGCTCGACGCTTGCCGCTCCCTCCAGGACGTTCCGCTCGATACGGCCGTAGGCGTCTGGGGCGGGCTGACACGGCAGTTGAGCCTGAGGCCGGACCATCGCCCGGAGTGGCACGAATTCGACCACGTGGCAGCCCGCGCCGAGCAGTGGAGTGATGATCTTCCGGCGGACTGGGAGCAGCTCGGCAGGCCATTTCCGCGCTGGCTGCTGGAGGCTGCCCTGGAAGTTTGCCAGACGCGCGGAGCGGTGGGCCGCCGTGCCGGGACCGACGTCCTGGTCAACACGGACTTCCATTACCTGAACATCCTGGCCCGGCCGCAGGGCGGTTTTGCGGCAATCGACCCGCAGCCAATGATCGGCGAAGCCGAGTTCTCGGTGGCCCCGCTCCTGTGGAACCGCATCCGGGACCTCTCCCGGTCTGATCCCCGGCGGGGACTGCTGGAGAGATGCAGGGACTTCAGCAACGCGGCGGGGCTGGATGCCGAGGCGGCCCGGCAGTGGAGCCTCGCCCGCGAAGTTGAAAACGCCCTATCCTATGCCTCGCGCCCCCACCATGGCGGCGACCTGGCCCGTTCCCTCTGGGTGGCCAGCACGCTGGCCGGACGCACCCTCGACGGATTGCCCGCTGCGCATGACCTCCCGGCACCGGGTGAAGCAGGGCCTGAGTGAAGCTGGCTGGAAAGCAAGCGGCCGGGCCTAGCCGCGAACTGCTGCCAGGGCTTTCCGCACCGCTTCGACGGCCGCCTCGACGTCGGCGTCGTCCGTTGTCCAGTTGCTCACCGAAAGACGCAGGACCTCCCGCCCCCGCCAGTGGGAACCGGACATCCGCACCAGCCCGTCACCGATGATCCGGGCCGTCACGGCCCGCGTGGTCGCGTCATCGCCGAAGGCCAGGGAGACCTGGGTGTAGACGACGTCGTTGAGTACTTCCACGCCGTCCAGCACCGACAGTTGCTCCGCCAACTGCGCAGCGCGGCTCGCCAGATTGCGTACCTGCGCCGCAACGCCATCCCGGATGATGTAACTGGGGTTGACGCTCATGGCGGCCTCGAGCGCCTCCGTGTCCCGTACAGCCACGATGCCGCAGTCGTAGGGCACGTTTAGTGTCTTGTGCGCATCGGTTGCCCACGAGTCAGCAAGGTGGAGGCCAGCGGTCAGGGCGGCAAGTTCCGGCACCGCAGCCGCCCAGAGTCCGAAAGCCCCGTCAACGTGCACCCAGGCGCCATGTGCTTTCGCGACGGTGATCGCTTGGAGGAACGGATCGAACGCGCCGGAATGCACGTTCCCGGCCTGCAGGCACACAACCGGCGGCGCAGCAGCTGATCCCCCGGTTTCGTCCGATGCCTTGGCCAGGGCACGGTCCAGGGCGCAGTCCAGCTCTGCCGGATCCATGCGGCCCTGCGGGTCCGATGGCACCACGATGGGGCGGCCCAGGCCGAGGTACCGCAAGGCGAGATCGATCGAGTCGTGGCGTTCCTGGCCGACTATGCAACGGAGTGCCGGTGCGCCGGCGAGGCCACCGGTGTTCACGTCCCAGCCGGCCCTCTCCAGGACGCGCCAGCGGGCGGCGGACAGGCCGGCGAAGTTGGCCATGGTCGCGCCGGTGACGAAACCGACGTCGGCCGTTTCCGGCAAGCCCAGCAGCTCCAGGAACCACCGCCCGGCTGCTGCCTCGAGGGCCGCCGTGGCGGGCGTGGCAGCACGTAGGAAGGAGTTCTGGTCCCAGGCGCTGACCAGCCAGTCCGCCGCCAGGGCGGCGGGCACGGTGCCGCCGATAACCCAGCCGAAAAAACGGCCCGACGGCATTGCCATCAGGCCCGGTTCCGCCTCGGCCGCGAGATAGTCGATCACTTCGCCCGCCGGCATGCCGGCCTGGGGCATCGGACCGCCGAAGACGGCCTCCAGCTCCCCTGCCGTGGCCCGGGGCCCTACACGGCGGGTCTGCTGGCTTGCCAGCCATTCACGGGCGTGCCCGGCTGCTGCGTCCAAGGCGTCCCGGAAGGGCTCGTCCCCTGTTGACATAGGAGCATGCTACGCCCCCGCCCTCCCGGCCGGGAGGGTCTTTCGCATTCCCTTCGGCCCGCCTGCTAGGCGAAGGTGTCCTGCCAGATGTCGTAGCCGAGTTTGAGGATGAGGGCGCCGACGACGGCGAGGAAAACGTTACGGATGAAGGTGCTGCCCTGCTTCACCGCGGTCCGCGCCCCGAGGTAGCCGCCCGCCATGTTGGCGAGCCCAAGCACCAGCCCCACGCCCCAGAGCAGTGAGCCGTGCGGCAGGAAGAAGATCAGGGCGCCGGCATTGGTGGCCATGTTCACGATCTTTGCCTTGGCACTGGCTTCGAGGAACGCATAACCCATCGCGGATACCAGGGCGATGATCAGGAACGAACCCGTCCCTGGTCCGATCAGCCCGTCGTAGAACCCGATGGCCGCTCCGATGAGGCAGGCCACCACATAGTGGGTCCGGCCGTCGTGGCGGAGCGAAGTCAGGTCGCCGATGTTGGGCTTGAACGCCGTAAACAGAGCGACGGCGACCAGCGCCGCCACGATTATGGGTTTGAAGACGCTCGCAGGCAGGGTGGCGGCCAGCACTGCGCCGCCGAAGCTCCCGGCCAGCGCAATGACGGCCATGGGTATGGCGGTCCGCAGGTCCGGCCTGACCCGCCGGTAGTACGTCACGGCACTGGTGGTGGTCCCGAAAATGGAACCCATCTTGTTGGTGGCAAGAGCCTGGACCGGGCTGATGCCCGGCACCAGCAGCAGCGCCGGGAGCTGGATCAGTCCCCCGCCGCCCACCACTGCGTCAATCCACCCTGCGGCGAAGCCCGCCACGATGATGAGGATCAGCGTGGCGGGCTCCAGCGACTCGAATCCCGAGATCACTCCTTCAGCCGAGCGGGTTACTTGCTGCGGACGGCGTTGACCACATAGTCAACAGCCTTCTCCACGGCCACGTTCTCCGCCTCGCCGCTGCGGCGGTCCTTGATTTCCACGACGCCGTCCGCCAGCCCGCGGCCAACGGCCAGGATCGTGGGCACGCCAACGAGCTCCGCATCGCCGAACTTGACGCCCGGGGACACCTTGGGGCGGTCGTCGTAGATGACCTCGAGGCCTGCGGCTTCGAGCTCGAGTGAGAGCTTCTCGGCCGCCGCGAAGATTTCCTCGCCCCGGCCCACAGCCACGACGTGGACATCGGCGGGAGCCACTGCGCGGGGCCAGACCAGGCCCTTGGCATCGTGGTTGGACTCGGCCAGGGCCGCGACAGCACGGGTAACGCCGACGCCGTAGGACCCCATGGTGACCACTACCTGCTTGCCGTTCTGGTCCAGGACCTTCAGTTCAAGGGCCTCGGCGTACTTGCGGCCGAGCTGGAAGATGTGGCCCATCTCAATGCCGCGGGCGGTCTCCAGGGGACCGGATCCGTCCGGCGCCTCGTCACCGGCGCGCACTTCGGTGCACTCGATCACGCCGTCCCAGCCGAAGTCCCGGCCGGCCACGAGGCCGAAGACATGCTTTCCGGCCATGTTGGCTCCGGTGACCCAGGCGGTGCCGCTGACAACGCGGGGATCCACCAGGTACAGGAGCTTGGCGGCACCTTCGAGTCCGAGGAGCGGTGCGCTCAGTGACATGCCGGGGCCCAGGTAGCCGCGGACGATCAGGGGGTTGCGGGCAAGGTCTTCCTCGCCGGCGGCCTCCACGGTGATCTCGCCGGCGACCGGCAGGTAGGCGCCGATGTTGGCCTCAACCCGCTTCAGGTCCACGCCGCGGTCACCGGGCACGCCGATGACGACGATCTGCCGCTCGCCGGTGGGCAGGGTGATGGCGAGGACGACGTTCTTCAGCGTGTCAGCGGCCGTCCAGGCGCCGCCGTCGTTCTCCCCGCGGGGAACCAGCTCGTTGGCTGCGTCCACGAGCGTGTCGATGGTGGGAGTGTTCGGGGTGTCCCGGATCTCGGCGGCAGGCGCGTTGGTGAAGTCGATGTCCGCGGGCACCACGGTGGTCACTGCCTCCACGTTGGCCGCATAGCCGCCGGCGGACCGCACGAACGTGTCTTCGCCGATCTCGGTCGGGTGCAGGAACTCCTCGCTCCGGGAGCCGCCCATGGCACCTGCAGTAGCAGCCACCGGAACCACCTCGAGGCCGAGGCGCTCGAAGATCTTCAGGTAGGCGGCGCGGTGCGCGTTGTAGCTCGCGTCCAGGCCGGCGTCGTCGACGTCGAACGAGTAGGAGTCCTTCATGATGAACTCGCGGCCGCGCAGCAGGCCGGCACGCGGCCGGGCCTCATCGCGGTACTTGTTCTGGATCTGGTAGATGCTCAGCGGAAGATCCTTGTACGAGGAGTACAGGTCCTTGACCAGCAGGGTGAACATTTCCTCGTGCGTGGGGGCCAGGAGGTAGTCGCCGCCCTTGCGGTCCTTGAGCCGGAAGATGCCCTCGCCGTACTCGGTCCACCGGTTGGTGGCCTCGTAGGGCTCCTTGGGCAGGAGAGCCGGGAAATGGACTTCCTGGGCGCCGATCGCGGTCATTTCCTCGCGGATGATCTTCTCCACTTTCCGCAGCACGCTCAGGCCAAGCGGCAGCCAGGTGTAGATGCCCGGCGCTGCCCTGCGGATGTACCCGGCTCGGACCAGGAGCCGGTGGCTCGCCACCTCGGCATCGGCGGGATCTTCGCGCAGGGTGCGCAGGAAAAGCTTGGATAGTCGAAGGACCACGGGTAGGAATCCGTTTCTTGGGAGGTGCCTGTTCAGATGACGGGCTGGGCAAATTCGTCTGGGTACTAATCTACCGTGGCGCGGCGGGTGCCGGGTTCCCGGCCGCCGGGGACGGAGAAGAGCCACGCCAGAACTGAAAGGAAGCCCCTGGCCGTTGCCGGCTGGTCATCCTGTTTTGGCGTGGCTCTTACGGCCCGTCGGACCCAGAAGTCCGGAGGAAGCGCTAGGCGTGCCTGCTGGGAAGGTCAACGTCCAGTGCCATCTGCTGATTTCCCCCTGAGACCGCACGCACCCCATCGGCGCGGCTAGGAAGAACCTATGTGATTCACGGCACCATTACAAGAGTCGTCACGCAGTTTTCGGCAGTTGACTCTGTGTTACCGCATGCTCCCTGGAGGCCGCCCGGCTAGTCGATAAGCGCGGCAGCCTGGTCCAGCATGGCTTCCGCAGCGGCAAGGTCGGACGACGTCACGCCGGAGCCTGTCGCCTGCGCCGAAATCAGGACTCCGCCTTTGACCGCGAAGGCCATCACGGTGCTCTGGATGCCACCTGTAGGCAGGGTGACGTCCGTTTGCATGGCAATCGCACCGTCGGTGGCGGCGCCGCTGTCAAGCCGGATGGTCTCGGCTGTCATGGACATTCCCTTGATGTTCATGCTGATGCTGCTGCAGTCTGCGATCTCGCTGCTGCGCCGGGCAAGCGTCTGGTCCAGTTGTTCCTTCTCCACGCCTGACACCAGCGAGAGCGTCTGGGTGAGTTCTGCCGTTGAAGAGGTGGAGGCACCCACCGCCATGGTGGTGTTGCTGTCCGGCTTGATTGCAGTTCCGGTGGCGATGGAATTGCACTCGGCCGGCTCCACCTGCACCTCGGTCATGAGGGACATCATCTGTTCCAGCGCCTGCGAGACCTTCTCCGCAGGCAGCACGGAGAGTGCCACACTGTCTGAGTCCTTCACGGCTCCGGCGATCTCCGCGAGTTCGTCGGACGTCAGCATGGTGAAGGCAGCTTCCGTCGGCGTGGGGCTGGGGGTGTCAGATGCGGCGGACGTTGCCGGGGAAGCCCCTGCGTCGGCAGGGGCGGCTGGACCGCTGCAGGCGGACAGGCCAAGCACCAGGAGGGCAGAGGCCCCGAAAAAGCGCACAACGGACGTATTCATTTATCCCCCAATAAGTTCGAACGCCGGCCGGTTGCGGCCAGCTAGAACAGAACTGTAGCGAACGTGCCCACCTGGTGGAAGCCCACCCGCTCGTAGGTGGCCCTCGCCCGGGCGTTGTAGTCGTTGACATACAGGCTGGTGACGGGCGCGAGCTTCTGCGCCAGCATGACAACGGCGGCCATGTAGCCGGCACTGAGTCCGAGGCCGCGGAAGGAGGGGTTCATCCAGACGCCCTGGACCTGGGTCACCTCAGGGGTGACGGCGCCGAGTTCGGCCTTGAACATGACCTGGCCGTCCTCATCGAGGTGAACAAGGGAATGGCCCTGCCTGATGAGGCCTTCCACGCGCCTGCTGTAGAACTCGCGGCCGCCCAGGAACGGAGAATATCCCACTTCTTCTTCGAACATGGCGGCGCAGGCGGGCAGGATCCTGTCGAAGTCGGCGAGCTGGCCGACACCCAGCTCCGTGTTCGCGGGCACGGCGGGCGGCCCGGCGATGGTCATCAGCGGCTGGTCCGCACGGACCTCGTGGGCCAACTGCCCCAGCTGCTCCAGTTGTTCGTGCATGGCCAGGACCGTATCGGCGGGGCCGAAGATGGAGGCGAACCGGCGGCCGGAGCGTTGCGCATGCTCGGCCACCAGCCCGGCAAGTTCCGGGTCCAGCTGTACGGGAACGAGGTTTGCCCCGGCCCAGCACGCGCCCACCAGGGTGTCGCCGTCGAACACTCCAAAGATGCTGGCCCCGCCCGTGGTGGGCGCGGCCGTTCCCGTTGCCGCCAGGTGGGACAGGATGAAGACGTTGGCTACAACGTCCGTCCTGGCCAGCTCCCGCAGCATGGCAGTGTCCGGACCGGACAGGACCCGGATTGAGATGCCGGATCCTGCGGTCTCCCTACGAGACGCTAACCACGGGGCTACCCTTGACAGCATCTTCGCCATCGGCCTCCCCCATCTCTTCAGCGATTCGCATGGCCTCTTCGATCAGTGTCTCAACAATTTCACTCTCGGGGACAGTCTTGATGACCTCGCCCTTCACAAAAATCTGTCCCTTGCCGTTGCCCGAGGCCACGCCCAGGTCAGCTTCGCGTGCCTCGCCCGGTCCGTTGACGACGCAGCCCATCACGGCAACACGCAGCGGGATCTCCATCCCTTCCAGGCCGGCCGTGACCTGCTCGGCCAGCGTGTACACATCCACCTGGGCCCGGCCGCAGGACGGGCACGAGACAATTTCGAGCTTGCGGGGACGCAGGTTCAGCGACTGCAGGATCTGGTTTCCCACCTTGATTTCCTCGACCGGAGGAGCCGACAGGGAAACGCGGATGGTGTCGCCGATTCCCCGGGACAGGAGGGCACCGAAGGCCGTGGCGGACTTGATGGTGCCCTGGAAGGCCGGGCCGGCCTCGGTGACGCCCAGGTGCAGGGGCCAGTCGCCCTGCTCGGCCAGCATCTCGTACGCGGCAACCATGATCACGGGGTCGTTGTGTTTGACGGAGATCTTGAAGTCGTGGAAGCCGTGCTCCTCAAACAGCGAGGCTTCCCAGACAGCTGACTCCACCAAAGCCTCGGGGGTTGCCTTGCCGTACTTCTTGAGGATTCCGGGCTCCAGCGATCCGGCGTTGACGCCGATCCGGATGGACGTGCCGTGGTCCTTGGCGGCCCTGGCGATTTCCTTGACCTGGTCATCGAACTTGCGGATGTTCCCTGGGTTGACGCGCACCGCGGCACAGCCCGCTTCAATGGCAGCGAAGACGTACTTGGGCTGGAAGTGGATGTCCGCGATGACGGGGATCTGGGACTTCCGCGCGATGATCGGAAGCGCCTCGGCGTCGTCCGCGGACGGGCAGGCGACGCGCACGATGTCGCAGCCCGAGGCCGTCAGCTCAGCAATCTGCTGCAGCGTGGCGTTGATGTCCGTGGTGGGCGTGGTGGTCATCGACTGCACGCTGATGGGCGAATCCGAGCCGACGCCCACCGAGCCCACCTTGATCTGGCGGGTTTTCCTGCGCGGTGCGAGGACGGGGGGCGGTGCTGACGGCATTCCCAGGCTGACCGAGGTCACGTGGACTCCTATTTAGGTCGAGGTATCGATGGTGGGTGGTTCCGGCGGGCTAGGCGGCGTGCTCGGCCAGGAGGCCGGTCACCGGGTTCCATTCGGTGGTGCGCGTGCCCGCGATGACCTGGGCCGCAGCGAAAGGATCCTGCTTGAGGATCCCGTTCAGCGCGTTTTCGTCGGCGGCCTTGAAGATCAGCAGGGCACCGGCTCCATCGCCGTAAGGCCCGCTGGCCAGGAGTGCGCCTTCACCGGCAAGGGCGGCGGTCCATTCCCGGTGTGCCGGACGGGCGGCGTTCCGTGCTTCGGTGGACTCGGCGGCGTATACGTACTCAACAGCAAAAACAGTCATACGGATACCCTATCGCCCTGCCCGCCGGAGTACGTATCCGGTTCAGCTCAGGAAGAGGATCTTGGCGAGGGCGGCGACTCCGGCGGCCCACAGCATGGATGACAGCGTTCCGATGATGAACCGCTCTGCGGCCACAGGGGTCTCCTTCAGTTCCGCGAAGCGCCCCAGGCCCTTGATGGCCACCACGTAGGCGATCGCCACGGGCTGCCCCGTCAGGATGGCCAGGCACACCGCCAGCCGTTCCAGGACGCCGATGATGGCTCCGCCGCGCAGGATCCGCGTGGTTGGCGCCGGCGGAGCGGATGCCGCTGCGGGCACCTTTCCGGCCCCGCCTTCGGCTACGTCGGCGGCAACGGTGATCTCGCCGTCGACGGCTGCACGGCCCGCGGCTGCGCGGTCCAATGGTTCACGGTCCGCCGATGCACGGCCCGCGGCTGCCCGGTCCACCGTGACATCGGCGGCGGGGTCATTGGCAGCGTCGTCGGCGGCACGTTCCCGGGCGGCGCGGTCTGCGGCCGCCTTGGCCGCGTCCGCTTTGTCGTCGATGGTCCGGGCCAGCCGGAACACCAGCGCGGTGACAGGCCACCCGGCGAAACCAGCCGTCAGCAGGGCGAGGGTAATCCAGAGAGCGTTCACCTGTTTCCTTCCAGCACTGCGTCATGGGCCACGCCAAGGAGCATCTCTGCGGCGGGCCTCGCCGCCCATTCTTCCTGCCAGCCGGACCTCAGGACGGCGCGGCTCACCGACTGCTCCGTGATTCCGAGTTTCGCTGCCGCGAGCTTCTGACTGCCGTGCCTGACTGACGTGTCCTGCTGCAGTCCGCGGAGGGTGTCGACCACTTTCCACTGGGCCTCCGTGCGGTCCTGCACCAGCCGGCCAATCAGGCGGAGGACTGCCTCGGCGTTCGCGCACGCCCTGATGCCGGCTGCGGCCTCCGGGGGCGCCGCACCGCCGCGGCGCAGTCCTCCGGGGACCACGGACAACGGCACATGGGCGGCGGCGGACTTGGCTTTTTCCACTGCCAGCCGGGCAGCGACGAACGCCGCACCGGATCCTTCCCGCGGACTGGCCGGCAACGGGAGGTCAACAGCACCCACTCCGATTCCCACGTACCACTGGCCGCTACGCAGGCAATGAAGGGCGATGTCCAGCACTTCAGCAGGCTTTTCCACCACACCCTGGACTTCGTCGCCGACGGAGCGTTCGAACCGGCCGGCGGTGGACTTCCGGTGTAGCTCGGCCAGCAGGCCGGGCACTCGGTCCCTGTCGCCGGTGCTCCCGCGCTGGTCGATGGTGAGTACGTACATATCGCAAACATAATCGACTGATTTCCAAACATCAATCATTTTCGGCTGATTTATAAATATCAGTCAAAAAGAGGTGATTATCGGATCCAAGTCGGAATGAGCTGATTAGCCAAACAGGTTGACGGGCTTGACGATGTCCGCGTAAATCAGGAGGGCACTCATACCCATCAGCAGCGCAGCCACTACGTACGTCACGGGCAGGAGTTTGGCGATATCGAACGCTCCAGGGTCCGGCCGGCCGAACAGCTTGGCCAGCCGCCGTCGGGCTCCCTCATACAGGGCGCCGGCAACGTGGCCGCCGTCCAGCGGCAGCAGCGGGACCAGGTTGAAGACCGCGAGCGCGAAGTTCAGTCCGGCCAGCAATCCCACCAGGGCGGCCAGCCTGGACTGCAGCGGCACCTGCTCCATGGCGGCAACTTCACCGGCCACGCGGCCCACACCAACAACGCTGATGGGCCCGTTGGGATCGCGGGGCTCTTCGCTGAAGGCCGCCTTGGCGACGCCCACCACCCGTGCGGGGAGATTAAGGACGACGCCGGCCACCTGCTGGATGTTTTCCCCCGCCATGGGCAGCACGGACGACGCCGGCTGGGCCACCAGGGCGGTCTGGGCACCGATCCCCAGGAAACCGACTTCCTGGTACTGCAGGGTCCCGTTCGAATCAGTGGCCTGCCGCCCGTCCGCGCCGACGACCGGCCGCGCCGAGAGCACGGGGGTCACGGTAGTGGTGACGGGCGAACCGTCGCGTACCACCGTGATGCTGACTTCCCGTCCCGCGGAGGCGCGGATCCACCCGGTGAGTTCCTCCCAGCTGGTCACCGCCTTGCCGTCGAACGAGGTAATGGTGTCGTTGGGCTTGAGCTGCGCCGCAGCTGCGGGAGTGAGCTTGCAGTCGGCGGAATCCGGATCCACGGTTTCCCCGGCCTTGACCTGGCATTTGGAGACGTCCGCGATGGTGGTGGTGGGGGTGCTGATCCCAAAGCCCATCAACAGCACGGCCGTCAGCGCCACGCCGATCAGCAGGTTCATGGCAGGGCCGCCGAGCATCACGATGACCTTCTTCCACACCGGCAGCCGGTAGAAAACCCGCTTCTCATCGCCGGGCCCCACTTCCTCGTGGGCCATGGAACGCGCTTCGGTGGCAAGGGTCTGGAACATGCCGGTGCTGGAGGGACGCACCGTGCCGTCGTCCCTGTTCGGCGGATACATGCCGATCATGGACACGTAGCCGCCCAGCGGGATCGCCTTGATGCCGTACTCGGTCTCCCCCTTGCGCTTGGACCACAGGGTGGGGCCGAAGCCGATCATGTACTTGGTGACCCGCACCTTGAACAGCTTGGCCGGAACGAGGTGGCCCACCTCGTGCAGCGCGATGGAGACTGCGATGCCGATCGCCACAAAGACGACACCGAGGATAAAGAGAATGACGGGACTCATGCTGAGATCTGCTGCTTCCTAGAGACTGCTCACTGCTAAACGTTCGTGGGTGCGCGCTCGTGCCCACGCTTCAGCATCCAGTACGGACTCAACTGTCAGCCCGGAGGATCCTGGGTGTTCGCTGAGCACCGCTTCGATGGTATCCACAATGTCGGTAAACCGGATCCGGCCGGAGTGGAACGCCATCACGGCCTCTTCGTTGGCGGCGTTGAACACGGCAGGGTAGGTGCTCCCCTGTTTGGCGGCGTCCTTGGCCAGGCCAACAGCGGGGAACGCCTCTGTGTCCAGCGGTTCGAACGTCCAGCTGGTTGCCTGGGTCCAGTCGCACGGCGCGGCCGCCTTCGGGACCCGGTCCGGCCAGCCGAGTCCAAGGGCGATGGGCAGGCGCATGTCCGGCGGCGAAGCCTGGGCGATGATGGAGCCGTCCACGAACTGCACCATGGAATGGACCACGGACTGCGGGTGCACCACCACGTCGATGCGGTCCAGCGGGATATCGAACAGCAGGTGCGCCTCGATCACTTCAAGGCCCTTGTTCACCAGGCTGGCGGAGTTGGTGGTGACCATCAGGCCCATGTCCCAGGTGGGGTGCGCGAGGGCATCCTGCGGCGAGACGCTGTGGAGTTCCCCGCGGGTCCTGCCGCGGAAGGGTCCGCCGGAGGCCGTCAGGATGAGCCGGTCCACCTCGTCGGCTGTCCCGGACCGCAGGCACTGCGCGATCGCCGAATGCTCGGAATCGACCGGGACGATCTGGCCTTCCCGTGCGGCAGCCTTCACGAGGGCGCCACCGACGATCAGCGACTCCTTGTTGGCGAGCGCCAGCGTGGCACCGGATTTCAGGGCCGCCAGGGTTGGCGCCAGGCCGATCGAGCCGGTGATGCCGTTGAGCACCACGTCCGCCTCGATCTCCGCAATCCTGGTGGAGGCGTCCGGGCCGGTGATGATCTCCGGCCGGTAGCCGGTAACGCCGGCTGCGCGGGCGGCGTCGTCAATCAGTTCCTGCAAGGCGGCCGCATCGCCACTGGCCGTACCCACGGCCCTGGCCTTCGTATGGACGGCCTGGCGGGCAAGGAGGTCCAGGTTCCCGCCGCCGGCGCTTAGTGCCACAACCTCGAAAAGGTGCGGGGCGCCGTCGACGACGTCAATCGCCTGGGTGCCGATGGAACCGGTGGATCCGAGGAGAACGATTCTGCGTGGCTGCATCCGTTAAGTATCCCGCACGTATGGGTCCCGCCGGCGGGCCTGCCGGTGGCATGCGCGGCGGGGCAGGTAAACGGGGACATTGACGCCATGCGCCGCAGGCGTAACGTGAACATCGTGGAGTGGGCCGCATGGTTCGACGCGCCGGAGTATGAGTTTGCCCGGCAGGTGCTGCAGCGCGGCGTCGCGACGATCTTCTTTGTGGCGTTCCTCTCCTGCCGCAACCAGTTCCCGGCGCTGCTCGGTGAACGCGGCCTGCTCCCGGTCCCCGACTACCTGGACAGCTTCCGGCGCCGGCGCCGGCCCAGCCTGTTCCTGTGGCGCTACTCGGACCGCTTGCTGCGGCTTGTCTGCTGGTGCGGCATGGCGGTTTCGGCCACGCTCATTCTGGGACTTCCGCAGCTGGGACCGCCCTGGCTGCCGATGATCGCCTTCCTGGCACTGTGGCTGCTGTACATGTCGATCGTCAACGTGGGCCAGACTTTTTACGGTTTCGGCTGGGAGATGCTGCTCCTGGAGGCCGGCTTCACGGTGGCCTTCCTTGGCTCGGACCAGACGCCGCCGCCCCGGACCATCCTGATCCTGCTGGTGTGGCTGCTGTTCCGGCTCGAGTTCGGTGCCGGCATGATCAAGATCCGCGGAGGCAGCGAGTGGCGCGACCTGACCGCCTTGTATTACCACCACGAGACCCAGCCGATGCCGGGTCCGTTAAGCCGGCAGGCGCACCTCCTCCCCAAGCCCCTGCACCGGATGGAAGTCCTGGGCAACCACTTCGCGCAATTGGTGGTTCCGTTCTTCCTGTTCGCCCCGCAACCGCTGGCCGGCATCGCCGCGGGCATCGTCATCTTCACCCAGCTATGGCTCGTGGCGAGCGGAAACTTCGCCTGGTTGAACTGGATGGCAATCCTGCTGGCCTTCGCCGCAGTGAGCGATCCGGTCGCCCACGCGGTGCTCCCCGTCATCCCGCTGGACTGGCACACCTACGGTGCCGCCGACGGCGGTGCGCGGACCCCTGTGTGGTGGCTCGCCGTCGTGCTCGCCGTAACGGTGCTCCTGCTGGTACTCAGCTACTGGCCGGCCCGCAACCTCCTCCAGCACCGGCAGCTGATGAACGCCAGTTTCAACCGCTGGCAGCTGGTCAACACCTACGGGGCATTCGGCACGGTGACCAAACTGCGGATCGAGATTGTGGTGGAAGGCACGCTCGACGACGAGCCCGACGACGACTCGGACTGGCGCGAGTACGGTTTCCGCGGGAAGCCCGGCGACGTCCGCCGGCTGCCGCACCAGTGGGCTCCGTACCACCTCCGGCTGGACTGGCTCATGTGGTTCCTGCCCCTGCGCACCGTCCACGAGGAGTGGTTCTACGCCTTCCTGGCGAAGCTGCTCGAAGCCGACGGAGCTGTCCTGCGGCTGCTGCGCAAGGACCCGTTCGACGGCGCCCGCCCCCGTTGGGTGCGCGTCCACAGCTACCTGTACCGCTTCGCAAGCCGGGCGGAACACCGCGAGACGGGCCAGCGGTGGATCAGGACCCTGCTCTACGAGGCCATTCCGCCACTGTCCCTCCCGCCGGGGTCACGGTGACTTGAGTGCGTAACGGCGCTCGGGACGGCCCGCGCCGTATTTGAGGCGGACCTCGACCCGAGCCTCGTCGTGGAGGTATTCGAGATACCGGCGGGCGCTGACCCGGGATGTGCCCAGCAGGTCCGCGACTTCGGCGGCCGAAAAGTCCGCCCCGGCGGACTCCAGCACCGCGACCACACGGCTGAGGGTCTCCGGGCTGCAGCCCTTGGGGAGGCGCGGTTCCGTCCGTTCGGCACGTTCCGCGCTTTCCAGCCCGAAGACCCGGTTGACGTCCGATTGCTCGGCCACGTCCTTGGACAGGTCCAGTCCCTGGTAAGCGCTGCGGTAGTGCTCCAGCCGTTCCTGCAGGTCCGCCTGCGAAAACGGTTTGATCAGGTAGTGGACAATGCCGCCGCGCAGGGCGCGGCGGACGGTCTCCACCTCGCGGGCCGCGCTGATCACCAGCACGTCCAGTTCCGGCGCTGCTTCCCGCAGCCTGGCCATGAGGTCCAGGCCGTTGATGTCGGGCAGGTGGATGTCCAGGAGGACAAGGTCAGGCTGCAGCCGGGCGGTCTCCGCCATGGCCTGGGCTCCGGTGTGCGCAACTCCGACGACGGCGAATCCCGGCGTGCGCTGGATGAACCCGGCGTGGACTTTGGCCACCATAAAGTCGTCGTCGACGATCAGGACGTTGATCATGGCCGGGTCACCTTTCCCTTAGCCGGCATCCCTTTTAAAGGCGTCCGTGTCAGCGGCGCCCGCTTCAGCCGCGCGGTGAAGACGGCCCCGCCGTCGTTGGCGACCGTAAGTTCGCCGCCGCTCCGCCGGCAGACTACGCGCGAGAGCGCCAGGCCAAAGCCCCGGCCGCCGGCAGGGCCGGGCTTCTTGGTGCTGAACCCCTGCCGGAAGATCTCATCGGCCGCTGCCCCGTCAATGCCGGGGCCGGTGTCCCGGACCGTCACCACCACTTCCTCGGGAGTGTCCTCAACGCGGACCCGGACGGACCCCTCGGTGACTCCTGTGACGGCGTCGAGCGCGTTGTCCACGAGGTTCCCCACCACGGTGGTCAGGTCCCGGGAGAGCTCATCGCCCACCGGCGCCAGCACCGAACCGGGATCCAGCTGCAATAGCACACCACGCTCAGCTGCGAGGCTGGATTTGGCGATCAGCAGGGCGGCGAGCGCCGGGTCCTGGATGCGGCTGGTCACGTCGTCGTTGAGGCGTGTCCGGTCCACAGTGACGCCGTTGACGAACTGCACCACGGAATCGTACTCGCCGATCTGGATCAGGCCCGAGATAACGTGCAGCTGGTTGGCGAACTCATGGGCCTGCGCCCGGAGCGTGTCCGTCGCAGTACGCGTTGCCCCGAGCTCGCGTTCCAGGGATGACAGCTCCGTCCGGTCGCGCAAGGTGGCGACCGAACCCATCACGCGGCCCTTGGACCGGATGGGCACCCGGTTGAGCACCACCAGGCGTTCCCCCACCAGCACCATCTGGTCCTGCCCGGGCTGCTCACCTGTCAGCACTTCCTTGAGCGCAGGTTCAACGGGCAGGCCGGCAAGGTCCTTGCCCACGCAGTCCGCCGGCAGGCCCAGCAGCGCCCGGGCGCTGTCGTTGGCCACGGTGATCCGTCCGTGGAGGTCCAGCGCCACCACTCCCTCCTTCAGTCCGTGCAGCATCGCCTCGCGGTTCTCCACCAGGCCGGAGATTTCGCTGGGCTCCATGCCAAGGGTCTGCCGCTTGACCCTGCGGGCCAGCAACAGGGAGCCGGCAACCCCCAGGACGCTGGCCACTCCCAGGTAGGTCAGCAGGTTTGGCACCGCATCCCCCAGCCGCTCCCACGTGGACGGGTAGTTCCGGCTGATGGACGCGATGCCGATCATTTTCCCGGAATCGTCAAGGACCGGCACGTGGGCCGAAAGGACCGGGGTGGCTGTTCCGCCCACCACGCCCGTCCAGGCACGGCCTTCCATCACCCTGCTCGGGCCAAGTTCCAGCGGGCGGCCGAGAAGTCCGGGGTCCGACGACGCCACGACGGTGCGGTCCGTCCGGGCGAGCGCCACCTGCGCGGACCCGGAGACCGTGCGGACGGATTCGGCGACGGCGGACAGCGCCGCACTGCCGCGCGGTTCGGCCGAGGGAAGCAAAGCCCTGACGGCGGGATTGCTGCCCAGCGCTTCAGCGGCGGACAGTGCGCGGCGCCCCTCGATCCTTTCAAACGCGGCCGCGGACTGGGCGAGGGAGATGGCGACGACGGCGACGAGGACGGCCAGGACAATCAGCAGCTGGAGGCCCAGATATTGCCCGGCGAGGGACATTCCTCTTCGTCGAGTCACTGTGGTTCTTTCCTCTGGTGGGTGGGGTACCGGAACTATACCCCAACGCACCCTGCCGGGCGGACGCCGGGCCCGCGCCTCCGTGAGACCGGCCGGAGCTCCGGTTGAGTGCCGGAAACGTGAACGAAATGAACTTAACTTTCTCTGCTTACACAAGAGTGATGCCGCTCACTTCCGCACCTAGCATCAGATGCACAGTCAGTTTTGCTGACCAGCTTGACCAAGAACTTTACTGAGAAGAGGAACACCATGCGCCAGATCCGCGCATTGCGCATTGCCGCCGTCGCCGCCGGCATCGCCCTGATGGCCACCGGTTGCGGTGCCACCGGCAAGAGTTCGACGAGCGGCAGCTCCAGCGCTGCCGCCGGCCCCGTCACCGGGCTGCAGATCCTCGTCCCCAACACGCCTGGCGGCGGCTACGACACCACCGCCCGTGCTGCCGCGAAGGTTCTCGACGACGAGAAGATCGCCACCAACACCGAAGTCTTCAACCTCGCCGGCGCCGGCGGAACCGTGGGCCTGGCCCGCGTGGTCAACGAAAAGGGCAACGGCGACCTCACCATGCTGATGGGCCTGGGTGTGGTGGGCGCCAGCTACACCAACAAGTCCGCATCCAAGCTGACGGACACCACTCCGCTGGCCAAGCTCATTGAAGAGCCCGGCGCCATCATGGTCAGCAAGGACTCGCCGTACAAGACCATCGACGACCTCGTGAAGGCATGGAAGGCCGATCCCGGCGCCATCGCCGTCGGCGGCGGCTCCTCCCCCGGCGGCCCCGACCACCTGCTGCCGATGCAGCTCGCGGGAGCAGTGGGAATCGACGCGACCAAGGTCAACTTTGTTTCCTACGACGGCGGCGGAGACCTTCTCCCGGCCATCCTCGGCAACAAGCTCGGCTTTGCGGCCTCCGGCGCCGGTGAGTACCTCAAGCAGATTGAATCGGGCGAAGTCCGCGTGCTGGCCACCAGCGGCGCGGAGCGGCTGGACGGCGTTGATGCCCCCACCCTGAAGGAATCCAACATCGACCTGGTGTTCACCAACTGGCGCGGCATCGTTGCCCCTCCGGGAATCAGCGACGCCGACAAAGCAACCCTCATCGCAGCCCTCGAGAAGATGCACGGCACCGAGGCCTGGAAGGAGACGCTGAAGACGCACAGCTGGACCGACGCCTTTGTCACCGGTGATGAATTCAAGACCTTCCTGACGGAGCAGGACAAGCGGGTGGCGGACGTCCTCACGAAGCTTGGCCTGGCGTGAGCTCTTCACCAACGGTGGCCTCACGGCTCAAAGGCCGCTCCGAGCTGGGGGTTGCCCTCCTGCTCGGGGCGGCCGGGGTCATGGTCTTCCTCGACGCCAACGGCCTGGCGACGCCCTATTCCAAGTCGGACCCTGTGGGTCCCAAGACGGTCCCCTTCATCGTGGCCGGCCTGCTCATCGTCTGCGCCGTACTCCTTGCAGTGAATGTGCTGCGCGGCGGCAAGGGCGAGGCGGAAGGCGGCGAGGACGTTGACCTGGCGCACCCCGCGGACTGGAAGACGATACTCCCCCTGGTGGGCGCCTTCGTCGCGAACATCCTGCTGATCGACTGGGCCGGCTGGGTTATCTCCGGAACCGTGCTGTTCTGGGGCAGCGTGTGGGCCCTCGGCGGACGGCATTACGTCCGTGACGGCCTCATCTCTCTGGCCATGTCCATCCTGACCTTCTACGGCTTTTTCCTGGGCCTCGGCATCGCACTGCCCGCCGGCCTGCTGGAAGGGATTCTCTAATGGACGTCTTCTCCTCCCTCATGGATGGTTTCGCCACCGCGCTGACCCCCATGAATTTCCTCTACGCCGTCATCGGCGTGGTCCTCGGCACTGCCGTCGGCGTCCTCCCGGGCCTTGGCCCGGCGATGACCGTGGCCCTGCTGCTCCCGGTCACGTACGCCTTGGAGCCCACCAGCGCCTTCATCATGTTCGCCGGCATCTACTACGGCGGCATGTACGGCGGTTCCACCACCTCCATCCTGCTCAACACTCCCGGTGAGTCTTCGTCGGTGGTCACCGCCATCGAAGGCAACAAGATGGCAAAGGCCGGCAGGGCAGCCCAGGCTTTGGCTACCGCCGCCATCGGTTCCTTTGTTGCCGGCACCATCGGTACAACGCTGCTCGCCGTCTGCGCGCCGATCGTGGTCCAGTTCGCCGTCAGCCTGGGCTCACCCAGCTACTTCGCGATCATGGTGCTCGCCCTGCTGGCCGTCACGGCCGTGCTGGGTTCCTCCCGGTTGCGCGGATTCGCGGCCCTGGGCCTGGGCCTGGCGATCGGCCTGGTGGGCATGGATTCGGTCACCGGCCAGCAACGCCTTACCTTCGGGATGCCGCTTTTGGCAGACGGCCTGGACATCGTGGTGGTGGCCGTGGCCATCTTCGCCGTCGGAGAAGCCCTGTGGGTGGCCGCGCACCTGCGCCGCACTCCCCTGCACGTCATCCCGGTGGGACGCCCGTGGATGGGCAAGCAGGACTGGAAGCGGTCCTGGAAGCCCTGGCTCCGCGGTACAGCATTCGGCTTCCCGTTCGGGGCACTCCCCGCGGGTGGCGCCGAGATCCCCACGTTCCTCTCCTACGTCACGGAGAAGAGGCTCTCCAAGCACCCCGAGGAGTTCGGCCACGGCGCCATCGAAGGTGTTGCCGGGCCGGAAGCAGCCAACAACGCCGCGGCTGCAGGCACGCTGACCCCCATGCTGGCGCTGGGCCTGCCCACCAACGCGACTGCCGCCGTCATGCTGGCAGCATTCACGTCCTACGGTATCCAGCCCGGTCCGCAGCTGTTCGCGAGCCAGGGACCGCTGGTCTGGGCACTGATTGCCAGCCTCTTCATCGGCAACCTGCTGCTTCTGATCATCAACCTTCCGCTGGCGCCGCTGTGGGCGAAGCTCCTGCAGCTCCCGCGGCCGTACCTCTACGCCGGGATCCTGTTCTTCGCCACGCTGGGCGCCTACTCGGTGAACCTGCAGGCGTTCGACCTGGTCATCCTGCTGGTGCTTGGTGCGCTGGGCTTCATGATGAGGCGCTTCGGACTCCCCGTGCTGCCGCTGATCCTGGGCGTGATCCTGGGGCCGCGCCTCGAAGGGCAGCTCCGCAAGACCCTCCAGCTCAGCGCCGGCAATCCGGCCGGGCTGTGGAGCGAGCCGATCGCCGTCGGGATCTACGTCATCGTGGCGGTCATCCTCCTCTGGCCGCTGCTGATGCGGCTCTGGCGCAAGGCCCGCCCGGGGCGCAGCTCGCTGCTTCCCGCCAATTCCGGCGCAGCCGACTACAGCGACTGAACAGCCGCCGGGCATTTTGCCGACCCCCTACCCGCAATCAGCAGAAACCATTCAGCAGAACAAGGAGCAACCATGACGATCGTGGTGGGATACGTCCCGACACCTGAGGGCGAAGCGGCGCTCGCCCAGGCCATCGCCGAGGCGCGGAAGAGCAACAGCAGGCTGCTGGTCATCAACTCCTCCAAGGGTGATGCGCTGGTGGATAACCGGTACGCACAGGAACCTGAGATCCAGAGCATCGAGGACCGGCTCGCGACGCAGGGCATTGACCACGTGATCAAGCAGCCGGTCCGTGGCCATGATGCCGCCGCGGAGGTACTGGACGCCGCGGAGGAGCACAATGCCGAGCTGATTGTGATCGGGCTGCGCCGCCGCACCCCGGTGGGCAAGCTGATCCTGGGCAGCACGTCCCAGCGGATACTGCTCGAGGCGGACTGCCCGGTGCTGGCGGTGAAGGCCGGTTAGCACTGCTGCCTGATCAGGAAGCCACACCGGGAAAAGCCACAGGCCGGGAGTCCAACGACTCCCGGCCTGTGGCTTTCGCTTCGCAGGGCGTTCCTACCGGCCGGCCCGCCGCAGGGTTGATTCCGCGTGCTTCAGGATGGGGCCGTCGATCATCTTTCCGTTGAACTGGAATACGCCGGTGCCGGCAGCCGCGGCAGCGTTCAGGAGCTCTTTGGCCGCGGCAACGTCCGACTCCGCGGGTGCGTACGCTCCCCGGACGACGGCCACCTGGCTGGGGTGAATGCAGGCCTTGGAACCGAATCCCGAGGCGACGGCGTCGCGGGACTCGGCTGCCAGCCCGTCAAGGTCCGGAATGTTGACGTACACCGCATCGATGGCCTCCTTGCCGAAGGCCCCCGCCGCGAGCAGCACGGCGGACCTGGCGTGCAGCGCCACTGCCCGGTACCCGCCGTCGTCGTTCCTGCTGGAGGTCCCGCCCAGCGATGCGAGCAGGTCCTCGGCACCCCACATCAGGCCCACCACGTTGGGTTCAGCGGCGATGGCGGCGGCGTTGAGAATTCCGGCGGCAGTCTCGCACAGCGCAATCACGCTGTAGCCCTCCAGCGCCTTGAGCTGGCCGGCGTTTTCGGCCTTGGCGAGCATCACATGCCGGTACGGGGTGTGCTTGAGGCAGTGCAGGTCCTTCTCGAACTCCTCCGTGCCGGCCGGGTTGATCCGGATGATCGTCCGGCTGGGATCCAGCTCCGGAACGTCGCCGGTAGCGCCGAGCTGGGCGAGGATGGCGCCGCGGGCGCGCTGCTTGTCGGCAGGTGCGACGGCGTCTTCCAGGTCCACGATCACGGCGTCGGAACGCTCTGCGGCCTTTTGGTAGCGCTCGGGACGGTCGGCAGGGCAGAAGAGCAGGGCGGGACCCATCAGGAAAGTCATGCTTAGATTGTCCTCTTTTCGGCGGCTTCATGCGCCTCGCGCGTCCACATCAGGCAGCTGCGCGAGGCCAGCGCCACCACCACGCCGTCCTGGTTCCGGCCGGTGTGCTGCATGGTCACGATTCCCTGCCCCGGACGCGACGAGGACAGGCGCTTGCCGGTGATGACCGTCTCCGTGTACAGGGTGTCGCCGTGGTAGAGCGGGTGCGGGAACGAGACGTCGGTCAGTCCCAGCTGCGCAATGATGGTTCCCTGGGTCAGTTGCGGGACGGACTGCCCCACCACGGTGGCAAGGGTAAACATCGAGTTCATCAGCCGCTGCCCGAACGGCTGCCCGGCGCTCCAGGCGGCGTCAAGGTGCAGGGCCTGGGTGTTCATGGTCATGGTGGTGAAGATGACGTTGTCCGTCTCGGTCACCGTCCGGCCCGGGCGGTGGGCGTAGACCACTCCTTCCTCCAGCTCCTCGAAGTAGAGGCCCCGCTGTTCGACGACGCGTGGGCTGGCGGGAGTTGAGCCCGTCGAAACCTCGTCAGCACTGGTCATACGGTCAGTTCCTGGTCCTCTTCGAAGAGTTCCGCCCCCGTGGCCGCGGCGACTTCCTCAGCCGTCACGTTGGGGGCCAGTTCCCGCAGCACAAGGCGGGAGGAGCCGCCTTCGGTGACGACGTCGATCACGGCGAGGTCGGTGATGATCCGGTCCACGCACCCCTTGCCGGTCAGCGGCAGGGTGCACTGCTGGACGATCTTGGGCTTGCCGCTGCGGTCCACATGCTCCATCATCACGATCACCCTCTTGGCCCCGAACACCAGGTCCATGGCGCCGCCCATGCCCTTGACCATCTTGCCTGGAATCATCCAGTTGGCCAGGTCGCCGTTCTGCGCCACTTCCATGGCACCGAGCACGGCCACATCCACGTGGCCGCCGCGGATCATGCCGAAGGAGGCTGCGGAGTCGAAGAAGGCGGCCCCCTTGTTCACGGTGACGGTTTCCTTGCCCGCGTTGATCAGGTCCGGGTCCACCTGGTCCTCCGCGGGGTACGGCCCCACGCCCAGAATGCCGTTTTCCGAATGCAGGACCACTTCGATGCCCGCCGGAATGTAGTTGGGGATCAGCGTGGGCATCCCGATGCCGAGATTGACGTACTGCCCGTTGTGCAGTTCGCGGGCCACCCGGGCGGCGAGCTCGTTGCGGGTCCAGCCTTTCGTTTCGGGGCTGGTGCCCTCGGGATGTCCGACGGCGGGCGGCCGGTATTCGTGGCGGACGGCTTCGGGGCGGGGCGGGGCGCCCGGCGTGTTGATCGATTCCACGGCTATGCTCCTGCCTGCTCTGCTGCCTGTTTTGGTGCGCCGGGGGCGCCGGCGGACACTGCGACGGTCCGCTTTTCGATGCGCTTCTCGCCCTGCGGTGCAAGGACAACCCGCTGGACGAAGATGCCGGGAACGTGGACATGCTCCGGATCCAGGTCACCCGGCTCCACCAGTTCCTCAACTTCGGCGATGGTGATCCGCCCGGCCATGGCGCACAGCGGGTTGAAGTTCATGGCCGTGGCGTGGAATACGAGGTTTCCGTGCCGGTCGCCCTTCCAGGCGTGGACGAGTCCGAAATCCGGGGTGAGCGACTCCTCCAGCACATAGTCGGCGCCGTTGAAGGTGCGGACTTCCTTGGGCGCGGAGGCGATCGCGATGCTTCCGTCGGCGTCGTACTTCTGCGGCAGGCCGCCGTCGGACACCTGGGTTCCGACGCCGGCCGGCGTGTAGAACGCCGGGATGCCGGCGCCGCCGGCACGCAGTTTCTCCGCGAGCGTTCCCTGCGGAGTCAGCACCACCTCGAGTTCGCCGGAGAGGTACTGGCGGGCGAACTCCTTGTTTTCCCCGACATAGGAGCTGACGGTGCGGCGGATCCTGCCGTCCTTCAGCAGGATGCCCAGCCCCCAGTCGTCGACGCCGCAGTTGTTACTGACGGTTTCCAGGTCCGTGGTCCCGTGCCGGTGGAGGGCATCGATCAGGGCAACCGGGATGCCGCACAGTCCAAAACCGCCGACGGCGAGCGAGGCGCCGTCGGGGATATCGGCAACCGCGGCCTCGGCACTGGCAACAACCTTGTCAATCATCGTCGATCCTTCCTGGTTTGCTCCCTGCGCTGCTCCCTGGCGGGAAGCTAAAGGCCGAGTTCGCGGGCGATCAGCATCAGCTGGACCTCCGTGGTGCCCTCGCCGACCTCAAGGATCTTGGAGTCGCGGTAGTGGCGCGCCACGGTGAATTCGTTGATGAAGCCATAGCCGCCGAACACCTGGGTGGCGTCCCGCGCGTTGTCCATGGCTGCCTCGCCTGCGACCATCTTAGCGATGGCCGCCTGCGTCTTGAACGGCTTCCCGGCAAGCATCCTTGCCGCGGCGTCGTAGTAGGCCAGGCGTGCCGTGTGGGCCCGTGCTTCCATGCGGGCGATCTTGAAGGCGATGGCCTGGTACTTACCGATGTTCTGCCCGAACGCGCTGCGTTCCTTCGCGTATTTCACCGACAGGTCCACGCAGCCCTGGGCTGCTCCCGTGGCCAGGGCGGCGATGGCGATGCGGCCCTCGTCCAGGATGGACAGGAAGTTGGCGTAGCCGCGGCCCTGCTCGCCGAGGAGGTTCGCCTCGGGCACATGGACGTCCTTGAGCGTCAGCGGGTGGGTATCGGAGGCGTTCCAGCCCACCTTGTTGTACGCCTTCTCCGCTTTGAATCCGGGCGTGCTGGTGGGCACCAGGATGGTGGAGATTTCCTTCTTGATACTGCCGTCCCCGCGCTCCTGCTTCGCGGTGACAGCTGTCACGGTGACCAGCTTGGTGATGTCCGTGCCGGAGTTGGTGATGAACTCCTTGTTGCCGTTGATGATCCACTCACCGCCTTCGAGCCGGGCCGTGGTCTTGGTTCCGCCCGCGTCGGAGCCGGCTTCGGGTTCCGTCAGGCCGAAGCCGGCGAGCGCCTGGCCCGACGCCAGTGACGGCAGCCATTCCTCCTTCTGGGCATCAGTGCCGAAACGGTACACGGGCATGGCGCCCAGTGAAACTCCCGCTTCCAGCGTGATGGCCACGGACTGGTCCACCCGCCCCAGCTGCTCCAGGGCCAGTGCGAGGGCAAAGTAGTCACCGCCCATGCCGCCGAACTCTTCCGGGAAGGGGAGGCCGAAGAGCCCCATGTCCGCCATCTGCTTCACGACTTCGTAGGGGAAGCTGTGTTCCTCGTCGTGTTTGGCGGAAACCGGCGCCACCACTTCATCGGCGAATTCGCGGACGGTGTTGCTGAGGTCCTGGTATTCCTCGCTGAGCTCAAAATCAGCCATGTTGGGACTTCCTTGTCTGAACTGTGGATCGGGTCTGTTTGATGTATTTGGCGTTGAAGCGGGGGTGCTATTCCGCGGCGCCCATGGCGATGACGGATTCCTCCACCGCGTCCTCGGCTGCGTTCTCCGCCGTAGGCAGTTCGGCCGCGGTGGCGGGGTGGACCGTGGCAAGGACCTGGTCTGCCTTGACCAGGTCTCCGGACCTGACGCTGATGTGGACTGTGCCGTCGAGCGGCGCCACGAGCTGGTGCTCCATCTTCATCGCCTCCACCGAGACCAGGACCTGGCCGGCCTGCACGGTGTCGCCGTTGCTGACGGAGACCGATACCACTGTGCCCGGCATCGGCGAGCGCACCGCCGGGTCGGCGGCGCCCTCCTCGCGTTCGATCGCGGCCAGCACCCGGACCAGCCGGGCCTCGCGGGTGAGCACCTCGAGCCGGCAGGACCAGCCCTCGTTGCCGAGGAAGAGTTCCGATAGGACGCGGGGATCAGGCTCGAGCCAGCTCTGGGCGGGAGGGCCGGTGTGAACGGGTGCAAGTTCATACCTGCCGACTTCGCCATCGAGGGTGAGCACCGGAAGTTGACGGCCAGAGTATTGCAGGAGGGCCGTGAGCTGCGGCCCTCCGTTCACGCGCACAGTGGCCGCTTCCCCCGCCGCCGGCCGGGTCACCTCCACAGTGGCGACGCCGCCGTCGGAGGTTCCCAGGCTGATCCGTCGCGGAGCCGCGGCACCGATTCGCCAGCCGTCGCGGCGCCGCCACGGACCAGCCACAGGTTCACTCCGGAGCTGTTCGTCCGCTTGGTCCAGGGCGTACAAGGCGGCGACAACAAGTTCGGCGTCGCCCACGCGCCGGAAGCTGAAGTCCGGCATCTTACGCTCGATCAGCCCGGTGTCGAGGCGCCCGGCCCGGACGTCGGCGTCGTTGATGAGCAGGCGCAGGTATTCGACGTTGGTGTCGATGCCGAGCGCGGTGTACCCGGCGAGCGCCCCGTCCAGGGTGTCCAGGGCGGCAGTTCGGTCGTTGCCCCAGGCGATCACCTTGGAAATCATGGGGTCGTAGCTGGAGGAGATCTCCAAGCCCTGAACAAGAGCAGAATCGACGCGCACGCGGCCGCCTGCGGTCTCGACTTCGTTGCGGGCGGGGGCGCCGGGACGCTGCCTTGGGCCCGGAACTTCGTCGAACTGGAGCACTGTCCCGGTTGACGGCAGGAAGTTCCGCTCGGGGATTTCGGCGTAGACGCGTGCCTCCACGGAGTGCCCGTTAAGCACGACGTCGGCCTGGGTCACCGTGAGTTCCTCGCCGGCGGCGATGCGGACCTGCCATTCGACGAGGTCCACGCCGGTGACCATCTCGGTGACCGGGTGCTCGACCTGCAGGCGGGTGTTCATCTCCATAAAGAAGAACTCGTCCGGGGCGTTGTCCGAAACCAGGAATTCCACAGTGCCGGCGCCGCTGTACTTAACGCTGCGCGCGGCGTTGCAGGCAGCCTCGCCGATCCGGGCCCGGATAGCCGCCCCGTCGGGGAGGGACTCCAGCAGCGGGGACGGGGCTTCCTCGATGACCTTCTGGTGGCGGCGCTGCAGGGAGCACTCGCGCTCCCCGAGGTGGATGACGTTCCCGTGGTTGTCGGCGAGGACCTGCACCTCGATGTGCCGGGGCGTCAGCACCAGTCGCTCAAGGAACAAGGTGTCGTCGCCGAAGGCGCTCGCCGCCACCCGGCGGGCGGTGGCCAGGGTCGCTTCCAGGTCCTCGGCGCGTTCGACGATGTGCATGCCCTTGCCGCCGCCCCCGGCGGAGGGCTTGATCAGCAGCGGAAAACCGACGCCGGCCGCGGCCTCGATCAACTGCGCGTCCGTCATGCCGGGTTCGGCAATGCCCGGAACCACGGGCACGCTGTAGCCGGCGACGTGGTTCTTCGACCGGATCTTGTCGCCCATGACGTTGAGGGATTCAACGCCGGGGCCGATGAAGGTAATGCCCGCCTTTTCCAAGGCACGGGCAAAGTCGACGTTCTCGCTGAGGAAGCCGTAGCCCGGGTGCACGGCTTCGGCGCCCGTCTCGCGGCACGCCTGGATGATCGCGTCAATCTTCAGGTAGCTCTCGGCTGCCGCGGCAGGGCCGATCCGCACGGCGACGTCGGCTTCGCGCACGTGGCGGGCACCGGCGTCGGCGTCGCTGTAGACGGCCACCGAACGGATGCCGAGCGCGCGCAGGGTGCGGATCACGCGGCAGGCGATCTCGCCGCGGTTGGCGACGAGCACGGTGCCGAAGAGCGGCTTCGCGGCGGGCGCCGGCTGCCGGGGAGTTGCAGAAGTAGTCATGGCTGTCACATCCGGAAAAGGCCGAAGGAGCTCTCCGGCAGCGGGGTGCGGGAGACGACGTCAAGCGCCAGTCCCAGGACGGTGCGGGTGTCCGCGGGGTCGATTACGCCGTCATCCCAGAGGCGCGCGGTGGAATAGTAGGGGCTGCCCTGGTCCTCGTACTGCTGCTTGATCGGGGCCTTGAAGGCTTCCTCGTCCTCGGCTGACCATTCCTCGCCGCGGGCCTCATACTGGTCACGTTTGACTGTGGCGAGCACGCTGGAGGCCTGGTTGCCGCCCATCACGGAGATGCGGCTGGCGGGCCACATCCACAAGAAGCGCGGCGAGTAGGCGCGTCCGCACATGGAGTAGTTGCCGGCGCCGAAGGAGCCGCCGATCACCACTGTCAGCTTGGGCACGCGTGCAGTGGCGACAGCGGTGACCATCTTGGCGCCGTTCTTGGCGATGCCGCCCTGCTCGTAGTCCTTGCCCACCATGAAGCCGGAGAGGTTCTGCAGGAAGATCAGCGGGATGCCGCGCTGGTCGCAGAGCTCGATGAAGTGAGCGCCCTTGAGCGAAGACTCGCTGAACAGCACGCCGTTGTTGGCCACGACACCCACCGGGTGTCCGTGCAGCTTGGCGAAACCGCTGACCAGGGTGGTGCCGTAGTTCTTCTTGAATTCGTGGAAGCGGCTGCCGTCCACGAGCCGGGCAATGACCTCGCGGACGTCGTACTGGGCGTTGACGTCCGTGGGAACGGCGCCGTACAGCTCCGTCGGGTCAGCAACGGGGTCGACGGCGGTGTCCACGTCCCAGGAGGGGGCGGCCGGCCGGGGCAGGGTGGAGACGATGTCGCGGACAATCTGGAGGGCGTGCTCGTCGTTCTCGGCCAGATGGTCGGTGACGCCGGAGATCTTTGAGTGGACGTCGCCGCCGCCGAGTTCCTCCGCCGTGACGATCTCGCCGATCGCTGCCTTCACCAGCGGCGGGCCGCCCAGGAAAATGGTGCCCTGGTTGCGGACAATTACCGTTTCGTCGCTCATGGCCGGGACGTAGGCGCCGCCGGCCGTGCAGGAGCCCATTACGGAGGCGATCTGCGGGATTTTGGCCGCGGACATCTTCGCCTGGTTGAAGAAGATCCGGCCGAAGTGCTCCTTGTCCGGGAAGACCTCATCCTGCTTGGGCAGGAACGCTCCGCCCGAGTCCACGAGGTAGATGCAGGGCAGCCGGTTCTCCAGCGCGATTTCCTGCGCCCGGAGGTGCTTCTTCACGGTCATCGGATAGTAGGTGCCGCCTTTGACCGTGGCGTCGTTGGAGATGACCAGCACCTGCCGGCCGTGCACAAGTCCGATCCCCGCAATGACACCGGCCCCCGGCGAGTCGTCGTTGTACATGCCGTTCGCCGCGAGAGGCGCGATCTCAAGGAAGGGGCTGCCGTCGTCGAGCAGCTGGTCGATGCGTTCGCGGGGCAGCAGCTTGCCGCGGGCCACATGGCGTTCCCTGGACTTCTCCGGACCGCCGAGCGCTGCTGTGGCGAGGCGTTCCTTCAGCTCGCGGGCCAGCCCCAGCTGGGCCTCGCGGTTCGCGGCGTAGGCGGCGCTCCCGGTGTCCACCAGGCTGGGGATTGTCTCCATTGACTGCTTCCGTTCCGGGACGGCCGACAAGGCCGTCCTGAGCGATTCGGTTAGTACCGCATAACTGAGATTTAGGTTAGTCTCTATTAACTGTGATGTCCAACACTCGCCGGCATTGCTAGGATTTGCAGTTCCAAGGAGGAAATGTGCCGATCATCGAGCGCGGTCCCGGCAGCCCGGCGGGCGAGCGGGTCCAGGCGACCCAACGCAACCAGACAACCCAGCGCAGCCAGGCCAAGGAAAGCCGGCGGCAGGCGCTGCTGTCCTCCGCCGCCACCCTTTTTGCCGTAGACGGCTTCAACCGCGTTTCGCTGGAGGACCTGGGCGCCGCGGCAGGCGTCAGCGGTCCCGCCGTCTACCGCCATTTCGCGGGCAAGCAGGCGGTCCTGGGGGCACTGCTGCTCAGCGTGAGCCAGGAACTGCTGGACGGCGGCCGCCGGGTGGTTGCAGATGCCGGTGATCCCGCCGCGGCCCTGGCCCGCCTGGTTCAATTCCACGTGGACTTCGCCCTGAGCAATCCCGACGTCATCCGGGTCCAGGACCGCGACTTCAGCAATCTCTCCGACGACGACCAGGCCGAGGTCCGCACCCTGCAGCGCAACTACGTGGAGCTCTGGGTTGAGGTGCTGCAGGCATTGCACACGGGCACAGATACCGCCGAACTCCGGATGCGCGCGCACGCGGCTTTCGGCCTCATCAACTCGACGCCGCATTCGGTCCGCAGCCACGGCCGGCGGGTCGCGGTCAAGTCGGCCCGCCCCCTGCTGGAAAGCATGGCCCTCGCGGCCCTGCTGGTGGCGGCGACGCCTCAGCCGCTCAGCTGACGCTGCCTGAAAATCAAAGCTGCCGGCCGCCGCTTCCTTTCGGAAGACGCGGCCGGCAGTTTTTGTGGATTGGCTAAACCATTGCCAGGACCATGCCCGGGTCCGCGAGGATCGCCCCGATGTCCGCCAGGAAGCGTGACCCCTGTTCGCCGTCGACCAGCCTGTGGTCGAAGGACAGGCTCAGGGTCATGACCTGGCGGAGGGCCACTTCATCCTGGTACTCCCAGGGCATCTTCCGCACGGCGCCCATGGCGAGGATGGCCGCTTCGCCCGGGTTGAGGATCGGCGTGCCGGCATCGATGCCGAAAACTCCGATGTTCGTGATGGAGATGGTGCCGCCGGAGAGCTCGGCCGGGCTGGTCTTGCCCGCGCGGGCGGTCTCGGTCAGCGCCGTGAGCGCCGTGGACAGCTCAGTCAGGGACAGCCGGTCGGCGTCCTTGATGTTCGGCACGGTCAGTCCCCTGGGAGTGGCCGCGGCGATGCCAAGGTTCACGTAGTTGAACTGCACGATCTCCTGGTTCGCTTCGTCCCACCGCGAATTCAGCGACGGCTGGCGGCGAAGGGCAATCAGCAATGCCTTGGCCACGAGCGTCAGCGGTGTCAGCTTGAAGCCCTCAAAAGCCCGGCTTGCCTTGAGCCGCGCCAGCAATTCCATGGTGGGTGTGACGTCAACAGTCAGGAATTCCGTGGCGTGCGGTGCCGTGAACGCACTCGACACCATCGCCGCGGCCGTCAGCTTGCGGACCCCCTTGATCGGGGTCCGCGTTTCGCGCTCCCCCGCGGTCCGGGTTTCCTCACCCGCTCCGGCCAGAGCCCGCGCAGCCGCGGGGAGGTCTCCCCCGCCAACGAAGTTCCGCACGTCGTCGCGTGTGATCAGCCCGCCCGCGCCGGTGCCGCTCACTGCCGTGAGCTCAACGCCAAGATCCTTCGCCAGCTTCCGAACCGGCGGCGTGGACCGCGGACGTTCGGCC
This sequence comes from Arthrobacter sp. GW460-12-1-14-TSB2, assembly GCF_059423525.1. Classification (NCBI taxonomy): domain Bacteria; kingdom Bacillati; phylum Actinomycetota; class Actinomycetes; order Micrococcales; family Micrococcaceae; genus Arthrobacter; species Arthrobacter sp. GW460-12-1-14-TSB2. The sequence continues at coordinate 77,597 of NZ_JBWKYC010000013.1, forward strand.
GTGGCCCGGGTTTCTACCGGCTCAACCACCGGCGCAGCCGTAGCCCGGGTTTCGACCGGCTCAACCACCGGCGCAGCCGTAGCCCGGGTTTCGACCGGTTCAGCCACCGGCGCAGCGAACGCACGTGCGCGCCGTGCCGGACGGCCGGAACTTTCGACGACGGCGCCGTACCCAACGAGGTTGGGTTCCCGCTTGCCGGGACCGGCCGGAGCCGGGCCGCCGGTGGACGGCCCGCCGTCGTCACCTTCAACCTCGAAGGAAACGATCGGCTTACCTACTTCCACCACGGTTCCCGGCTGCTCGTGGAGGGCGGTGATCACACCGGCGAACGGCGACGGCAGTTCGACGACGGCCTTGGCCGTTTCCACTTCAGCAATGACCTGGTTCAACGCCACGGTATCGCCCACAGCCACTTTCCAGCTGAGGATTTCCGATTCCGTCAGCCCCTCGCCGAGGTCCGGGAGCCTGAATTCCTTGATCATGGCGGCGCTCATCCTTCCAGCCCGCTGAGGGAGTTGGGACGGCCCAGGGCACGGTCCACACCGTCAAGGATTCTGTCCAGACCCGGAAGATGATGCATTTCAAGTTTCGAATACGGGTACGGGACGTCGAAGCCGGTGACCCGGACCGGGGCGGCTTCGAGGTGGTAGAAGCAGCGTTCGGTGATGCTCGCGGCCACTTCGGCACCGAGCCCGCCGGACTGCCCGGCCTCGTGCGTAATCACGAGCCGTCCCGTCTTGCGCACCGAGGCCTCCAGCGTGGCGAAGTCCACCGGCGCCAGCGAGCGCAGGTCGATGACCTCAATCGAAACGCCTTCGTCCGCTGCGGCCAGGGCGGCGTCCTTCGCAGTCTTGACCAGCGGACCGTAGGCGACGAGCGTGACGTCCTTGCCTTCGGCGACCACCCGGGCCTTCTCCATGGACAGCGCAGTGGCGGGATCGATCGACTCATCGACTTCGCCCTTGTCGTGATAGCGGCGCTTCGGCTCGAAGAACAGCACGGGATCGTCGCAGGCAATGGCCTGCTGGATCATGGTGTGTGCGTCCTGCGGGTTGGAAACGCTGACCACGCGGAGGCCGGACGTGTGGGTGAAGTACGCCTCGGGCGACTCGGAGTGGTGTTCCGGGGATCCGATGCCGCCGCCAAAGGGAACGCGCACGGTGATGGGCATCTTGACGTCGCCCTGCGTGCGGTAGTGGATCTTGGCCACTTGGGACACGATCTGGTCGAACGCCGGATAGATGAACCCGTCGAACTGGATCTCCACCACTGGCCGGTAGCCGCGGTAGGCGAGGCCGACGGCGGTGCCCATGATGGCAGATTCGGCGAGCGGGGTGTCCACCACGCGGTGCTTGCCGAAGTCCTTCTGCAAACCGTCGGTCACGCGGAAGACGCCGCCGAGGGTGCCGATGTCCTCGCCCATCAGGATGACCTTGGGGTCGTTTTCGAGGGACTTTCGGAGGCCGGAGTTAATTGCCCGGGCAAAGGTCATCTGGGTCATCAGCGAGCACCTTCTTCAGAGTTGGCACCCGCGGGATCGCCGAAGGAAGCCAGGTAACGGGAGTAGTGGTCCTCCTGGCGGTCCAGCCAGGAGTTGGGGGTGCTGTAGACGTGCTTGAAGATGTCCAGCGGCTGCGGATCCGGCATGTTGATGCAACCGGCCCGCAGCTCCCGGGCAACGGCGTCGGCCTTGGCAGCCACCTGGGCCTCGAGCTGCTCCGTGAGGAGTCCCTTGCGTTCCAGCAGGCCCTTGACCCGGGCAATCGGGTCCTTGGCCGCCCAGTCTTCCAGTTCGTTGGCATCCCGGTACCGCGTGGGATCGTCGGCAGTCGTGTGCGGACCCATCCGGTATGTGACCGCTTCGATGAACGTCGGGCCGCCGCCGTGGCGGGCCCGTTCGATTGCCTCGCGGGTGGCCGCCATCACCGCAAGCACGTCGTTGCCATCAACCTGGACGCTCGGAATCCCGAACCCTGCCGCACGGTCGGCGATCCTGATGTGGGACTGCAGGCGGACCGGCTCGGAGATGGCCCAGTGGTTGTTCTGGCAAAAGAAGATCACCGGGGACTGGAAGCTGGCGGCGAAGACCATGGCCTCGTTGACGTCCCCCTCGCTGGTGGCGCCGTCGCCGAAGTACGTGACGGCCACGGAGTCTGCGCCATCATTTTGGATGCCCATGGCGTAGCCGGTGGCATGAAGGGTCTGGGCTCCGATGATGATCTGCGGAGTGGCCATGTTGACGGTGTACGGATCCCAGCCCGACGACGCATTGCCCCGCCACACCTTGAGGATGTCGGCCAGGTCCACGCCGCGGCAGTAAGCAACACCGTTCTCGCGGTAACTGGAAAACACGAAGTCATCGTCGCGGAGCGCCCTCGCGGAGCCAACCTGGGAGGCCTCCTGCCCCAGGAGCGGCGGCCACAGGCCGAGCTCCCCCTGGCGCTGGAGGGCGGTGGCTTCGGTATCGATCCGCCGGATGACCACCATGTCCTCATAAAGGGAACCTAGCTGCTCATCAGTGACCTCCCGGACCCAGGCGTCGTACTGCGGATGACTGACGCGTTCACCCCCCGGAGTGATGAGTTGGACCAGGCTCTCGCCCGTCCCGCTGTGATGTCCTGCACTGTTGTCCGGGCCACCGGCGGCGTTGCCGCCCTGACCCAACTCGTCTGTAAACACAGTTGCACGCAACCTTCATACGTCGTGTCACCGGCGCTCAGGGAACTCGTGATCCCCGTGCACGCCAGCCGCCCGGGCGCCGTTGCCCCGGATAATTGTGACGATACTCACAATGCTCATTGGGTACAACCACCATGGATAAAACTGAGCAGAATGCACTGCCCCGGTGGCATCTGTCGTGCTAATCTTGCGCATTATGCAAGCTTTGGATGGCACCGACACCCGGCTCCTTTCCGCCCTCGCCAAGGACCCGAAGCGGACGGTGGTGGCCCTGGCGCAGAAGCTTGGGCTCTCGCGCAACACCGTGCAGGCCCGGCTGGCCCAGCTGGAGAAGAAGCACGTCTTCCTGTCCTTCGAACGGCGCATCAATCCTGCGGCGCTGGGATACCCGCTGATGGCGTTCATCTCCGTCCATGTACAGCAGCAGAAGCTGGGCCAGTTGGCGGTGGACCTCGCCGGCATCCCGGAAATCCTGGAAGGCTACGGGCTGACAGGTTCCGCCGACCTCCTGCTGCGGGTGGTGGCACTGGACGCCGAGGACCTCTTCCGGATCAACGGCAAGATCCTGGCCTGTGAAGGAGTGGACCGGACGGACACCGCCCTCGCCATGGGAGAGCTGATCCCCTTCCGGGTCCAGCCGCTGCTCGAGCGGGGCCACGCCGAAGGGTGAGGTGAGGCGCCCCGGGGCCGGTGACGCGCCCGGGCTAAGGGCGCGGGGTTATAGGCTGGGTGCAGTTGAATGAATCGCGGCCGTGAACGGTCCGTGCAACCAGGCAGTGGCCAGGCCGGCTGCCGGAAAGGCTTGATCTTGAGCAATCCTCAGGAACCGTACCAGCCTGCCGAACCGGGCCCCGGCGTGGGCCGTCGGCGGCAGCAGCCACCTCCCGTCCCGCCGCGCGCCGAACCCCAACAAGGCACCCCTCAGCCAGGCGGCCCTCAACCGGAAGTCCCCGGGCAGCCGCCCCTTCCGCCGTATGAACCCTCCGGCCAGCAGCCGCCCGCTCCTCGTTACGGGACTCCGCGCTACGGAACCCCCGACTACGGGCAGCCGCAGCACGGGCAGCCGCAGTACGGACCGCCGCCGTCCACGGATCCCCTTGCCGGGCAGCCGCAATACGGAACCCCGCAGGGCGGCCATCCGCAGTACGAAGGCTCCCCGTACGGCGCTCCTGCCGTCCCCGGGCCTTACGGCGCTCCGGGCCAGCAGCCGCCGGCCAGGAACCGCAGGAAACTGTGGATCATCCTGGGCATCGTGGGCGGAGTCGTGCTCCTCGCCGTCGTGGGAGTGGCGCTGCTGCTTAACCTCGTGGGTGGCTCCACCGCGAAAGCCAAAGGGCTGGCGGACGATTTTACAAAGCTCGTTATCGCCGGGGACACCGACGCCGCCTACGACGACTTCCTCGACCCCGCCCTTCAGGACAAGCTCTCGAAGGAAGAATTCGCCGCCGGCGTCCAAAGCCTCAAGCTGGACGGTACATGCAAACCGAGCTACAACGACCTCAAGGTCAGCACGGAAAACGGCAATAACGCTGCCGACGTCGCAGGGGTCATTAGCTGCGACGGCAAGGAAGTGGACCTGGCCTACCGCTTCGACGGCAACAAGGACATGAAGATGATCAACATCAAGCTCCGGCCCAAGGCCTGATCCCAAGGTTCAAACACAAAACAGGAGCTCCCTCAGTTTTGGCGGGAGCTCCTGTTTTTCGTGTCAACCGGCAGGGACTAGTGGTCCACGGCCTTCTCGGCGCCTACGCCGGTCAGGGAACGTACTTCCATTTCGGCCTGCTTGGTGGTGTCTTCCAGCTTCTTGTCCAGCACCGAACCGAGCCAGCCCAGGAAGAACGCGAGCGGGATGGAGACGATGCCGGGGTTGCTCAGCGGGAAGATCGCGAAGTTGGCACCCGGGATCATGGACGTCTTGGCACCCGAGACCACCGGCGACAGGGCAATCAGGATGATCGCCGAGCCCAGCCCGCCGTACATGCTCCAGATTGCGCCCTGGGTGGTGAACTTACGCCAGAACAGCGAGTACACGATGGTGGGCAGGTTGGCCGATGCGGCTACCGCGAAGGCGAGCGCGACAAGGAATGCCACGTTCTGGCCGTTGGCGAAGATGCCGCCGGCAATAGCCAGAAGCCCGATGACCACCACGGTGCGCCGCGCCACCTTGACCTCGGTGTCGGCGTCGGCCTTCCCCTTGGCGATAACGCTGGCGTAGATGTCGTGGGCGAACGATGCCGCCGCGGTGATGGTAAGTCCGGCGACGACGGCCAGGATGGTGGCGAAGGCCACCGCGGAGATGAAGCCGAGCAGCAGCGGCCCGCCGAGGTGGAACGCCAGCAGCGGTGCGGCCGAGTTTACGCCGCCCGGGGCACCCTTGATGGTGTCCGCGCCGACCAGTGCCGCGGCGCCGTACCCCAGGACCAGGGTGAACAGGTAGAACAGGCCGATCAGCCAGATGGACCAGACCACGGACTTGCGGGCTTCCTTGGCGGTGGGAACCGTGTAGAAGCGCATCAGCACGTGGGGCAGGGCCGCGGTGCCGAGCACGAGCGCCAGGCCCAGGGACATGAAGTCAAGCTTGGAGGTCTCGGTCTTGCCATACTGCAGGCCCGGGTTGAGCATGTTCGGGTTGCCTGAGGTTTCCACCGCCCCGCCCAGCAGGTCGGAGAGGTTGAAGCCGTAGATGGCGAGGACCCAGAAGGTCATCACGGCGGCGCCGGCAATCAGCAGCATGGCCTTGATGATCTGCACCCAGGTGGTGCCCTTCATGCCGCCGATCAGTACGTACATGATCATCAGGGCGCCGACGACGATGATCACCAGGGCCTGTCCGCCCCAGTCGCTGATGCCGAGGAGCAAGGAGATCAGGCTGCCGGCTCCGGCCATCTGCGCCAGCAGGTAGAAGAAGCAGACCGCAAGGGTGGAGATGGCTGCCGCGATGCGCACCGGGCGCTGCTTGAGCCGGAAGGAGAGCACATCGGCCATGGTGAACTTGCCGGTGTTGCGGAGCAGTTCGGCGACGAGGAGCAGGGCGACCAGCCAGGCGACCAGGAAGCCGATGGAGTACATAAAGCCGTCGTAGCCGTTGATGGCGATGGCGCCGGTGATCCCCAGAAACGAGGCCGCCGAGAGGTAGTCGCCGGCGATGGCGGTGCCGTTCTGCGGCCCAGTGAAGGAGCGTCCGGCGGCGTAGTAGTCTGCCGCCGTCTTGTTGTTGCGGCTGGCCTTGATCACGATGACCATGGTTATGGCCACGAACAGGCCGAAGATGCCCATGTTCAGCAGGGTGGTGTCCTTGAGATCCGCAACGTTTACTGCGGGAACCATAAGCGTCATTTCGTTACCCCGCTGATTTTGTTGCCTTCCTTGTCGAACTCGTGGCCTTCGATTTCATGGCGGATTTCGGCCGCAATGGGATCGAGCCGCCGGTTGGAGTAGCTCACGTACCAGCCGGTGATGGCGAACGTGGAAACGAACTGCAGCAGGCCCAGGATCAGCCCGATGTTGATGTTGCCCCAGACTTTCGTGGACATGAAGCCGACCGCGTAGTCGGCCAGGAGGACGTATGCGAAATACCAGAGCAGGAACGCAACGGCCATCGGAAAGACAAAGCTGCGGTGACGCTTGCGCAGTTCCTGGAACTGCTTGGTCGACTGGACTTGCTTGAAGTCCACGGACGCCGCTGCGTCCGGAGTTGGGGCATCGTTACCCATCATTCCTCCTCATTGAGACTTGCCGTCCACACCTGCTGCCCCTGCCTCCCACAGACAGTCCCAGCCAATGTGACTGCAATCACTGTGCCCCGTGATGGTGCTTACATTCCAGAGAAGCCCGCAGGGCCGTCGCTCAGCGGTCCTGATGCTGCGCTCAACGGTGCCTCAAGCAGGGTCCGAAGGGCTCCGGGCAGCGGCCCGGCGAGTGCCGCGATACGCTGGGCCCATGCCGGACTCCCCGTTGTTCACCGCCGCCGCGATCGCCGTGATCGCCATGGCGATCGCCGTCGTCGTCGGCGTGGGCCTCAAAGTCCTGCGGTCCTTCCGTGAGCTCGGCACGGACGCGGAACGGGCCACCTACAAGACCCTGCACGCGGCTTCCCGGGCCGGCCAGCACCTGCGTACGGGGCTGAACCCTGCAGGCGCGGCGAAAGCGAGCCGGCAGCTTCGCACCATCCTGGGCTGCGACGCCCTGGCCATCACCGACACCTCGGGGGTGCTCGCCTGGGACGGCGCCGCCGAAGAGCTGAAACCATCCCTGATGGGACTCGCCGCCAAGGTGCTCGACGGCGGCCACACGGCCGTGATCCCGGCAGGCGAGCTGCAGATGCTCGCCGGCGACACCGCCTCCGGCCCGATCACGCCCGACATCGAACGTGCCGTGGTCATTGCCCCGATCAAGGCCGGCGCGCGCGTGGTGGGCGTTGTGGCGGCCTTTGCGCCGTCCGCGGGGGCCGGCCTGGTCAGGGCCACGGGCGAAGTGGCTGACTGGGTGGCGGCCCAGGTCGAACTCGCCGAGCTCGACGCCTCACGCACCCTCCTGATGGAGGCCGAGGTCCGCGCCCTCCGCGCCCAGATCAGCCCGCACTTTATCTACAACTCCCTCAACGCCATCGCGTCGTTCATCAACACCGACCCCGTCCGGGCCAGGGAACTGGTGGTGGAATTTGCCGACTTCACCCGCTACTCCTTTCGCCGCCACGGGGACTTCACCACCCTTGCCGAAGAGCTCCGCTGCATCGACCGTTACCTGCTGCTGGAACGCGCGCGGTTCGGCGACCGCGTCCAGGTGAGCCTGCGGATCGCACCCGAGGTGCTGAGCACGGTGATCCCGTTCCTGAGCCTGCAGCCCCTGGTCGAAAACGCTGTCCGGCACGGCCTGGAGGCCAAGGAAGGTCCGGGCCACATCACCATTGCTGCGAACGATTCCGGTGCCTTCGCGGAGGTAACCATCGAGGACGACGGCGTGGGGATGGATCCCGAACAGCTGCGGTCCATGCTGGCCGGGCACAGCGACGGGGACCATGTGGGGCTGCGGAACGTGGACGCCCGGCTCCGGCAGGTCTACGGCGAGGACAACGGCATGGTCATCGAGACGGCACCCGGCGAGGGAACACTGATCACCATGCGCGTTCCCAAGTCACAGCCAAGCCACGACGCGTGAGCGGGCTGGTGTCCTTCGAACATGGTCCTGACGCGGGCATGGGCGTCTCGGGGCTAACCTAGAACCATGATTAACGTCCTCGTCGCCGACGACGAGCTGCCTGCCGTCGAGGAACTGGCATTCCTGCTGGGCCGGGACGACCGGATCGGAGCCATCCACCGGGCATCGTCCGGGGCCGAGGCACTCCGGGTCCTGGACGCCGAGACGGTGGACGCGGTGTTTTTGGACATCCACATGCCCGCCTTGTCCGGCTTGGACATTGCCCGCGCTATTTCCCGGAGCAGCAATCCCCCGGCCGTCGTCTTCGTGACGGCGGATGAGGAGTGCGCGCTTGAAGCCTTCGAACTCGCCGCCGTCGACTACTTGCTGAAACCCGTACGGGCCGAGCGCCTGGCAAGGTCCGTGGGCCGCATCAGCGAACTCATGAAAGACGGCGGAGCACCGCCGGAGATGATCACGGTGGACCTCGGCGGCACCACGCGGATGATCCGGCGCGACGACGTCACGTACGTCCAGGCCCAGGGCGACTACGCCCGGCTGCACACGGCGGAAGCCAGCTATCTCATCCGCGTCCCGCTGGCCGATCTGGAGCAGCAGTGGGCAGAGGCCGGCTTCCTCCGCACGCACCGGTCCTACCTCATTGCGCTCAATCACGTAAGCCACATGAAGCTTGCCGCAGCGCGGCCTACAGTCACGGTGGCAGGAGCCGAACTGCCGATCAGCCGCCGCCACCTGCCGTCGGTCCGGGAGAAACTGGAAACCACCCGGATCCGGCCGCAGGCATGACCCGCGTCAAGGTAACGGCGCCCAGGTCCGAGGCCAAGCCGGTGATGGATTCGCGTGTGGCCGCCGAGGAATCCGATGTGGGCCAGGTGTTCGTCCGGTCCCTGATCCGCTCCCAGCTGCGCCTGTCCCTCGTGGTGGCCGCCGGCTTCCTACTGATCCTGCTGGCGTTTCCCCTCATGCTGGGACTAGTTCCCGGGCTTGCCGAAGCGAAGATCGCGGGCCTGCCCTTCGGCTGGCTCCTTCTCGGAGCCGGGATATATCCGGTGATCGGGCTGAGCGCGTGGCTTTTCATCCGGACGGCAACCCGCAACGAGGCCCGATACCGGGACCTGGCGGAGGACAGGTGACGCGGCAGTGAACCCGGTGGTCGGCATCGCGGCGTTTGTTGCCGTTTCCGTGGCCACCGCCGTCGTCGGGTTCTATGGATTGCGGATTTCACGCACCACCGGCGACTTCTACGTGGCATCGCGGACGGTCCGGCCATGGTGGAATGCTTCGGCGATCGGCGGCGAATACCTCTCTGCCGCGAGTTTCCTGGGCGTGGCCGGCCTGGTCCTCCTCTCCGGCACGGACGCACTCTGGTTTCCCATCGGCTACACCGCGGGTTACCTGATGCTGCTGCTCTTTGTTGCCGCTCCCCTCCGCCGCTCCGGGGCCTACACGATTCCGGATTTCACCGAAGTGCGGCTGGATTCACGGGCAGTCCGCCGGGTCACCAGCTTGGTGGTCGTGGTGGTGGGCTGGCTGTACATCGTGCCGCAACTACACGGCGCAGCCCTGACAATCCGCATCACCACCGGGCTTCCGTCCTGGGTGGGATCCGTAGCGGTAGTCATAGTGGTGTGCCTGACGGTGGTGGCCGGCGGGATGCGCTCCATCACTTTTGTGCAGGCGTTCCAGTACTGGCTGAAGCTCACGGCCCTGGCGGTGCCCATTGTGTTCATCGCCCTCGTGCTGGCGGGCAACGGGACACCGGCCCTGGCCGAAGCCAACACGAACCCCACCGGGCTGGCGCCCACCGGGCCCTACCAGAACATCTCGCTGCTGGTGGCGCTGCTCTTTGGCACGCTGGGGCTGCCGCACGTCCTGGTGCGGTTCTACACCAACCCTGACGGGCAGTCGGCCCGCCGCACCACCCTGATCGTGCTGGGGCTGCTCTCCGTGTTCTATCTCTTTCCCACCGCCTACGGACTGCTCGGGCGAATGTTCGCCCCGGGCCTGGCCCTGGGCGGCCGGTCCGATGCGCTGGTCCTGCTCCTGCCCGGGCGGCTGATCGGCGGCCCGGCCGGGGACATGCTCTCAGCACTTGTGGTGGCGGGAGCGTTCGCGGCCTTCCTGTCCACCACCTCAGGGCTGGTGGTCTCGCTCGCAGGCGTCATCAGCCAGGACGTCCTGGGCGGGAGCGTCCGCGGCTTCCGCCTGGCCGCGCTGATTTCGGCGACTGTTCCGCTGGGCTTCGCGTTTATGACCGATTCCCTGGCCCTGGCGGGCAGCGTGGGCCTCGTGTTCGCGTTCACGGCCTCAACCATCTGCCCCGCCCTGCTGCTGGGGATCTGGTGGCGCGGGCTCACGGACGCCGGAGCCATCGCCGGGATGGTGACTGGCGGCGTCCTGTGCGGCGGCGCCCTGGTTGCGGGCGCCCTGTCGGGTCCGGCCGCGTCCGGCGCCGCGATGCCGCAGTGGCTTGCACAGCCGGCAGCCTGGACGGTCCCGGCGGCGTTCGCCGTGATGGTCCTTGTCTCCCGTGCCACCAAGGGGCGCGTGCCGAGGACGCTCACGAAGGTGATGACCAGGCTGCACACGCCGGAACGCCCGCTGGCCACTGAACGGCAGGGAGCCTCCGACCGCTAGAAACCGAAAGGACTACAGGACCGCCAGGAGGGCTACGGCTGCCACGGACCGCCGGTCACAAACCGGCCGCAAAACGGTCAGTCGATGGCTGCCATAAGCTCGACCACGCGGTCCAGGAAGGCGTCCACCTGGGTTTCTTCGTAACCGTCCTTGCCCTTGGCCTGCCGGAAGACCGCGCGGCGGACATTATCGACGCTGAGCGGCTGGTCCGACTCGAGGTAACCGATGAGGTCGTGGCACAGGTTGTCCACGTCCACGGTGTTGTAACTCCGGCCCCGGCTGCCTGCGGGCCGGCGGAACCGCTCGCCGTCGCGACGGTGCAGCCTTCCCCGCAGCAGACCGGACAGCTTGCCAATTTCACGAAGCCAGGCTTCCTCGCCGCGGGCCGCGATAAGCTCATCCCGCTCCCGCCGTGCGAAGGCGTCCTCCAGGCGGTCCAGGGCCGCGTCGACGCCGGCCGCGGCGTAGCCGCCCTTGACAGGATCGAAGCAGACGGCGCGGACGTCGGCGCTCTTGACATCCCGGCCTGCTGCTCCTGCATTCTCGAACGAAACCCGCGCCCGCTGGAGGAACTCGTCCACTTGCTTGGCGTTGTAGCCGTATTCATTCCGCTGCACGCGGTCAAATGACGCAGGTATCTGCCGTTGAATGTCCACTGTCACTTTGCTTCCTTCAGTGCTGTTCAGCTGTTTTGCTCCGCACCAGTCTAAGGTGCGGATCTGTTGCCGGGCAGGAGGCCTCAGGCTCCCGAAACAGCTGTGAACAGGATAAACGCTGCCGGCGAGGCGAAGACGATTGAGTCCAGGCGGTCCATCACACCGCCGTGGCCGGGCAGGATGCTGCTCATGTCCTTGATACCGAGTTCCCGTTTGACCATGGATTCGGAGAGGTCGCCGATGGTGGCCGCGGCCACCATGCCCACGGCCAGCACCACACCAACCCACCAGGGCTTGTCCAGCAGGAAAATGCAAGCCAGGACACCCACGGCAATGGCGCCGGCGATGGATCCGGCGAACCCTTCCCACGACTTCTTGGGGCTGATCTTGGGCGCCATGGGGTGCTTCCCGAAGGACGCCCCGACAAGATAGCCGAAGGTGTCGTTGGAAACGACCAGCAGGAGCATGGTGGCGATCTGCCACGCGCCGGCCGGAATCACGCCGCCCGGCCACAGACCCACCGGTGTCACGCTTCCCACCCCGTGCAGCGGCAGGATCGCGAAGCTGATGAAGAACGGCACCCAGGCCAGCGTAAAGACGCCGGCAAAGATGCTGCGGGCTGATCCGGCGGCACTCTCAATGGTCCGCCACAACAGCACCGCCACACTGCTGGCCAGCAGCGCAAACAGCAGGCTCTCCAGTCCGCCGAAATAGGCAGCCAGCGGCATACCCACCGTGCCCACCATCACCGGAACGATGGGCAGGCGGGTTCCGCTTACTTCAAGGGCACGGAAGATCTCCCAGACGCCGAACACCGCGAAGGTGGTGGTGACCAGCACAAATCCGAGCGGCAGGAACAGGAGACCCCCCAATACGGCGAAAAGCATTGCAAGACCCACCACGGTGGCGGCCGGAAGATTCCTGCCGGCCTTGGGCGTTGGGTTGGAGCGCTGCTTCCCCCGGGCCCGGACCCTGGGTCCGGGCGCCTGCTGTGCCTGATCCATCAGACCTCGAGCAGCTCGGCTTCCTTGCGCTTGAGCAGGTCGTCGATGCCGTCAACGTGCGATTTGGTCATGGCGTCGAGTTCCTTCTCGCCGCGCGCGCCCTCGTCCTCGCCTGCTTCGCCGTCCTTGACCAGCTTGTCCAGGGTTTCCTTCGCCTTGCGGCGGATGTTCCGGATGGACACCTTGGCGTCCTCGCCCTTTGCTTTGACGATCTTGACGTATTCCTTGCGGCGTTCCTTGGTCAGCTCCGGAATGGTGATCCGGATGACGTTGCCGTCGTTGGACGGGTTTGCGCCCACCTCGGAGTCGCTGAGGGCCCGCTCGATGTCGCGCAGGGCCGTCTTGTCGAAGGGGGTGATCAGGATGGTCCGCGCGTCGGGAACGGCGAACGATGCCAGCTGCTGCAGCGGGGTGGGTGAACCGTAGTAGTCCACCAGCACCCGGTTGTAGAGTCCTGGCGTAGCGCGGCCGGTCCGGATCGAGGCGAAGTCTTCCTTGGCTACCTCGACTGCCTTGTCCATCTTGTCCCCGGCTTCGAGCAAGGTCTCTTCGATCACGGTCTCTCCTCAGAAATTGGTGCATTCCGGCTGGCCGGAATGCACGGTTCGTTCCGTCTTTGCGGCCCGCCCTGCGGGCCGGCCTTCCTCAAATCATCCTAGCTGTTACTAGGGGGTGACTACGGTGCCCAGCTGCTCTCCGCGGATCGCCCGGGTCACGTTGCCTTCGCCTTCCATGCCGAACACCACCATGGTGAGGTTGTTGTCCTTGCACATGGTCATGGCGGTCTGGTCCATCACGCGGATGTCACGGCGCAGTGCGTCATCGTAGCTAAGGCGGTCCAGTTTCTCGGCGCCCGGATCCTTCTTGGGGTCGGCGGTGTAGACGCCGTCCACTCCGCTTTTTGCCATCAGGACGACGTCGGCATGCACTTCCAGCGCACGCTGGGCAGCCACGGTGTCGGTGGAAAAGTAGGGCAGTCCGGCACCTGCGCCGAAAATCACGACGCGGCCCTTTTCCATGTGGCGGATGGCGCGGCGCGGGATATATGCCTCAGCCACCTGGCCCATGGTGATGGCGCTCTGCACGCGGGTCTCGACGCCGGCCTGTTCCAGGAAGTCCTGGAGGGCCAGGCAGTTCATCACGGTACCCAGCATGCCCATATAGTCGGCGCGCGACCGGTCCATGCCGCTCTGGGACAGTTCGGCGCCGCGGAAGAAGTTACCGCCGCCCACAACGATGGCCACCTCGACGTCGGGTACTGCTGCGGCGATCTGCTTGGCGACTCCGCGGACGGTGTCCGGGTCCACGCCCAGCTTTCCGCCGCCGAAGACCTCGCCGGAGAGTTTCAGGAGGACGCGACGCCGGCTCTTCTCTGACTGGACAGAATTGTTGACGGTTTCCATGGTGCCTTCCCGTAAATGAGCTCTGAGCTAGGTTATCGTGCCGGATGGCCAAAGGTGTCATTCCCCCCGGCCATAGGTGCAGCCCTTAAGGCAGCGGTTGCATGCAAAAGGGGCGGCCACCGAAGTGACCACCCCTTTGCGTGTCTAACTAGGAACCGACGCGGAAACGCGTGAAAGCGGTGCCCTTGACGCCGGCCTCTTCGAGGACCTGCGCGACAGACTTCTTGGCATCCTTGGCGAATGCCTGGTCGAGGAGGACCTCGCCCTTGTAGAAGCCCGTGACACGGCCTTCCACAATCTTGGTCATTGCAGCCTCGGGCTTGCCTTCAGCCTTGGCCGTCTCCTCGGCGATGCGACGCTCGGACTCGACGAGCTCGGCCGGAACATCCTCGCGGGAGAGGTAGTTCGGGGACATCGCGGCGACGTGCACGGCGACGTCGTGGGCTGCGGTGGCAGCGGCTTCGCCTTCACCGTCGACAGCGAACAGGACGCCGACCTGGGCCGGGAGGTCCTTGGAGGTCTTGTGCAGGTAAGCGTCGACCGTTGCGCCCTCGATACGGGAGATGCGACGGACAACAACCTTTTCGCCCAGAACGGCGCCTTCTTCAACGACGACCTCGGACAGCGGCTTGCCGTCAACCTCGGTGGCCAGCAGGGTCTCGAGGTCGGCAGCGCCGGACTCGACTGCAACGGCCAGGACCTTGTCGGCGAGCTGGATGAACTTGTCAGCCTTCGCAACGAAGTCGGTCTCGCAGTTGACTTCGATCATCACGCCGACGCCGCCGTCGACCTTGGCAGCAACCAGGCCTTCTGCGGTGGAGCGGCCTTCACGCTTGGTAGCGCCCTTCAGGCCCTTGATGCGGATGATCTCGATGGCCTTTTCGGCGTCACCGTTGGCTTCGTCAAGAGCCTTCTTGACATCCATCATGCCGGCGCCAGTGCGCTCACGCAGAGCCTTGATATCAGCGGCAGTGTAGTTCGCCATGTGAACCCCTCTGTCTAGAAATTTTGTGTGGTGTACGGACTGACAGGACGGCAGCTCACCGAGTGAGCGGCCATCCTGTCAGCAGTTCCGGCGCTGCTGGCAGCACCGGGAATCCGGATTTATTTGTCTTACTTGTCCGCGTCGGCGGCGGGAGCCTCGGCAGCGGCCGGGGCTTCCTCGGCAGCCGGAGCGGCAGCTTCTTCAGCTGCCGGAGCAGCAGCTTCTGCGGCGGCCGGAGCGGCAGCCTCTTCAGCCTTGCTGCCTTCGAGGAGCTCGCGCTCCCACTCGGCCAGCGGCTCTTCCGGTGCTTCCGTGGTGCCGGTTGCACGCTGGTTGCGGGCGATCAGGCCCTCAGCAACGGCGTCGGCAACAACGCGGGTCAGCAGGTTGACGGAGCGGATGGCGTCATCGTTGCCCGGGATCGGGAAGTCGACTTCGTCCGGATCGCAGTTGGTGTCCAGGATGGCAACAACCGGGATGTTCAGCTTCTTGGCCTCGTCAACGGCGAGGTGTTCCTTCTTGGTGTCCACGATCCAGAGCACGGACGGTGCCTTGGTCAGGTTGCGGATACCGCCAAGGTTGGTTTCCAGCTTGGTGAGTTCACGGCGAAGGAGCAGCAGTTCCTTCTTGGTGTAAGCGGAACCGGCGACGTCGTCGAAGTCGATCTCTTCGAGTTCCTTCATGCGCTGGATACGCTTGGAGACCGTCTGGAAGTTGGTCAGCATACCGCCAAGCCAACGCTGGTTGACGTACGGCTGGCCAACGCGGGTAGCCTGCTCGGCGATGGATTCCTGAGCCTGCTTCTTGGTGCCGACGAAGAGAACGGTGCCGCCGTGTGCAACGGTGGCCTTCACGAACTCGTAGGCACGGTCGATGTAGGACAGTGACTGCTGCAGGTCAATGATGTAGATGCCGTTGCGCTCCGTGAAGATGAATCGCTTCATCTTCGGGTTCCAACGACGGGTCTGGTGTCCAAAGTGGACGCCGCTGTCAAGCAGCTGGCGCATAGTTACGACGGGCATGCCGACGCTCCTTCCGGCAGGTCATTCATGAGAGAGCCCATGGCTCTCTTACCCTGCCAATAGTTGACGGTTGAATAGCTTCGCCCAGGCGGGCGCTGCTCCTGGCATCCACTGCGCTTCCCATCCGTTCCATATGGCACGGACCGCAGGAGGCACAGTCCTTCGCACGGGAAGTTTTCGGCTTCTTGTGAGGAGGGCTGGATACGCGTAGTCAGCCACTGCTCCCCCACACCTCTGAATGAGACGTGCTGACTAGAACTGCCGGAAGGACCAAGCGACCAATAGGTGGCATGAACCGCCGGCCGGGCATCGTTGAGGGCACAGCAAACTGCTCCGTCAAGTGTACTACAGCGGCCCCACTGAATCAGACCATTTCCGGGGGCGCCGCGTTGTCCACATAGCGACGGAAACCCCTTCCTGCCGCAGTGTCGGGATAACAGGCTGGAGTCATGAAATTCCGAGCCATCCCGGCCGCCGTCCTGCTCGCCGTTTCCGCCATCGCGCCCTCCGCCGGCGCGGCGGGCACACCCGGCGCAGCCGCCTCATCTGCCGCAGCCGCCGCCCCCGGCAGCTGGGACTGGCCCCTGGCGCCCAGGCCGGCGGTACTCCGCGCGTTCGACCCCCCGGACAAGCCGTGGATGAGCGGGCACCGCGGGGTGGACCTGCAGGCAGCGGCCGACGGCGGCCCGGTCACCGCTCCGGAGTCCGGAACCGTCAGCTTCGCGGGCATCGTAGTGGACAGGCCCGTGATCACCATCGATCACGGCAACGGCCTGCGCAGCAGTTTCGAGCCCGTCGAAAGCAGCCTGGCGACCGGCGCCGCCGTGTCGAAAGGGGACGTCGTCGGGAGGGTGGTGCAGGGACACTGTGCGTCGCTGCCGTGCCTTCACTGGGGCGTGCGGCGGGGCGAGGAGTACATCAATCCACTCTCCCTGGTGACAGACCTGCGGCCCTCCATCCTGCTTCCCGTTGGTGGACGGGGCTCAGGATGAAGGGCCGCGACGGACCAGCGGCGGGCGGCCGCGCGATCGGCCACCAGCGCCGGCTACACGATTGCCGAAATCCCCGTGATCGCGCGCCCCGTCACCAGCGTGTTGATCTCATGCGTGCCCTCGTAGGAGTAGATCGCTTCGGCGTCGGAGAAGATCTTGGCCATCTCGAAGTCCGTGACAATGCCGTTGCCGCCGAGGAGGCTGCGGCCGATGGCCACGCTTTCGCGCATTCGCGCCGTAGTGAAGGCCTTGGCCAAGGCCGACTGCTCATCCCTCGCCTCGCCGGCGTCTTCAAGCTGGGAGAGGCGGACCATCATGCCCATGGAACTGACGGCGTTGCCAAGGATCTGCACGAGCTGGTTCTGGACCAGCTGGAACGATGCGATCGGGCGGCCGAACTGGCTGCGCTCAACGGCGTATCGCCGGGCGACGTCGAAGGCCGCGAGCTGCTGGCCGACCGCCTGCCAGGCTACGGCGAGGCGGGTCACCTTCAGGACCTTGTTGGTGTCGCGGAAGCTGTTGGCGTTGGCAAGCTTGAAGAAGTCCGGCACGACGACGTTTTCGAGCGTGATGTCGGCGTTCTGGACGGTGCGCAGCGAGATCTTGTTTTCAATCTTGGTGGCGCTGTAGCCCTCGGTCTTGGTGTCGACGAGGAAGCCCTTGACCTGGTTGTCCGCGAGGTCGCGGGCGTAGATGACCACCCAGTCAGAGAACGTGGCATTGCCGATCCAGCGCTTGGCGCCGTTGAGGATCCAGCTGTCGCCCTCGCGGCGCGCGGTGGTGCGCGTGCCGCCGGCAACATCGGAACCGCCCAGCGGTTCGGTCAGGCCGAAGGCTCCGATCTTCTTCAGCGAGTAGATGTCCGGCAGCCAGGCTTCCTGCTGTTCCTGCGAAGCGAGGGTCTCGATGGAGCCGGTGAAGAGACCGTCGTGCACACCCAGGAAGGTGGCGATGGAGGTGTCCGCGCGCGTGGCCTCTGCGTGAAGGATACCCGCGAAGAGGTTGGAGTAGCCCTGGCGCCGGACGGGGCTGACGAGGTCGATCTCGGCCAGCTTGGGGATCAGGTCCATCGGGAACTCGGCCCGGTTCCAGCAGTCGACGGCGATCGGCTTGACCTCGCGGGCCAGGAACTCCCGGACTTCGGCCAGCCGGTCCTGCTCCTTGCCGCTGAGCAACTGCTCGAACGCGAAGAAGTCGCCGTCGGCGTACGGCAGGTTGTTGATGTCGATTGCAGCTTTGGACATGTTGTTCCTTCACGGGTGATCAGCAGCGACCACAGGCGCGGACGTCGCGCCGGCGATTAAGTTACTCACGAGTAACATACCGCAGGCCGAGGTGCCGGGCAAGCGCTGCCGGGTCAGGACGCCAAACAAAAAGAGCCGTGGACGATGTCTGAACATCGCCCACGGC
>NZ_JBWKYC010000013.1:95554-102107 GCF_059423525.1 Arthrobacter sp. GW460-12-1-14-TSB2
CCCCCCCCCCCCCCCCCCCCCCCCCCCCCTCCGCGGTACTGGTGCTGTCGGCACAGAGTCCCTGCTCCGGCAGTGCCGGCGGCTGGACCTTTTCGTAGGGCTACTCGGACTTGAACCGAGGACCTTAGGATTATGAGTCCCGCGCTCTAACCAGCTGAGCTATAGCCCCGTGCGCCCCGCGGACTGGCGGCTCCGCGGGGAGCCTCCGCAGTTCCGGGGCAAAAACACTCTAGCAATAGTAGCGGCCTGATTTGCGCACCTGCACTCCGGCGACCGGCGGCGCACCGGGATGACGCATCCGGGGACTACACCACTTTGTCGTCGTAGGTGGCGCCGCGGTAGAGGTCCTCAAACGTCTGAAGGGTTCCTTGGATGCTGTGCGGCTCAACCATGCAGCGGCTGGCCTTGCCCATTGCCGCAAGATCCTCGGCGGGGAGCTCCAGCACCCTGGTGATCTTGGCGGCGAGGTCGTCGCTGTCGTTTGGCGTGAAGAGGTAGCCGTTCTCACCGTCTCGCACCAGGTGCGGCAGCGCCATGGCGTCCGCCAACAGCACCGGTGTTGATGCGGACATGGCCTCCAGCGTGACCAGGGACTGGAGCTCGGCTGTTCCCGGCATGCAGAACAGGTCTGCCTTGATGTATGCCTCGCGCAGTTCGGCGTCGCTGGCCAGGCCCAGGAACTTCACCCGCGATTCCAGTCCGAGCCGTGCCACCTGGGCTTCCAGGGCGGCGCGGACCTCGCCTCCGCCGACGATCTCCAGGTGGACGTTCAACTCAGCGGGAGTCTTCGCCACGGCATCGATCAGGACGTTGACGTGCTTCTCCTCCGCAAGGCGGCCCGCGAACAGCACGGTGGGGTGCGGGTGGCGCTCCATCACCTCGCCCTCCCGGAGTTCATAAGCGGCCGAGTCTATGCCGTTGGAGAGCGGCAGGACCTTGCGCAGGAAGGCGTGCTGGTGCATGGCCTTGGCGGCCAGCGGCGTCGGCGTGGTGACGACGTCGGCCCGGCCCATGACCTTGCCCATGTCCTTCCAGGAGATGCGTCCCACGATGTCTTTGAACCACTGCGGAAACGGCAGGAAGGGGTTCAGGTTCTCCGGCATGAAGTGGTTGGTGGCCACGATCCGAACTCCGCGCCGCTCGGCTTCGTAGAGCACGTGCTCGCCGATCATGTAGTGGCTCTGGATGTGCACGACGTCCGGCTTGACACGGTCAAACAGGAGGCTGATCTCCTTCTTGATCTCCCAGGGAAAGGTGATGCGGAAGTACTCGTGCGTCGGCACTGAGTGCGAGCGGATCCGGTGCACGGTACCCTCCGCGCGGAACTCGGTGAAGCTCTTGCCCTTGTCCGGCCGGCACGCGAGCACGTGGACGTCGTGTCCCCGTGCCGTCATGCCCTTGGCCAGGCGGTATCCGAATTGTGCGGCTCCGTTGACGTGGGGCGGGTAGGTGTCCGCAGCAATCAGGATGGTGAGTGGTTGCTGGCTGTCGGGCATGGTCACGTGGAGAGCTCCTGGTGGTCACGGTGCGGTCAGCGCTGGCTGTGGCGGCCGGCTGGCCCTCGGCGCAGTAGCGCCGGGACTTCTGGTGAAGTCTGGGTATTACCCGCCCTATGACACCCGCCCTGCGGCCTTGCGCGCGTCCTTCTTGCGCTTGGTCACTTCGGGATGGTGCCGCGAGAGGGCGATTACCCCCACGATAGCAAGGGAAGCGGCCGCCCCCATGGCAATCGCCAGCACGGCGTGGACATCAGGGCGGAGTTCTCCGAGGATGGCAATGCCGATGGCGATCCCGACAATGGGGTCGATGACGGTCAGCCCGGCGATGACAAGATCCGGCGGCCCGCCGGAGTACGCCGACTGGACAAACCAGGAACCCAGCCCGCCCGCTGCGGCGATCGCCACCACCGAATACCACTGCACGTTGAGCAGGGCCAGCCCGTTCGGGTCGAGCAGGTGCTTGCCGATGATGCGGGTCAGCACCGCCACGAAACCGAATAGCACTCCGGCCCCGAGGATGTAGATGAAGGCGCTCATCCGGTGCTTGAACACCAGCGCCAGCGTGCCGAAGAGGCCCACCGCAAGGGTGAGCAGAAGCACAATGGTGAGTTCGTCGTCGAAACTTACATGATGGTTTTCCTGGGTCACGTTCACCGCCAGCAGGACGAAGATGGCCGAGCCGGTGACGCACGCCGAGATGGCCACCACGGTGGCCCGGTTGATGCTCAGACCCTGGTCTTTGGCATTGACGATAGTGGTGATCACCAGGGCGATGGCCCCGATTGGCTGCACCACCGTCAGCGGCGCCGACACGAGGGCGACGGCGTTCATCGCCATGCCTGCGCACAGCAGCAACAGACCGAACACCCACCGCGGATTGCGGATCAGCCGCAGGAGGCCGTGCGAACTGAGCGCAAGGCCGCCGGTGTCCGCCTTGACGGCGCTGCCCTGGCGCTGCGCGCCGATGGCCAGGCAAAACGCGCCCAGCACCGCCAGGAAGACGGCGAGCCACACCATCAGCCGCGTCCGCCGTCGTTCGAGAGCTTGAGCCGGCCCTTACGGATGATGGCCCGGAAATAGTTGTAACCGGCCACCCAGTGGCCGAGCAGTCCCAGGCCGAGGAAGATCCAGGCCGCCACGAAGTAGACGTCCGTCAGCGGGATGGGAAGCTTGGCAAGCACCAGCAACGGGGTGCCCACGAGGAGGAGCGCTGTGCGGATCTTTCCGATCCGGCTGACCGGGAGGTCGGGGTGGCTGTGGAAGTAGTACAGCGAAACGGCCATCAGGATGGCGTCCGGAACCACCAGGGCAGTCAGGTACCACCATTCCACGACGCCGGCGATCACCAGGGTGACGGCCACGGCAATGAGCGCCATACGGTCGGCGATCGGATCCATGATCCGGCCCAGCCTGGATGTCTGGTTGAAGCGGCGGGCGATGTACCCGTCCACCCAGTCCGTGCTGCCCATGACCACCAGCACAATCGTGGCGAGGGCATACTCCTTTTGCCCCAGGACCAGCCAGATGAAGAGGGGCACACCCATGAAGCGGACGACCGTCAGGATGTTGGGGATGGTGAAGACGGCGTCACTGTCTACGTGCCGCTGGCCCGGACGCGCACCTGCGTTAATGAACTTCATCCCCCACCTCCTTCCCTTCCGCTACGGCTACCTGGGTAGTGCCGGTAAGTCCTAGCCCTTGAGGAGCTTGCGGAGGAGGACGACGAGGACGGCGGCCGACGCGACCAGGGCGGCCAGCGGCTTCCAGCGGGTTCCAACCGGGCTCTCGCTGGCGCGGTTCAGGAGGCTGGAGGCAGAGCGGCTGAGGGATTCAGCCTGGTGGCCCGCGCGTTCCTTGCCGGCCTTCAGCTGCGCTTCGGCGGCACCCAGCAGGAGCTGGGCCTGCGTCTTGACGTCAAGCTCCTCGCCGAGCTCGTCGCGGACGCCCGTGAGGTGCCGGCGGCGCTTGTCCAGGCGGCTCTTCAGTTCAGCTTCCGTGGGGACGGGACCAAGGTCCGGCTTTGCCGCTTCCTTGGCTTCTTTCTCCGCCTTCTCCTTGGCTGCCTTCGCTTCCTTGGCGGCCTTGGCAGCCTTGGCGTCTTCGGAGCTCGGATCAAGTACGGCCGGGTTGAACTCCGAGCCTTCCTTGACGATGCCGAGATCGTGTTTGAGTCCGCGGATCGTGTCCTCGGGCACCAGCGGCATGGCCTTCTTGAATTTACGCATGCCGATCAGGCCGCCGATGAGGGCGATGACCAGGAACACGGCGCACACCAGGAGGGCTGCCAGCCAGGCCGGCATGATGGTGGCGAGCCCCATGATGGCGGCCACGATGAGACCGGTGACGAGGAAGGCGAGGAACACCACCGCGACGGCGAAGAACGCTGCAGCCACCCCGACCTGGATGCCCTTGCGCTTGATCTCGATCTTCGCGAGGGCGATTTCGTCGTTGAGCTGGCGTGGTGCCAGCTTGGCAACTAGCCTCAGAGTTTTGGGCAGCGCCGCAATACTCAGTCCGCCTGTTGCCCGGCCGCTGTGTCGTCCGCTCATCGATCCCGCCTAACTGGTTCCATCTTTGATTCGGATTCCGGTGGATTCCGGGGGCCTGCGCGGCTTCACACACTCCCCGTTGTCAAAACTATCATTCAGCTTCGGCACCTCCTTCGGGTAATAACCCGTGGCGCGCCCTCCAACGCTGTAAAAGTATGATCCAAGGGCCATAGGATTGGTCCCTGTGAGCATTCCTGCCAATCCGGGCGACTCCCTGAGCCGCAAGCGGAAACTTCTGTACATCCTCCTCCTCGGCGCCCTTACGGCACTGGGCCCTTTCACGATCGACCTCTACCTGCCTGCATTTCCGGCACTGGAGGCGAGCCTTGGGGTGTCCGAGGCGGAAGTCCAGCTCACGCTGACCGGTACAACCATCGGCTTCGCCCTGGGACAGCTGGTGGTGGGGCCGCTGAGCGACAAGTTCGGCCGGAGGCTCCCGCTCATCCTTGCCACTGCGCTGCACATCACCGCCTCGCTCGGCGCGGCGCTGTCCACGGACCTTGCCACGCTGGGCCTCTTCCGGGTGCTGATGGGCATCGGCGCAGCCGGCGGCGGCGTGGTGGCCATGGCCATGGTGCGGGACCTCTTCACCGGGTACGCCATGGTGCGGATGTTTTCCCGGATGGCGCTGGTCAACGGCCTGGCTCCGATCCTGGCGCCCGTGATTGGCTCCCAGCTGCTGCTGATCATGCCCTGGCCGGGCATCTTCTACTTCCTGGCCGGCTACGGCACGCTGGTGATCATTGCCGCCATCCTCCTGGTGCGCGAAACGCTCCCCCGCGAACTCCGGGGCAGGTCGGGCCTGACGGCGGGCCAGCGCTATAAGCTGCTCTTTTCGGACCGGATCTTCGTGGGCCTGCTGCTGCTGGGCGGCATGAACTTCGCCGGCCTCTTCGCCTACCTGTCCGCGTCGCCGTTCCTGTTCCAGGATGTGTACGGGTTCACGCCGCAACAGTACGGCCTGCTCTTCGGCATCAATTCGCTGGGCATCGTGGCCGGGGTGCAGACCAGCTCCCGGGTGATCCGGCGCGTCCCGCCGCAATGGATCCTGGCCTGTTCCACGGCCTGGATGTTCGTCATGGCCGTGCTGATCGTTATTTTCGACCAGCTCGGCTTCGGGCTCTGGGGCGTGATGGTGCCGCTCTGGTTCTACATCCTCGGCACCGGCTTCACGTTCCCCTGCGTCCAGGTCCTGGCACTCTCCAAGCACGGGGCCCAGGCCGGAACCGCAGCGTCCCTGCTGGGAGCGGCAACCTTCATGATGGCCGGCATCGTGTCCCCCGTGGTGGGCTGGTTCGGCGACATCTCGGCGACAGTCATGGGCGGAGTCCAGGCCACGAGCATCCTGCTGGCAGCAGCTGCCCTGTGGCTGGTGGTGCGCCCGCGCACCGTGCCTTCGATCCACTGAGCTCGCTCCATCCACTGGGCACCACTCGTCCAACAGGGCCCCGAACCCATCCCGATAGGCTGGACCCATGGCCAAGAGACCGCACCGTAACCGCAGGGGATTGTTCCTCGGCGCGGTGATTGGCGGCATCGCCGGTTACTTCGCCGGGCGGGCGATGGGGAACCCGGCAATGGGCATCATCCTGGGGGCGATCGCTGGCTCCGCGCTGCTCTTCCGGGTCAACCCCGGCCCCTGGAACCGGCCCTGACGAACGCCCCAACAGGCAATCGCTTCCAGAGGCAGGGCACGGGCTTAGTGGCCCTGTTCCGGCAATTGCCCACGCGATAAAGTTATTCTGTGCCCGATTGGCAGAAGCATCATCCGCCCCTTCCGGCCACGTGGCAGCGCTGCGACGACGCCGGCATCCTGCCCCTGTGGTGGGAAAGGCTGTGCTCGCAGACAAGCCCGCAGTCGGCAGCGCTGTACGCCGCCGGGCTCTTCACTGAGGACCGGCGCCGCCCCATCGCCCAGTGGTTCAACCCGGCGTTCAACGCCGCGCTCCTGGTGGCCCCTGAGACGTCCCCTGAATGGCCTGTGCAGCGGTTTGGCATCTTCTACGCCCCGCCGAACAGCGGATTCACCAGGGTGCATTCAGCGCCGCACGAATGGCACCCGCGCGAGCCGCGGAAGTCACCCACCGAGGACGAGGCGTTCCGGGCCGCCATCGCAGAGGCGGAGCGCTTCCTGCAGGTGGAGATGGACTTCGTCTGACTTTCCGGCTGACCTGCTGGCATAAAAAAGGCCCCGTACCCGGCTGTTCGCCGGCCACGGGGCCTGTCCGCTCCTCCTGCTGGACTTGAACCAGCAACCCTTCGATTAACAGTCGAATGCTCTGCCAATTGAGCTAAGGAGGAATGAAGCAGGTATGACCTTAGCAAAGGTTTTGCCCCAATGTGAAATCGGCTCCCACGGCGCCGCCAAATACCCCTCCAGGGTATAAAAAAGTCCCCGCCCCGGTTACCCGGAACGGGGACTGCGCGCTCCTCCTGCTGGACTTGAACCAGCAACCCTTCGATTAACAGTCGAATGCTCTGCCAATTGAGCTAAGGAGGAATGGA
>NZ_JBWKYC010000013.1:102203-147032 GCF_059423525.1 Arthrobacter sp. GW460-12-1-14-TSB2
TGAAGCGGGTACTAGCCTAGCAAGCCCCCGTCAGGAAGTGAAATCGGGAAACGGGGTCGAGCGTCAGCTAGGCATCGGAACGCAGCGAACGGCGCTCCATTTCCAGCATCATCAATTCCCGGTTCAGCCGCTGGAACTCCTCCGGATGGGCCGAGGCATCCAGCCTCTGCAGCTGCCCCATCTTGTCCGCCTTGACCCGCGTGATCTGCAGTTCGAACAGCCGGGCTAGGATGTCACGGCAGTACCTGAGCACGCCTTCGGCGTTGCTCGCCGGCAGCGGCACCACCGCAAGCTCGGAGACCAGCGGACGGAGTGGCTCCGGCACCTCGTTCATCACCTGCTCCACCCAACGCACCGGATCGCCGGTCAGCCCCGGCCCGGAGGCGCGCATGGCGTCGTGGACGGCCTGGTAGGCGGGCGTCTTGAACCCCGCCGCACTGAACCGGTCCCAGGTCCCGCCAGCAAGCATGGAGGGCTCCTGAAGCGCCACTTCCAGCGCTTGCCGCTCCATGGATGCCACGGGGTCCCGGGGGTCCGGCCTGTTGAAGGACGGCACCACGCCCGACGCCGGCAGCTCGGCAATGCCCGGCGCCGTGCCTTGCGCGGGGCGTCCGTGCTGCCCGCCGGACGGCCCGGATCCGGCACGCTGCGGTCCCCCGCTGTTGCCGGCTGGCGCTTCGCCCTGAGCGGCACGCTTGGCGGCAACGGCCACTGCGCGGCTGACTTCTTCCACGGGCATGCCGAGCCAGCCTGACAGCTCGCGGGCGTAGCCGGGGCGGATGCCCGCGTCCCGGATCTGGGCCACCACCGGGGCGGACTCCCGGAGAGCGGCAATGCGGCCTTCCACCGTGTCCAGGTTGTGCCGCTTCAGCGTGGCCCTGATGGCGAATTCGAACAGCGGACGGCGGCTGCTGATCAGGTCACGCACCGCTGAGTCACCCCGGGCCTGCCGCAGGTCGCACGGGTCCGCGCCGGTGGGTTCCACCGCGACGTAGGTCTGCGCGACGAATCTCTGGTCCTCCTCGAAGGCGCGGAGGGCAGCCTTCTGGCCGGCGGCGTCGCCGTCGAACGTGAAGATAACCTCTCCCCCGGTGCCGTCGTCGGACAGCAACCGCCGGGCGATCTTGATGTGGTCAGCGCCGAACGCGGTGCCGCAGGTGGCCACCGCCGTCGTAATTCCGGACAGGTGGCAGGCCATGACGTCGGTGTAGCCCTCCACCACCACCAGCTGCCGATCCTTGGCGATGTTCCGCTTGGCGAGGTCGATGCCGTAGAGCACCTGGGATTTCTTGTAGAGCGTGGTTTCCGGTGTGTTGAGGTACTTCGGGCCCTGGTCGTCCTCGTAGAGCTTCCGGGCGCCGAAGCCGATGGTGTCACCGGCGATGTCGCGGATGGGCCAGATCAGGCGGCCGCGGAAGCGGTCGTAGATCCCCCGGTTGCCTTCCGAGAACATGCCCGTGAGTTTCAGCTCGGCATCAGTATAGCCGCGGCCGCGGAGGTGCTTGAGCAGCGCGTCCCAGCCCTGCGGGGCGTAGCCCACGCCGAACTGTTCGGAGGCGGCGCGGTCGAAGCCACGGCCGTGGAGGAAGTTGCGGCCCTCTGCGGCCCCGGGGGTCAGCAGCTGGGCGCGGAAGAACTCGTCAGCCACTTTATGGGCGTCCAGGAGGCGCTGGCGCTTGCCCACTTCCTCGCGGTTGGGGCCCGTGCCGCCATCTTCGTAGCGCAGTTCGAAGCCGATCCGGGCGGCCAGCTTTTCCACGGCCTCATGGAACGAGGTGTGGTCCAGTTTCTGGACGAAGGAGATAACGTCGCCGTCTTCTCCGCAGCCGAAGCAGTGGTACCTGCCCACCTGGGGGCGGACAGTGAACGACGGCGAGCGTTCGTCGTGGAAGGGGCACAGGCCCTTGAACGATCCCAGCCCGGCGCCCTTAAGCGTCACGTAGCCGTCGACGACTTCCTTGATGTCCGTGCGCTGGCGTACTTCGTCAATATCTTCGCGTTTAATCAGCCCGGCCACAGAGCCATCCTAGTCCTTACCAAAGCGACGGCAGGCTGCCCACCAACCGCTCGTACATGGCCAGCGCGGATCCGTCGGTGAGCGAGGCGACCTGGTCGATGACGACGCGAAGGCGGGCGCCGTCGTCGGGCGCGTCCCTCCAGTCAGCAGCGAACATCGGCTCCAGGTGGCGGTCTCCGGTGGCGTTCAGCGCCGTCACCAGGGCGTGCAGGACCTCGCGCTGGCGTTCGTAAATGGGCTGGCGGTGCTCGGTGGTCATCACGAAGGTGGTGGCCAGGCCCTTCATGACTGCGATTTCCATCACGGTTTCGTCCGGCACCATCAGCTCGGCGTTGTACCGGGTGAGGTCCTCGGGCCCGTAGACGGCCCGCGTGGTCTCCAGGGCGCTCTGGCAGAACCTGCCGATCAGCTGGCTGGTCATGTTCTTCAGCGCGGCCATCGCCTTCCGGCTGCCGTCGGCTTCGCGCACCCACACGTCGGTGGCCTCGAGCCGGGCCAGGGCGGCGTCGATGGCAGCGGGATCGTTGTGCGGCAGGTACCACTGCTTGGCGTATCCCACCACGCGGGCGCGGTGGTCCGGGTTGTCCATCCAGCGAAGCTGGAAGTGGCCCGCGACGATGGCGTCCTCCACGTCGTGGACCGAGTAGGAAATGTCGTCGGCGAGGTCCATCACCTGCGCCTCGAGGCATGACCGGCGCTCCGGCGCGCCCTGGCGGATCCAGTCGAAGATGGGAAGGTCGTCCTCGTAGGCGCCGAACTTACTGGTCCGCTGGCCGTGGATCACCGGGGCGTTCAGCGCCGACCACGGGTACTTCGCGGCGGCGTCCAGGCTGGCGCGTGTCAGGTTCAGACCGGCCGGGGTTCCGTCCGCGGCCAGCACTTTGGGCTCCAGCCGGGTCAGCAGCCGGAGGGTCTGGGCATTGCCCTCAAAGCCGCCGATGCCGTGCGCCATCTCGTTCAGGGCGGATTCACCGTTGTGCCCGAAGGGCGGGTGGCCGAGGTCGTGGCTGAGGCAGGCGGTGTCCACGACGTCCGGGTCGCAGCCCAGTGTCCGGCCTAGTTCGCGGCCCACCTGGGCCACTTCCAGGCTGTGCGTCAACCGGGTCCGGACGAAGTCGTCAGTGTCCGGGGCAACCACCTGGGTCTTGGCGCCGAGCCGGCGCAGCGCGGACGAGTGCAGGACCCGTGCCCGGTCGCGTTCGAAGTCGGAGCGGTAGGTGGTTTTGGGCGGTTCCTCCACCCAGCGGGCGGAGTCGTGGGCCTCGTAGCCTGGCAGCACGGGCGCGGTGGTCCGGGTTTCAGCCACCTGAGACGTCCAGTTCCGCAGCAGCGATGTCGCGCGTCTGGTCGGCGTCCATCTGCCGGCTGACCAGCCAGTCCTTCGGCAGCGCGGGCTTCTTCGGGGAACCGGCGCGTCCGCGCGGCCCCTCCGCATCGACGCCGGGGTACGGAGAGTCCTGGTCCAGCTCGGCCAGCGTTTCGCGCAGGACCTGCAGGCTGGTCACCAGGGCCAGCCGCGTCCGCAGTTCGCCGCCCACGACATAACCCTTGAAGTACCAGGCCATGTGCTTGCGGATCTCGCGGAGTGCCTTGCCTTCATCGTTGCCGAAGGTTTCGACCATAAGCTCCGCATGGCGGTACACACCTTCGGCCACTTGCCGCAGGTTGGGCTTGTGGCGTTTGTCGCTGCCTTCGAACGCGGCCTGCAGGTCGCCGAACAGCCACGGGCGTCCCTGGCAGCCGCGGCCCACCACCACGCCGTCCACGCCGGTCTCGCGGACCATGCGGACCGCGTCCTCAGCGGACCAGATATCACCGTTGCCCAGCACCGGAATGTCCGGCAGCGCTTCGCGCAGCCGGGCGATGGCGGACCAGTCGGCCTGGCCGGAGTAGAACTGGGACGCGGTGCGGCCGTGGAGCGCGACGGCGGCGACGCCGGAATCGCGTGCAATCCGGCCGGCGTCAAGGTACGTCAGGTGATCCTCGTCGATGCCCTTGCGCATCTTGATGGTCAGCGGGACGCCCCCCTTGGAGGCCTCCTTCACCGCGGTCTGCACGATGGAGGTAAAGAGGTCGATCTTCCACGGCAGGGCTGAGCCGCCGCCGCGCCGGGTCACTTTGGGCACGGGGCAGCCGAAGTTGAGGTCGATGTGGTCCGCGCGGTCCTCCTCGACGAGCATCCGGACAGCCTGGCCGACCGTTACGGGGTCCACGCCGTAGAGCTGGACGGACCGCACTTTTTCGTCGGGGTCATGGGAGATGATCCGCAGGGATTCGGGGGTGCGCTCCACGAGGGCACGTGAAGTAACCATCTCCGCCACATACATGCCGCCGCCGTACTCACGGCACAAGCGACGAAACGCGGAGTTGGTGATGCCCGCCATGGGAGCCAGGATCACAGGGGTGTCCACCGTGATGGGGCCCAGCTTCAGGGGCGGGAGTTCCAGCTTGGGGGCGGGAGGCGTTGCTACAACAGTCACCCGTTCATTGTCTCAAAGCCGGGCAAATCGGCCTCCAGCCGGTTAAGTCGGCGAGCCGGCGGCCGGAAAAGGGGTTCAACCGCGGGCCTGTCCCCTGCTACTCCCCTTCCGCGGCCCGCCGTGCACGCCGGCTGCCGGGCACGGGTTCCCGCGCGGGTTCACGGGAGGCAGGGGTGCCGGCTGCGCGCGTCCGGCCGCCGCGGGAGAACTCCGCCGCCGCCGCGAGCGCGCCGGTGTCCCCGACGTCGTCGGGCGTTACGGATGCACGGCGGGAAGGGATGCTGCCGGAAACGGTGGTGCCGGAGCCGCTGCCGCCCGTTTCCGGGACGGCGGCCTGCCTGATCCCGGTGGCCTTGACCACGAGCACCGCGATCAGCGTGGTGACGGGGATGGCCAGCACCAGCCCTACGGAACCGACGAGCGTCCGGATGACTTCCTCGGACAGTTCCGCGCTGGTCAGCGCCTCGCCGAGCGGACGGTCGTACAGCATCACGATGATCAGGATGGGCAGCGCGGCGCCAGCGTAGGCGAACGCAATGGTGTAGACAGTGGACGCGATGTGGTCGCGGCCGATCCGCATGGCTGCGGAGAAGAGCTGGCGGGCGCTTGTCTCCGGCGCGAGTTCATACAGTTCCCAGACCGCGGAAGACTGGGTGATGGTGACGTCGTTCAGCACGCCAAGTCCGGAAATGATCAGACCGCACAGGATGATGCCGGAAATGGAGATGTTGTCCGAGATGTTCGCGAGCGTGGCGGCGTCATGGCTGCCCACGCCCGCCAGGTTTGCCGCGTCCGTGGCCCAGGCAGCCAGGAGCGCCGTGATGCCCAGGCCGAACATGGTGCCCAGCAACGCCGTGGAGGTGCGGGCCGAGAAGCCGTGGGCGAAGTAGAGAACGCCGATCATGATCACAGTGGAACCCACCAGGGCCAGCAGCAGGGGTGGCTTCCCTTCCACCAGCCCGGGCAGCATGAACGTCACCAGCACCCCGTAGGCTCCCACGAGGCCGATCAGCGCCCGCAGACCGCGCCAGCGCGCCACGGCGATCACCACCACCGCGTAGAGGACGGCCAGCAGGATGATCGGCAGGGTGCGAACGAAGTCCACGAAGATATAGGCGGGCGCGCCGCCCTGGCCGGCGGATGCGCCCTGCGCGTTGGACAGGTTCAGGTACCGGATGTCGTCACCCACCTTGACGCCGTGGGACTTCACCACGTCCGGGTTGATCACCACCTTGACCGGGTTGCCGCCCTTGTCCGGCTCGGTAAAGGCGAAGGTGCACTCGCTCCCCTGCTGGGCGGCATCCTGGCCCGTGCCTGGCTGCGCGGTGGCGTTTTGGCCGGCGCTTCCCTGGATGCAGCTTTCCACCACCACCCGCTGGATCTTG
Organism: Arthrobacter sp. GW460-12-1-14-TSB2; assembly: GCF_059423525.1. Classification (NCBI taxonomy): domain Bacteria; kingdom Bacillati; phylum Actinomycetota; class Actinomycetes; order Micrococcales; family Micrococcaceae; genus Arthrobacter; species Arthrobacter sp. GW460-12-1-14-TSB2. The sequence continues at coordinate 108,086 of NZ_JBWKYC010000013.1, forward strand.
CCGGTGTCGAACGTCACGCCCGGGGCTGCCGCGTACGGGCTGGCCAGCTTCAGGTCCTCCTTGTTCCCGGACGGCCACATCATGACCATGGCCGCCAGGGTCAGGAGCGTCAGCGGAATCAAGACCGCCGCGAGAAGCCAGTTGGCCCGTTTACGGGCAGCGAGAGCCCCGGGTGTTGGCTCCGAATGATCTGTGTGACCGTGGGAGTGTCCGGCACCCATCAGCAGTAAAACCTCATGCCTGCACTTTACTGGGGCTGGATGTTCTGGTTGACACGGAACAGGTTCCCGGGATCGTACTTGCCCTTAATTTCCTGCAAGCGGCCGTAATTGGGTCCGTAGTTTTCCGCGACCCGGGACGTGTCATCGCCGTCCATGAAATTGATGTAGCCCGCAGTCTCAGAGTAGGGCTGAAGCGCCGCCGCGAAGTCCCGCACCCAGGCGATGTTCGCCGCGCTTTCCGCGGGATCCGCCCAGTGGCACGCAATTACCGGGGAGAACCTGGCATTCCGGTTGGGGAAGGCCGTGTCCGCAATTCCCACATCGTGTACGGCGCCGTCGATCGGGTAGATGTGCACTGCGGTCTGTACGCTGGGCACCCGCTTCCCGTACTCCAAGTGGGCGTTGATGGCGCCGTCGTTGAGTTCCGTCAGGAAGGCCGCCTTCCAGTAGGCGAGCAGCCCCTTGGGATACATCCCGTCGAAGGCCGAATTCAGGGCCGGGTAGGGCATCGGCCCCACCATGGACCCCGCCACCGGCGCGGCGTCGAGGAACGGCTGCCAGCGGGCCGGTCCTTCGGCCGGATCCCCGGTCCACATACCCACGACAATGCAGACGGGCTTGCCATGCCACTCCTCGGGAAGGAACGGAACCGGCGGCCCCTGGTGGAACGCGAGGAAGGCACCGAACTCCCGCGGGGCTGCCGCCACGTTCTCGCGGTAGAACTTCGCGACGGTTTCGGCGTGCTCCAGCGGGTAGATGATGATGCCGGCGTGGACCATATCCACGGGATGCAGGCGGAATTCGAGCGACGTCACGACGCCGAAGTTCCCGCCGCCGCCGCGCAGCGCCCAGAAAAGATCTTCGTTCTCGGTTTCGCTGGCGGTGAGGAACTTTCGGTCCGCGGTGACGACGTCGGCAGAGAGGAGGTTGTCGCAGCTGAGGCCGTATTTCCGGTCAAGGTAGCCAATGCCTCCGCCGAGGGTCAGCCCCGAAACACCGGTCGAACCGACGATGCCGCCGGTGGTCGCCAGCCCGAAGGCATGCGTGGCGTGGTTGAAGTCGGCCCACGTTGCGCCGGCCTCGGTCCTGGCCGTTTTGCCGGCCGGATCAACCCGGACCCCCCTGGTGGCGGAAAAGTCGACGACCACTGCATCGTCCGCCGTGCCAAACCCGGGCCCGCTGTGGCCACCGCCCCGGATGGCGACGGGCATGCCGTTGTCCCTGGCGTGGTTGACGGCAGCGATGACGTCCGCCACCTGGGACACCCGCACGACGGCAGCGGGCCGCTTGTCAATCATTCCGTTGTGGACGGCGCGGGCAGCGTCGTAGTCCGCATCATCCGCTGTGATCACTTGCCCGCGAACCTGTTCCCGCAGGGCATCGAACGATGTTGCGTTCATTTCCAGTACCGCCGATCCTCTTCGACCTCGGATCCGGCCGCCCACTTCGCCTCCCATCGGGCTAACGACCGGAGCTTACGCGTCCGGCCTACTCCTCTCAGCGGGCGCCGTCAAGGGATTTTAGGAGCACGCACAATCTTCTGACCCGGCGGCTCCGAATGCCCATTGTGATCCGGGAAGGGCCGGTTGGACGTATTGCCGGGACCCTTGGGTTTATAAATGTAGGACGAGGAGTCTGGAGGCCCGCATGGGTAATCGCAGGAATGACGAAGGCAGCAACAAGCCCGTACTAACTGTGCGCGAGGCGGCGGGCGTTACCCGCGGCGTGGCCCTGGTCCTGCACGGCGGCCGCTCGCACAGCTACGAGCCCGTAGAGGCCCGCCACCTGAGCCCCGCCCGCATGGTGCCCTTCGCCAAGCACCTGCACCGCGCCGGCGGCAGCCACGGACTTGCCGTCTGGACGTTGCGGAACAGCGTACGCGGCTGGAACGGCCCGGACATGTCACCGCTGCAGGATGCCCGATGGGCGCTGGCCCGGATCCACGCCCGGCACCCGGGAGTGCCCGTCTACCTCCTGGGGCACTCGATGGGCGGACTCACTGCCATGTGCGCGGCCGACGATCCCCAGGTGGACGCCGTGGTGGCCCTGGCCCCCTGGCTAAGCGCCGAGACACCGGCCGAAAATGTGGCCGGCCGCAGGGTGCTGATTGTCCACGGTTCCAGGGACCGCTGGACAAGCCCGGCCCAATCGCTGAAATTTGCGCAACGGGCAGCGGATCTGGCCGACGAGATGCGCTATGTCTCGTTGGCCGGGGCAGGTCACTTCATGTTCCGCAAGGTCCGGCTGTGGCACACGCTGGCCACCGGCTTTGTCCTCAAGGCCTTTGCGGAAACCACCGGTGTGGAACTGGACGGCGATTCGGCACGGTTGGATGCCTTGCTTCCGGCCGGCGCCGCCCCCGGCATTCCGGTGGTGCTGTGACCATGGCCGAATTTCCCGTAAACGAATTCCTGGCCAGCCTGCCTTGGACGGCGCTGGCCGTGGCGGGTGTCCTGGCGGTCACCTTCGCCGTGGCCGTGGTGCAGAAGCGGCACTCCGTCATGGACGTGGCATGGGGACCCGGCTTCGTTGCCGTCGCCGTCGCCTCATGGCTGCTGTCCTCCGGCACGGGCGACGACGGCAGGCGCCTCCTGCTGTTGCTGCTGACAGGCGTCTGGGGCCTCCGCCTCGGAACCCACATCGGCTGGCGCGCCCGTGGCGGCCATGAAGATCCCCGCTACGAGGCAATGCTCAGCGACGCCCCGGGCTCCCGCGATGTGTACGCACTGCGCCGTGTCTACCTGCCCCAGGGCCTTGTGATGTTCTTCGTGTCCCTGACGGTTCAGGTAGGGATGTTCGCCACCGGTGCAGTGGGCTGGGTCGCCCTCCTGGGAGTGCTGCTGTGGGTCATCGGCTTCGTGTTCGAAACGGTGGGCGACTGGCAACTCGCACAGTTCAAGAAGAACCCGTCCAACAAGGGAACAGTGCTGAAGACGGGGCTGTGGCGTTACACCCGCCACCCCAACTACTTCGGGGACGCCGCCGTCTGGACCGGCCTGTTCCTGATTGCCGCAGACTCCTGGCCCGGAATCCTGACCATCCTGTCTCCGGCCCTGATGGTCTGGGCGCTCGCGGGCAAGACCGGGAAGCCGCTCACGGAGAAGGCGATGTCCGCCCGGCCGGGATACAAGGAATACGTCGAGTCGACGTCGGGCTTCATCCCCTGGCCCCCGCGGCGGCCGGCGGGCGGGCGCTGAAATGGCCTGGCGGCCGCAGCCCAATGACCGCTTCTACCGTTTCATCGTGGGCACCGGGCTGGCGCTGCGCCGGTTCTTCCGGATCCGCGTCATCGTCACGGGCCGCGAACACCTGCCACCACCGGGGCCGCTCAACGGTGCGTCCCGCCAGGTGGTGCCGGGTGAGGGGGCCGTCGTCGCCATCACCCATTTCAGTTACCTCGATTTTGCCTTCGCCGAGATGCTCCTGTGGAGCCACAACCGGGCGGAGCTGCGCTATCTGGTGACCCAGGGCGCGGCCGACCACTGGCTCGCCGGTCCGGCCATCAGCGCTGCCGGACATGTCGTGGTTCCATACGGTTCGGGCAGCGGCGCGTATGACGCCGCCGTCGAGAAATTACGCGCGGGCGAGTACATCGCCGTCCTTCCCGAGGCGGGCGTCAGCCGCAGCTTCACGGTCCGCGACTGCAAGACCGGTGCCGTCAGGATGGCGGCAGAAGCCGGCGTGCCGATCATTCCCGTTTCAGTGTGGGGAGCGCACCGGCTCATGACCCGCCACCGCGGGTTCTCACCACTTCGCGCCTGGCGCGCGCCTGTGCGGATCCACGTGGGCGGGCCCCTGCTGCCCGCGGTTTTGCCCGATCCCGTCCGTGACGCCCAGCCTGCCACTGAAATGTTGCGGAGCATCCTGCAGGCCGGAATCGACGCCGCCATCGCGGACTTCCCCCTCGCACCCCGGCCCGGCGACTGGTGGATGCCCGCGCACCTGGGTGGCGGTGCTCCCACGGACGCGGAACGCCGGCGGCTGGATGAGGCGGAAGGTCCCCGGCGCGCGGGCGGACAGCGCGCTTAGGCAGGCAGAGCCGGGCCTTGGCTAGGCTCCATGGGTACGCAAGCACATTTGCACGCACTCAATGGAGAGGGATCCTTCCTGTGGCAGACACCGTCCTGACAAGAAGCGAGATCGACGAACGCGGCCTGGCCCGCCTGGCCCAAAGGCTGGCGGCGTGGACGGAAAAGTGGTTTCCGGACGCTTATATCTTCGCGCTGGCCGGCGTGGTGCTCATTGCCGTAGCTGCCCTCGCGATCGGCGCCTCACCGCAATCCATCGCCGATTCCTTCGGCAACGGATTCTGGGACCTCACAGCATTCACGCTGCAGATGTCCATGGTTGTCCTCACCGGCTACGTGGTGGCCACCTCTCCCCCGGTGGCCAAGCTCATCGACCGGCTCGCGCTGGTCCCGTCGACCGCCCGGACCGCCGTGAGCTTCGTAGCGATGCTGTCGATGTCCGTGTCCTTCCTCAACTGGGGCCTCAGCCTGATCTTTGGCGGCCTCCTGGCGCGTGCCATTGCACGGCGCAAGGACCTGTCCGTGGACTACCGGGCGCTCGGTGCGGCCGCTTTCATGGGCCTCGGCGCCGTATGGGCGCTGGGGCTGTCGTCCTCAGCCGCCCAGTTGCAGGCCACTGCAGCCTCCCTGCCGCCGGCGCTCCTCAAGATCACCGGCGTCCTGGATTTCGGCACCACCATCTTCACGTGGCAATCACTGCTCACCCTGGCCATCCTCATGGCGCTGACTACGGTGATCGCCCATTTCTCGGCGCCGCGGGGTGCCGCGGTGCGCACGGCCGCGGATCTCGGTGTGGATCTCGACGACGACCCCAGCGAACCCGAGCCACGGTCGCGGCCCGGCGAATGGCTGGAGTACAGCGTGATCCTGCCGGTCCTCGCGGGGATCCTGACGTTGGGCTGGCTGGTCTCGCAGTTCCTCACGAAGCCATTCCTGACTGTGGTCAGCAGCCTCAACGGCTACCTGCTCGTATTCCTCATCCTGGGCCTGGTGCTGCACCGGACGCCGCGGAACTTCCTGCAGGCAGTGACCAAAGCAGTTCCGGCGACCGCAGGCATCCTGGTGCAGTTTCCGCTCTACGCTGCCATGGCCGCCATCCTCACGAAGGCCACCGGCCACGGGGGCATGTCGCTGTCGGCACATTTGGCCGAATTCTTCTCGGACATCGGCGGCGGCGGTGCTTTCGCCGTCGTGATTGCCCTCTACACGGCCGTGCTGGGCCTGTTTGTGCCCTCCGGCGGCGGGAAATGGCTCGTGGAGGCGCCGTACGTGATGCAGGCGGCGACGGATGTGAACATGAACCTGGGCTGGACCGTTCAGATCTACAACATCGCGGAGGCGCTGCCCAACCTGATCAACCCGTTCTTCATGCTGCCGCTGCTCGCCGTGCTCAAACTCCGGGCCCGTGACCTGGTGGGCTTCACCTTCCTGCAGTTCGTGTTCCACCTGCCCGTGGTTCTCCTGCTGGTGTGGCTGCTGGGAATGACGTTCGACTTCGTTCCCCCGGTGATCCCCAAGTAGCCGGCGGCCTTAAACCACATTGACCCGCAGCGGGCGCCGTCGAAACGGCTGCCGCTGCGGGTCAATTGGGTTAGTGCCTAGGCGGGGTCGGAAACCACCAGGGTTTCGCTGCCCCGGAGACTGGCCGTGCCGCTCTGCAGCAAAGGCTCGACGACGGCGCGCAGGGCAGTCATCGAATCGTCCAGTTCCAGCACCACGGGGTGCTGGAACGCGATGAGCGCCAGAAGATCGCGGACCGCCGAGCGGGCTTCCTCCTCGGACAGCTTGGGATCGTGGCCGACGAACACATCCGTTGGCTGGCCCGACGCGGACCCCTCGCCGCCCGCCGGGTTCTCGCCGCCGGGGGCAAGTTCCGCGTAGCTGATGGCGAATGCCTCGAGCCGGCCCTTCCTGCTGGCAGGGACACCCTGACCGAAGGCGCTGGCCTTCGGCGCCCGGAGTACGATCGCGCCGTGCGCCCCGCTGAGTTCGTCGAGGAACAGCCGCTGCACGGTGCCGATGCTGAGCTCGCCCGGGCTATCCCAGGTGTGCACGGCCGTGTAGTACCGGCCCACCACGTCGCTGAGTTCCACCGAACCGGTGGCAAGGTCCTCGATCTGTTCGGAGGCCGCGGCCTCCGAACCGTCGCCGAAGACCGGCAGCTTGAGCGCCCCCGGTGCCACCACGACGAGGCGGGAGCGCTGGATCGGAACCAGGCCGGCAGCTTCGGCGAACGCGGCGCCGGGCGTGCCCGGCTCCACCTTGGTCCGCAGCCTGGACACGCCCGACGGCGCCTGGCCGGCTTCGTGCCGGAGCATGGTCAGCAGGGTGGAGCCAACGCCGGCGCGGCGGTGGTCCTTTGCCACCTCGATGTACATCCAGAGGCGTTCGGGGTGCAGCGATGCTTCGTGGACCACTGCCGCCGCGACCGGGATGGCCACGCCGTCCACGACGTCCTCGGCCACAATGCAGCGGCGCCACGGCGTGTTGCCCGAGGGTGCGAGCGTGCCGCGGAACTGCCGTGCCTGTTCGGTCTCCGGGCCGCCCCAGAGTTCGAGCAGTGCAAGGTCGTCGCCCTCGCGCCATTCGCGGTATTCGATGGCCATGCTCAGGCGCCGATCAGCCGCGCGGCCAGGTAGCCCTCCACCTTGTCCAGGGAGACGCGTTCCTGGCTCATGGTGTCGCGTTCACGGATGGTCACGGCCTGGTCCTCGAGGGTGTCGAAGTCCACGGTGATGCAGAACGGGGTGCCGATTTCGTCCTGGCGGCGGTAGCGGCGGCCGATGGCGCCGGCATCGTCGAAGTCGATGTTCCAGTTCTTGCGCAGCTGGGTGCCCAGGGCCTTGGCCTTCGGGGACAGGTCCTCGTTGCGGCTCAGCGGCAGCACGGCGGCCTTGACGGGGGCCAGGCGCGGGTCCAGCTTGAGCACGGTGCGCACGTCCACGCCGCCCTTGGCGTTGGGGGCCTCATCCTCGGTGTACGCGTCAATGAGGAACGCCATGAAGGACCGGGTCAGGCCGGCGGCGGGTTCGATCACATACGGGGTGTAGCGCTCGTTGGTGGCCTGGTTGAAGTAGCTCAGGTCGTGGCCGGAAGCCTTGGAGTGCGTGGAGAGGTCGAAGTCCGTGCGGTTGGCGATGCCTTCCAGCTCGCCCCACTCGGAGCCCTGGAAGCCGAAGCGGTATTCGATGTCCGTTGTGCCCTTGGAGTAGTGGCTCAGCTTCTCCAGCGGGTGCTCGAAGAAACGCAGGTTCTCGGCTTTGAGGCCCAGTCCGGTGTACCAGTCCATGCGTTCCTTCATCCAGTACTGGTGCCACTGCTCGTCCGTGCCCGGCTCGACGAAGAATTCCATCTCCATCTGCTCGAACTCACGGGTGCGGAAGATGAAGTTTCCGGGCGTGATCTCGTTGCGGAAGGACTTGCCGATCTGGCCGATGCCGAACGGCGGCTTTTTCCGGGAGGTGGTGAGCACGTTGTTGAAGTTCACGAAGATGCCCTGCGCGGTTTCCGGGCGCAGGTAGTGCATGCCCTCCTCGCTGGCCACCGGACCGAGGAAGGTCTTGAGCAGGCCGGAGAATTCCTGGGGCTCGGTCCATTCACCACGGGTGCCGCAGTTGGCGCAGGCAATGTCCTTCAGGCCGTTTTCGGCCGGACGGCCCTTCTTTTCCTCGTACTCTTCTTCGAGGTGGTCGGCACGGTACCGCTTGTGGCAGGAAAGGCACTCCACCAGGGGATCGGAGAAGACCTCCACGTGGCCGGAGGCTTCCCAGACCTGGCGGGGCAGGATCACGGAGGAGTCCAGGCCCACCACGTCCTCGCGGCCGCGGACTACCGACTGCCACCACTGGCGCTTGATGTTTTCCTTCAGCTCGGCGCCGAGGGGCCCGTAGTCCCAGGCAGAACGGGAGCCACCATAGATTTCACCGGCCTGGAAAACGAAGCCCCTCCTCTTGGAGAGGGAGATGACCTGGTCGAGAACGGATTTTGCTGCCATGGGGAACTCCAATTTCTACAGGGCCGCTGGGTGCGGTCCGCGCGGTTTCTAGGCCCCTGTACCCTGCTGGTTGCCGGGCGGGGCGGTACGAAGGAAAGATGTGCAGGAAGCTGCGTGTCCTAGCCTACCGGCCCGGCTGCCGCTTGAGGGCGCCGCGCGGCCAGGGAAGGGTGGCCAGGACTATCGCACCGAGCGTCAGGACGGTGCCGAGGATCGTGGGCAGGGCCACCACTGTGCCGGGCGCGGGAAAGGCGAGGTCCAGGCCCAATGACCCCAGCAGCTGGCCCGCAATCATGCCCAGCCCGGTGACCAGGACCCCCAGGCTCCGGACCAGTAGTGCGCCCAGTCCGATGAACGCGCAGCCCATGGGACCGCCGAGGTAGTACCACCATTCGGCCGGCAGCCCGTTGCCGGGCCCGGCGACCGCCAGCTTGATCAGCCAGGCCAGCCACAGCACCGTAGCGCCGGAGATGAAATTCACCAGGGTGGCCGCGATGGGGGTGCCGTAGTGCACCGTGGCCGTCCCGTTCATGGCCTGCTGGAAGCTCATCAGGAAACCGGCAATAACGGGCAGGAGCACCGGGAGGAGCAGCTGCGCCGGGTCGGTACCGCCTCCCCCGGAACCGGCCCCGGAACCCCCGGCGCCGCCGAACCGCGGGGACACTGCCCACGCGACGGCGGCGATGGTCAGCACAGTGCCGATGACACGGATGGCGGTGACGGACTTCTTGCCGGCGGGGCCGATGCCGAGCCGGTCCACGAGCAGCCCGCTGAGCGTTTGCCCGGTGACGGTGGCAACCGTAAACAGGGCCACGCCCAGCAGGCCAACGGTGAAGGACTGCGCAAACACAAAGAACGCGCCGATGCCGCCTGCCATCACGTAGATCGGGGGAAACCGTCGTTCCCGGAGCGCAGGGAGGATCTGGGCGAGCCCGCGGCGTCCCCGCGGCAGGACCAGCGACACCAGGACCATCACGATCAGTCCCGTGGTGAAACTCACCACGGCGGCGGCAATGCCGTCGTCCAGCCGGGCGCCCAGTGCGCCGTTGATCCGGCCCTGGACGGGGATGGCGAGTCCGGCGGCTACGGCAATCGGCAGTCCTGCAATGAGGGGCAGACGGGGTGCATGGGTCACTGGATTCACCTTACGTCAGGCATCATTGCTTGTATGAGCAACCCGGAAATCGAAGAGATCCCCATCCGCGACGAGATGATCCGCCTGGGCCAGCTCCTGAAGCTGGCCAGCCTCGTGGAGGACGGAGTTGAGGCCACGGAGCTGATCAAGAACGGCCTGGTCAAGGTCAACGGCGACATCGACGACCGCCGCGGCCGGCAGCTGCACCATGGCGACACGGTCACTGTGAACGGCCGGACCGTGCGGATTCTGACTCCCGCCGGTTCCTAGCCGTTGCAGCGCTGAACTACTTTTTCAGCACCTCGTGGGTGAGGAATTCGGAAACGTGGCCGATCTCCTGCTGGTTGATCCCGTGCCACATCCCTGTGTAGAGGACCTTCGTCAGCTTCACGTGCTTCCGCACCCAGCCCATGGTGTATTCGATCTTGTCCTGGGTGATGACGGGGTCCTGCTGGTCGCGGCCCCAGAACAACGGAACGCTGCCGTCCAGTTCGCCGTCCCGGAAAGTCGGGTCCCCTCCGGCGTTCACCGCAAAGCCGGAAAGCCCGACGACGGCGGCAAAGTCCGCCGGGCGCTGCCTCAGCAGCGTGGTGGCCATCGCCATTCCCATGGAGAACCCGAGCAACGTGACGGACGGGTGGTCACCTTTGACGCCGTCGAGCCAGTCCAGCACAAAGGCTGCGGCATCCTTAACCGCGTCGAGTGAATAGTCGGCGGAGTCCGTCAGCGGGAACCATGTGAACCCCGGGCCCATGGCGATGGGGGCGCGGACGGACGCCACCGCGAAATCGCCGGGCAGCAGATCGACAAGGCTGAGCAGGTCCTGTTCGTTGGCACCGTAGCCGTGCAGCAGGACCAGGAGTGGCTTACCCGAGCGCTCTTCGTCAGGAGTGGACCACAGGACAACAGGGGCAGTGGAAACGTCGGCTTCAGTCATGGGTTCCATTCTTGCAGTTACCTCCGGGTAACAACCTACGGTGGCGTAGCTTGTTACCTACGAGGCAGGATGGAAACGTGAGCGAAACTGAAGCCATTCCGAACCCGCAGGACACCGTTGATAGCCACCCCTGGGGACGCTACGTTGCCATGGGCGATTCCTTTACCGAGGGCATCGGCGACCCCGAACCGGGAAGTCCCGGCGGGCACCGTGGCTGGGCGGACCGGGTGGCCGAGGAACTGAGCCGCGGGCACAGCGATTTTGCCTATGCCAACCTTGCGGTGCGGGGACGGCTCCTGGAACAGATCGTTGACCAGCAGCTGGCACCGTGCCTGGCCCTCAAGCCTGACCTGGTGACCCTCTCGGCCGGAGGCAACGACCTCATCCGGCCCGGCGGCGACCCTGATGCGCTGGCTGAAAAGCTGGACTCGGTGGTGCACATCCTCAGCCTGGGCGGCGCCACCGTGGTGTTGTTCAACGGCCCGGACACCGGTTCGTCCGTCCTGGGCAGGGTCCGCAGCAAGATCGCCATCTACAACGAAAACCTTCGCACCGTGGCCGCGCGGCACGATGCCGTCATCGCCGACATGTGGTCCCTCCGCCAGCTCAGCGATCCGCAGATGTGGGACCAGGACCGCCTGCACTTCTCGCCTTTGGGCCACCACACCATAGCCGCGATGGTGCTCGATTCACTGAACATCCAGCACACCCTGGAGCCGCTCTCCCCCAAGCCCCTGCCCCAGCGCAGCTGGCGGCAGGCGCGGTCCGGCGACCTGGTGTGGGCACGCGAATACTTCGTGCCGTGGGTTGTCCGCCGGCTTCGCCACCAGTCATCCGGGGACGGCATCACAGCCAAGCGCCCCACGCCAGGTCCCGTATTCGGGCCCGGGATGCCGCTGGGCTCGGGCGAGGCCGCGGGACTAGGGGCAGCGGGACTCGAGTCCGACCGGAACTAGGCGCACGTGGACGCTGACGACGTCGTCAGGCTGCGGCTCAGCCAGCAGCTGCTCCGCCATCCCCGCGCGGTCTCTGCCGAAGCTGCACTGAAGAACCTCCTCGCCGTCCAGTCACAGGAGTTCCCGTATGCCCGCTGGTCGCTGGCGCAGCGCACTGCAGGAGCCTCCGCTGCCGATGTCGAAGAGGCAGTGGCCGACGGCCGGATCCTCCGGACCCATATCCTCCGGCCCACCTGGCATTTTGTGCACCGGGACGACCTTCGCTGGCTTCTGATGCTCTCGGCTCCCCGGCTGCACCAGGGCAACGGAGGCATGTATCGCCAGACCGGCATCGACGCCGAAGCAGCGTCCCGAAGCGCCCGGATCCTGGCCGACGCCGTTGCCGGCGGCGCCCACAAAACCCGGGAGCAGCTCGCACTGGAACTGCAGCGCCACGGATTCGCAGCCAAAGGCCTGGAGCTCGCCTACCTGATCATGCATGCTGAGATCAGTGGCGTCCTGACCAGCGGCACACCCGTGCGCAGCACCGGCGGCGCGCTCAAGCAGACCTACGCTCTCTTCGATGAACGCGTTCCGGCATCAGCTGACGGTCACGAACACCGCTCCGAGGCGCTGGCCGAACTCGTCCGCCGCTATTTCCTCAGCCGCGGACCGGCCACGGTCAAGGACTGTGCCGACTGGTCCGGGCTCACAGTGACTGATGTCCGGCTGGGTCTGGGAATCGTGCTGGAGGCTGAACCCGACGTACTCACGGCTGCGACGCTGGACGGACTGGACTTCTATTTCAGTTCCGCCGGGCGCGGTCCTGCTGCCGAGCCCGGGCCTGCTGCCGAGGCCGAAGGCGGGCCCAGGATCGACCTGATCCAGTGCTACGACGAATACGTCATGGGCTACTCACGGTCACGGTATTTCCTGGGCGGCACCGCCCCTGCCCTGCCTGAGCGGGACACTCCGATGCATGTTGTGCTGAGCGACGGCCGCATGATCGGTTCGTGGCGCCATGACCTGGCTGGCGGACGCTGTGAGCTGGATATCCGCACCCGCTCTGATCCCGGCCCGGCCGGCCACCGTGCGATCGACAAAGCAGTCGCTGAGTACGGACGGTTCCTGGGCATGCCCGCAGTACGGAAATGATCGGACGGGAACGATCGTATGGAAATGATCGGCCGGAAGTGATCGGCCGGCAATGGTCGGACAGGGCAGTCTGGCTGCCGGGGGTTAAACTGAAGGGACACTTCTGAGAGGCCCTCCACTGTGAGCAACGTGTTCTTCTGGATCATCATCCTGTCGTTCCTGATTCCCTTCGCCATGCGTATGTACCGGAAGTCCGTCCGGGGCAGGAACCGGAACCAGGATTTCAACGGACAGTACCCGGGTCAGTTTCCCGGGCAGTTCCCGAACCAGTTTCCTGGCCAGCAGCCAGGCCGGCCCAATAACCAGCCGCGTGACGGCTACACCCAGCAGGACTATTTCGGCGGCGGCTTCCGGCAGCTCGGCGGCGGCCAGCAGCCCCCGCTCGACCAGCCCTACCAGAACCCTGGCTACCCGGCTCCGGCTTTCCAAAACCCCGGCTATCCTGCCTCCGGCGGCCCCGGACAGGTACCGTACGAGGACAGCCCCGAGTATCCGGCCAACCAGTCACGCCAGCAGCCGCAGCAGCCGTCCGCCCCGGTTACTCCCCCGCCGCCGTCGGCCCCTCAGGGTTTCCGCGCACGGAAACTGGCGGAACTTGACCAGCAGTACAGCAACGGCGAAATCGCCATGGAGGAATACATGACCCGGCGTGACGAGATCATGAAGGGTTAGGCGCCCCTCCCGCTTTCTCCCAATGCTGACGTTTTCCTTCGGGCTGCCGGCTTACTTCGGGCCGCCGGTTCCCTTCAGCAGTCTGTCCTCAGGCAGCCAGCGGGCCGACTGGCCGGGAGCGTTTGAGAATCTTCGCGCGGTGAAGAAGCTCGCGTCTATGGCGACGGTTCATAGGAGGCGGCGGCGCGGGCAGTGATGTCCCGGGCAGTGGAGGCGCCGTGGATTGGTAGCCGTGCCCGGTCGGAGTGTGGATTTCCAGCGTGTGCCGAGGTCCTGGCCGCGGTTCTGCGTACCACCCAGGGGACTCCTTGGTGTGGTTGCAGGATTCGCAGAGCCCGCTGCCGTTGCCAAGGCTCGTGGGCCCGCCGTGCTGCCATGCGACGATGTGGTCGTGGTGGCGGATCGGCGCATCGCAGTAAGGCGTGCGGCAGGTGCCATCTCGTGCCTGGATGAAGCGGCGGAGACGCGGTAGGGAAGAGCCTTGCCCGGGAATCCATGGCGAGCAACTCACCAGTGCACGGGGCGGTGTAGAGCCGCCGCAGCCAAACGTTCAACGGCCGGTCACGGTCTTGGCTCAGGCCCTGAGGTTGGCCCTGGCTCTGGTCCTGGACGCAGATCTCCCTGGCCCACCCGGCGGAGACCACACTGTAGCCCGGAAGCCTCGCCGGTTCGCTGTCGCCCTGGAACAGGGTGCGGTCGGTCATGATGAGCTGGATTTCAATTCCCACGATCCCGCCCGGCGTCCCCGTGATGCGTTCTACCAAGTCATCCGCCATGATTTGTCCGCCGGGACCGGCTGTCTCCGGCCGAGCGCAGCGCGTCGGACTGCCGGGTGAGCGCTGCGTGGACTGCCACACCGGCTGTGACCGGGAGTAGCGCGGTCAGGTAAGTCATGGCGTCCGGTGCCGGGCGAAGGCTCACGTGCCGGTCTGCCACGGCCTGGCGGGCACGATTCACCACTGAGTGGGGGTCCAGCCGATACGCCGCCGTCCGGGCCGCCGCGACGATGGTCCGGTCGCCGGCGCCCGCCAGCGCTCCGGAGTCCGCGGCGAGCTGTTCATCGACTGCGCACCGGCCCGCCGCGGACAAGCAGGCTGTTTCCTTTACCAGCAGCGTGGCGCGCCACTCATTGAGTTGGCCGGCGCGCAGGGCCGCCAGGGTGTGGGGCATCTCCGTGACCAGGGCCTTCGCCAGTCCAAGCAGCCGGCCGCCGCGGGCCGGAGATTCACGGCGGGCCAAAGCGATCTGAGCCGCGACGCCTTTGCCCAGTTCATCAGCAGGCAGCCCGGACTCGGCCTGCGCACGGCGCTGCTGGACATCGAACGCCACCGAGGAGCGGGCCTGCATCGAGGCCGCGGCTGATTTCAGGTCCTCCAGATCCCGCACCTGGTCGATCAGGGCGGCACTGTCGCCGCAGGGCCGGACCGAGGCCAGGAGACCAATCAGGTCCCTGACCGTGATCCCGCTGCCTGCGTCCTCCGATGCCTCTCCCGGCCTGCTATTGCCTTCCATAGCTGAAGTCTGGCAGTGACCACCGACAAAAAGCGGGCCAGCGCCCGCCCCAACGACTGACCTCCTAGTCCACCTGCGGGAAGCCGAGGTCGATCACCGATGTGGATGGATCCGGCCAGCGTGTGGTCACCACTTTTCCGCGGGTGTAGAAGCGGATGCTGTCCGGGCCGTACATGTGGGTGTCGCCGAACAGCGAGTTCTTCCAGCCGCCGAACGAGAACGTCCCCACCGGTACCGGGATGGGCACGTTGACGCCCACCATGCCGGCCTCGACGTCGAACTCGAACTGGCGGGCCGCACCGCCGTCGCGCGTGAAAATGGCCACGCCGTTGCCGAACTCGTTCTCGTTCACCAGCCGGACCGCGTCGCTGTAGCTGTCCGCGCGGACCACCGACAGCACAGGACCGAAGATTTCGTCGTCGTACACCTTCATGCCCGGCTTCACGTGGTCCACCAGGCTGACGCCGATGAAGAAGCCGTCCGAGTCGAACACCTGCTCGCGGCCGTCCACTACAACCGTGGCGCCTTCGTTGGCGGCGCCCGCGACATAGGAAGCCACCCTGTCCCGGTGTTCCTTGGTGATGAGGGGACCCATCTGCGAGGCGGGGTCCGTGCCGGGACCGATGTTGAGGTCCGCCATGCGCGTTGAAATGGCCTTCACCAGGTCGTCGGCAATGCTGCCCACCGCCACCAGCACGGACACAGCCATGCACCGTTCACCCGCCGAGCCGTAGGCAGCTGACACGGCGGCGTCAGCGGCCATGTCCAGGTCTGCGTCCGGCAGGACCACCATGTGGTTCTTGGCGCCGCCCAGTGCCTGGACGCGCTTGCCGTGGTCGGCCGCACGCTTGTAGATGGACTGCGCGATCGGAGTGGATCCCACAAAGCTGACAGCCTTGACGCCGGGGTGTTCCAGCAGGACGTCCACGGCCTCCTTGTCGCCGTGGACCACGTTCAGGACGCCCGGGGGCAGGCCCGCCTCCGCGAAGACTTGGGCAATGAAAACGGCCGACGACGGGTCCTTCTCGCTGGGCTTGAGGAGCACGGTGTTGCCGCAGGCGAGCGCACTGCCGATCATCCACAACGGCACCATGGCCGGGAAGTTGAACGGGGTGATGCAGGCGACCACGCCGACCGGCTGGCGCACTGAGTGGACGTCCACGCCGCTGGACACCTGCTCCGAGCGTTCGCCCTTGAGCATGTGGGAGAGTCCGGTGGCGAATTCGATGTTTTCGAGGCCTCGGGAGATCTCGCCTTCAGCATCGGAAAGCACCTTGCCGTGCTCGCTGGTGAGGATGGCAGCCAGCTCGGACTTCCGCTGCGTGAGGAGTTCCCGGACCCGGAAGAAGATGTTGGTGCGCTTGGCCAGGCTCGTGGCCCGCCAGCCCGGCAGGGCGGCCTGGGCGGCAGCGATGGCCTCCTCCACGCGTGCGGCCGACGCGAGGGCCACCTCTTTGTCCTGTGCTCCGGTGGCGGGGTTGAAGACGGGGCCGAAGCGGTCGGCGTCGCTGATCAGGGCGCCGTTGATGAAGTGCGGAATGCGTTCCATGGGTAAGTCCTATTCGTGAAGCAGGCTGCGGTTAGTTGGAGGACTCGAGCGAGCCGTCGACGAGTTTGATGATCATGGAGCAGTCCTTACCGGACTGCCCGGAGTCGATGAGGCGCTGGAAGAGCGTCTGCACGTGCTCGCCGATCTCCAGTGGAGTGCCGGTGTCGCGGGCAGCGCTGATGGCCAGGCCGATGTCCTTGTTCGCCAGTTCCGTGGTAAACGTCGGGGCGAAGTCGTTGTTGGAGGCAGCGGTGGGCACGACGCCGGCCACCGGGTACCAGGTCCGCAGCGCCCAGCTGTCGCCGGAGGACACCGAGGCGATGTCCCAGAAGACCTGCTTGTCCAAGCCCAGGCGGTCGGCGAGTACGGCACCTTCGGCGGTGGAGGCGAGGTTGATGAAGAGCATCAGGTTGTTGCAGATCTTCGCTGCCTGCCCGGTGGTGGCGCCGCCGGTGGGAATGATGTTGGAGGCCATGGGGCGGATGTATTCGGTGGCCTCGGCCACGGCGCCCGCCTCGCCGCCGATCATGAAGGTGAGCGTCCCCGCCTTCGCGCCGCTCATGCCGCCCGAGACCGGGGCGTCCACGAACCGGAAGCCGGCGGCAGCGGCGGCGTCGTGCAATGCCTGGGCGGAGGCGATGTCGATGGTCGAGGAATCCACCAGCAGCGTCCGGGTGTCGGCGTGGGCCAGGAGGCCGTCCTCGCCCAGGTACACGGCACGGGCGTGCTCGCCCTTCGGCAGCATGGTGAAGACGACGTCGGCACCGTCCACGGCCGCGGCAATGCTGGCCACGGGCTTCACGCCGGCTGCTTCGGCAGCCGCCACCGCCTCGGGATTGAGGTCGAATCCGCGGACGTCGTGACCGGCCTTAGCCAGGTTTGCTGACATCGACCCACCCATGTTTCCGAGACCGATCCAGGCGACAACTGCCATGGCGAAAGCTCCTTTGCTTCGTGTACCAGCCCTATTGCTGGAAGTTCCGTGTCCACCATCACACCCTGTTACAGTGCAATCAAGAGGAAAAAATACAGACGGTATGTGCATTGATGCACATACCTCCGAACAGCCGTTCCGGAGATTGAAAGCGTGGAAGTGAAGAAGTGGATTTGAACCGGCTGCCGAGTCCGGATGACCTGCTGATCCTGCTGACGGTGGCCAGGCTGGGCCGGTTCAACGCCGTGGCAGAAACCCTGGGCACAACGCACACCACC
Source organism: Arthrobacter sp. GW460-12-1-14-TSB2 (assembly GCF_059423525.1). Classification (NCBI taxonomy): domain Bacteria; kingdom Bacillati; phylum Actinomycetota; class Actinomycetes; order Micrococcales; family Micrococcaceae; genus Arthrobacter; species Arthrobacter sp. GW460-12-1-14-TSB2. The sequence continues at coordinate 125,436 of NZ_JBWKYC010000013.1, forward strand.
ATTTCCCGCCGGATCATGGCGCTGGACAAGCAGCTCGGCGGACGGACGCTGGAGCGCAGCCCGCACGGCTGGGAACTGACCGAACTGGGCAGCCATGCCGTTGCCGCCGCCGAGGCGATCGAGGCGACACTCGGCTCTCTGACCGGCGCCCTCAGCAACGGCGAAGATTCGCTGTCCGGCCTGGTCCGGATCAGCACTTCCGACGGCTTCGGTGCAGAATTCGTCGCGCCGGCGCTGGTCCGCCTGCAGCAGGGCAACCCCCTGCTGAACGTCGAGATGCTCAGCGCCACCCGCAAGGTCAGCCAGAACCGCTCCGGCGTGGACCTGGAAGTGGTGGTGGGCCGGATGGACGTCACCAACGCGCAGCCCATCTTCCTCACCAACTATTTCCTGCGGCTCTACGCCAGCCCGCACTATGTCCGCTCCCGCGGGCTGCCGGCTGCCCTGGACGACGTCCGGGATCACGGCTTCGTTTCCTATGTGGAGTCGGCGCTGCAGGTGGCGGAGCTGGGGCACCGGTCGTCCCAGCTGCCAGCCCCAAAATCCAGCTTCCAGGCCACCAGCGTCTTCGCCCAGGTGGAGGCGGTCCGCTGCGGTGCGGGCATTGGCCTGCTGCCGAACTTCATGGTCGCGGACAACCCGGACTTCGTTCCGGTGCTTCCTGAGCTGTTCCAGCGGCAGCTTCCCATCTGGGCGGTGGCCCGTCCGGAGTCGCTGCGCTCGGCGTCCGTCCGGGCCGTGGTGGCAGCGCTCAAAACGGAAGTGTCAGGCCGCCAGGACATCCTGGCAGCCTGACATTTACCTATGCCTGGAACAGGCGGCGAACCACTGTCCCGGCCGCCAGCGCATCGAGGCCCTCGTTGATTTCCGCGAGCGGCCGCGTGTCCGTGTGCAGCAGTTCCACCGGAAGCCGTCCGGCGCGCCAGTGGTCAAGATACAGCGGAATGTCGCGCTCCGGGACCGCGTCTCCCATGTACGAACCAAGAAGCCGCTTCCCCGCACCGGCGAACTGGAGCGCTCCCACAGTCAGTTCCGCTGAGGGCTTTGGCAGCCCGACGGAGACGACGGCGCCGCCGCGGGTGACGAGGTCCAGGCACGAGCCGATCACCCCCGCGGACCCCACCGCTTCAACGGCGACGTCCACACCGTCGCCGGTCGCCTCAGCGACCAGTCGCGCGGCATCGGCCGGAGTTCCCACTGCCGTCGCCCCGCAGTCCATTGCGAGCTGATGCTTGCCCTCGTTCGGGTCGATGGCAATGACGGCGGCGGCACCGGCCAGGGACGCCGCCATCACGGCGGAAAGCCCGACGGCGCCGAGGCCGAAGACGGCCACCGACTGTCCGGCGGTGACCGCCGCGGTGTTCAACACTGCGCCCATGCCGGTGAGCACGGCGCAGCCGAACATGGCCGCGACGGTGTCCGGGACGTCGTCGCCGATCACCACGACGGATTCCCGTGCCACCACGGCGTAGTCAGCAAAAGCCGATACCCCGAGGTGGTGGTTGATCCGCTCCCCCGACGGCGTCCGCAGCAGAGCCTCCCCGTGCAGCAGGTCTCCCGAGCCGTTGACCTCTGCGGCGCGGTGGCACAGGGCCGGGCGGCCGGAGCGGCACGCGCGGCAGTCGCCGCAACTGGGGACGAAGACGAGCACCACATGGTCCCCCGCCGAGACGTCCTCCACTCCCTCGCCGACCGTCACGACCCTCCCGACGGCCTCATGCCCCAGCGCCATGGGCAGCGGCCGTACCCGGGAGCCGTCCACTACCGACAGGTCCGAGTGGCACAGGCTGGAGTAGGTGATGGCCACCCCGAGTTCGCCGGCGCGGGGTTCGGGCCGCTCAAGTTCCTCCACCACAAGCGGGCGGGCTTGCGTGTAGCTGGTGCCGGCGGGGACAGCGGCGTAAAGGACTGCTGCTCGCATCGAAACTACTTCCTGGCGGATACTTTGGCAGCGGCCAGGAGGTCCGCCGTGCCCTGCGCGTCCGCGGCGTCAACGTCGTGCAGCGAAATCCCCCGGGTTTCCTTGAGGAAGTACACCGCCACCATCGTGACCAGGCACGCGCCCAGCAGGTAGAGCGCCACCGGGACGGAGGACTTGAAGTTGCTCAGCAGCGCCGTGGCGATGATCGGGGCCAGGGAGCCGGCAACGATCGAAGTGACCTGGTACCCGAGTGATACGCCGGAGTAGCGCATCCGGGTGGGGAACATCTCGGCCATGATCGCAGGCTGGCCGGCGTACATCAGTGCGTGGAACAGGAGTCCGATGGTGATGGCGGCGAGGATGACGAGGTCGTTCTTGGTGTCCATCATCGGGAAGGCGAAGAAGCCCCAGGTGCCGCCGAGGATGGCGCCGGCCATGTACACGGGCTTGCGGCCGAAGGCATCCGAAAGCTTGCCGACCATCGGTACGGCGCAGAAGTGGATGAAGTGCGCCACCAGCAGGAGCAGGAGGATCCTGGACGTGTCGGTCTGGACCACAACCTTCAGGTAGGTGATGGAGAACGTGACCACGAGGTAGTAAAGGATATTTTCAGCGAACCGCAGGCCCATGGCGGTGAAGACACCGCGCGGGTACCGGCGGAAGACTTCGGCCACGCCGTAGCCCTTGTTCTCAACAACAACTTCCTTGCGTGCCTCGAGGAAGATAGGGGCATCCTGGACCTTCGTCCGGATGTAGTAGCCCACGATCACGATCACCGCGGACAGCCAGAAGGCGACGCGCCAGCCCCAGCCGAGGAAGTCGGCAGAGGACAGCGTGGAGGACAGGGTGAAGAGCACGCCGGTGGCCAGGAGGTTGCCCATGGGCACGGCAGACTGCGGCCAGCTGGACCAGAATCCGCGAGACTTGCTGGGGCTGTGCTCAGCCACGAGCAGCACGGCGCCGCCCCATTCCCCGCCGACGGCGAAGCCCTGCACGAACCGCAGGAACACCAGCAGGGCGGGTGCCCAGTAGCCGATCTGCGCGAAGGTGGGGAGGCAGCCCATCGCGAACGTGGAGACGCCCACCAGGATGATGCTCAGCTGGAGCAGCTGCTTGCGGCCGAACTTGTCACCGAAGTGGCCAAAAACGATGCCGCCGATGGGACGGGCGACGAAGCCCACCGCGTAAGTCACGAAGGCGGCAATAATCCCGTCCAGCTCCGTGCCGGAATTGGGGAAGAACATCTTGCCGAAAACCAGTGTTGCCGCCGAGGCGTAGAGGAAGAACTCGTACCACTCAACAACAGTGCCGGCCATCGAGGCCGTCACCACCTTCTTCAGGCCGGAGGCCTTGACGTCAGTCTCATCTGCGCGCCTTGCGGCGGAGTCTTGCGTGCTCATTTGTGAACTCCTTCGGCGTCTCCGTCGACGCCATGTGGACCATTCCGTAGCGGCCGCGTGTGATGTGCACCACCAACGCGCCGGTCCCCTAGAGTATGGACTCACATTGCCGCAGGCTCAACGCCATTTTCTGCAGAACTGCTCTGCAAAAATGCACATTGAGCCGACGGGGCTATGCGAAGAAGTTCTGCCGCAACTGCGTGCTGAGCTGGCCGATCTCGGTCAGGAAGCCGTCATGGCCGATGGGCGCTTCGATGACGTGCACTGGCACATCCCCCGGCAGCGCAGCCGCGAGTTCATAAGACTGTGCCGGAAAATACAGCCGGTCCGTATTCACGGCGGCAATAAAGAACTCGGCCGTGGCCTGGGCCAACGCGTCCTTGAGCGGACCGCGCCCGCGGCCCACGTCGTGGCTCATGAGCGCTTCGGTGATGGCGATGTAGCTGTTGGCATCGAAGCGCCGGACCAGCTTGGTGCCCTGGTGGTCGAGGTAGCTCTCCACCTGGTAGCGGCCGCGGTCCCCCAGCGACACCGCTTCGAGCGGGCTCTCGCTGCTCTGGGCGTTGCGGCCGAACCGGGTCTCCAGCTCGTACGCGGAGCGGTAGGTGATGTGTGCGATCCTGCGTGCCAGGGCAAGGCCGGCTTCCGGCTCCGGGCCGCCGTAGTAATCGCCGTCGTTGAAGTTGACGTCCTGGCGGATGGCGAGGGTTTGGGCCTGGGCAAAAGCGATCTGCTCGGCGGTGCTGCTGGCTCCAATGGATATCACGGCACAGCGCCGGACGCGGTCCGGGTAGCTCACGGCCCATTCCAGTGCCCGGGCTCCGCCCAGGGAGCCGCCCAACACCGCGTACCAGCTCTCGATCCCCAGCGCATCCGCCAGCCGGGACTCGGCCGCCGTTGTGTCCCGCAGGGTCACCAGGGGGAAGCGCGAACCCCACGGCTTACCGTCCGGGGCCGGGGTGGAAGGACCGGTGGAACCGTAGCAGCCGCCGACGATGTTGATGGAGACCACGAAGTACTTGTCCGTATCAACGGGGGCTCCGGGTCCGGCCAGCTGTTCCCACCAGCCTTCCTCGTCGCTGGCACCCCTGGTGACGTGCGTGGTGCCGGTGAGGGCGTGCTGCACCAGCACGGCGTTGGAACGGTCCGCGTTCAGCGTGCCCCATGTTTCGTACGCAAGCGTTACGTCCGGCAGAAAGCCGCCGGCCTCCAGCTCCAGCCCGCCAACGCTGAGGAACTTGACCGTACCGTCAGGGACGGCGGTGTCCACCGTGCTGGTATCCGTGTTGTTGCCTGTCGTTGTATCCGTGGTGTTGCCTGTGGTTGCATCCACTGCGTGGGTATCTGTTTCGGGTACACCGCTGCGGGTGACGGCAATCGTCATCTGAGGACCTCTTCTTCGCGCTTGCCCGCCGCCAACTGGCCGGCAGGCCAGGTCTTCACCCGGGGCACCCCGCCGCGGAAGGAGGGTTGCCGGCCAGCAAGCCGGGGCTGTCGCTGGCACTCATGACCTTCAAAGAGTCTACGAAATGCGTCGCCGCAATGGCTAAGAATGTGACATCAATATGACTCCCGGCGTCGTGGACGCCGGGAGCCGTACTGGTCAGTCGCCCTTGGCGGCGCGGAAACCGGCGTCGAGGTCGGCGATGATGTCGTCGATGTGCTCCAGCCCCACCGAGAGGCGGACCAGGCCGGGGGTCACACCGGCCACGGCCTGCTGCTCTGCCGTCAACTGGCTGTGCGTGGTCGACGCCGGGTGGATGACCAGGGAGCGCACGTCACCGATGTTTGCCACGTGGGAGTGCAGCTCCAAGGCGTCCACGAACCGCTTGCCTGCCTCGGCCCCGCCGGCGATGTTGAAGGACACGATCGCGCCGGTGCCCTTGGGTCCATACTTGCGGCCGCGCTCGTACCAGGGGCTGGACGGCAGGCCCGCATAGGCGACGGATTCGACGTCGTCCCTGGACTCCAGCCACTCGGCGACGGTCACCGCGTTGGCAACGTGCCGCTCCACACGCAGGCTCAGGGTTTCCAGCCCCTGGGCGATGAGGAAGGCGTTGAACGGGGATACCGCCGAACCGAGGTCGCGCAGCAGCTGGACGCGGGCCTTGAGGATGTAGGACAGGTTCGCCCCCAGTGCACCGTCCGCCCCGAGGTCGCGGGCGTAGACAAGGCCGTTGTAGGTGGGGTCCGGCGTGTTGAAGCCCGGGAACTTCTCCGGGTCCTTTCCGAAGTCGAAGTTGCCGGAGTCCACGATCACGCCGGCGATGGCGCTGCCGTGCCCGCCGAGGTACTTCGTGGCCGAGTGCACCACAATGTCGGCACCCCATTCCAGCGGCCGGATGAGGTACGGAGTGGACAACGTGTTGTCCACGATCAGCGGGACGCCTGCCTCGTGGGCAACGCGGGACACGCCTTCGATGTCCAGGACATCCTGGCGCGGATTGGAGACCACCTCGGCGAAGAAGAGCTTGGTGTTCGGCCGGACGGCATCCTTCCACTGCTGGAGGTTGTCCGGATCCTCGACGAACGTCACGGAGATGCCGAACTTCTTCAGGGTGTGGGCCAGGAGGTTATACGTGCCGCCGTAGAGGCTGGGGCTGGCCACCACGTGGTCGCCGGCTTCGGCCACGTTGAGGATGGCGAAGGTTTCGGCAGCCTGGCCCGAGCTGAGCAGGAGCGCTGCCAGGCCACCTTCCAGGCTGGCAACGCGCTGTTCCACCGTGTCCTGGGTGGGGTTGCCGATGCGGGTGTAGATGGGCGCCAGCTCGGCCAGCGCGAAGCGGTTGGCGGCGCTTTCGGCGCTCGGGAACACGAACGACGTCGTCTGGTAGATAGGCAGTGCCCTGGCGCCGGTGGCGCTGTCCGGCTCCTGGCCGGCGTGGATCTGGCGGGTTTCGAATGACCATGCGTTGGACATCGGAGAGCTCCTTCTGAGGAAGGGCACCTCTGCCCTGCAGGACATGCTGGACATGCCCTGACCGGACTGGTGCCGCGCTTGCCGCCCGGCGGTTGCCGGAGGGCCCGGTCTTCACCCGGGGCACCCCACCGCGGAACGAGGGTTGCCGGCCAGCTAGCCGGGGCTTGATGCTGGCGCTCATGACCTGGCCCCCAGTCTAGGAACGGCGGATTGCCTGTGAACAGCTTTGTGACGAAGGACGTCAGCGGCGTGATTTCACGGGCCTCAGGCCGGCCCGCCATGACATCCCATCTTGGTAAGGCCACCCTTAGCTGAGAGCTCCATCACAAAGTGCCAAGATGAGGGCATGCGCATGGATCACGTCTCTTACGCCTGTGAACAAGATGGCTTGGCTGCCACCACCGAACGTATTGCAACCGCCCTCGGCGTCGAAGCCGTGAAGGGCGGGGTACACCCCCGTTTTGGCACCCGCAACATGATTATCCCGCTGGCCGGGCACAAATACCTGGAGGTTGTGGAGGTCCTGGACCACCCGGCCTCCGACAAGGCTCCGTTCGGGCAGGCTGTCCGGGCACGCTCCGCAGCCGGCGGCGGCTGGATGGGCTGGTGCGTCGAAGTGGACGACCTGGCACCGTTCGAAGAACGCCTCGGCCGATCGGCTGTCAACGGCAACCGCAAGTTCCCCGACGGCCGCGAACTCGTCTGGAAGCAGATCGGCATCCTGGGCCTCATTGCAGACCCGCAGGTTCCGTACATGCTCAAGTGGGAAGGCGACCCGGAGCTTCACCCGTCCAACGCCTACCCAAGCAACGTTAAGATGTCCAGCCTCACCATCGCGGGCTCGGCCGAACGCGTCACGGAGTGGCTCGGTCAACCGGTCGAGAAGCCTTTGGAAGATGTGGCCGTCGAATGGATCGCCCCGAAGGGAACACCGGGGATCCTCTCCGTCACCTTCGAAACCGCTTCCGGGGCAGTAACCATCTGACCCGGTTCCACAACGTGGAACCGCAAGGGACCACGCGGCAGCCTGCTGCCCCTTAACGGTGCCACACCATAAACTTCGGCCGCTATCAGCGGGTGCCAACGACGCCACCCACCGATAGCGGCCGAATCCTTTTAATCGAGCCCGAGCCAACCCAGCCCGATCTAACCCAGCCCGATCGCCTTGCCGAACAGGCTGAAGCCGACGAAAGCCACGATGTCCAGCAGCGCATGGGCGATCACCAGCGGCATGACGCGGCGGGTCTTCGTGTACACCCAGGCGAAAACAACACCCATGACGGCGTTGCCGATGAACGGGCCGAAGCCCTGGTAGAGGTGGTAGCTGCCGCGGAGCATGGAGCTTGCGAAGATGGCCAGCGGCATGCTCCACCCGAACTTCCCGAGCCGGTCCAGCAGGTAGCCCACCACGATGACTTCCTCGACGATCCCGTGCCGCACTGCGGAGAGGATCAGCACGGGAATGGTCCACCAGTAGGCGTCCAGCGCGCTGGGGATGATGGCGGTGGTGATGCCCAGCGCCCGGCCGGCCGCGTACAGCCCCAGGGAAGGGATGCCGATCAGCGCTGCCAGGCCCAGCCCCTGCAGCAGGTCCTTCCCCGGGCGGGCGAAGTTGAAGCCGAGTTTGCGGAACGCCGAAGCGCCGGACTCCCCCGCCCGCCGGTGTTCCGTGAGGAAATAGATCACCAGGACCACCGGCACGAGGGCGAACACAATGTCCAGCAACTGGTAGGTCAGGTCGAAGTATTCGCGGCTGCTCTGCGAGCGGTTGAGGGTGGACGTACCCTCCGCCAGGGGCGCACGCGTCAGCTTGTCGAGCAGCTGCACCACCGAATACACGGCGGACTGCCCCAGCGACAGACCCAGGACAATCCAGACTTCGATCCGCAGACGACGGCGGGAGGGAACCAGCATGTTCCTATCTTGCCTGCACTTGCTGGTTCTTTCCTGTCCGCCGCCTCACCGGAGCGGGGCGGCCCGGGGCCTATGCTAGGAATTTATGAGCGCGCCCGACAAAATCATCATGATCCGGCACGGCCAGTCCGCTGCCAATGCCGACACCTCCATCTACAACAGGGTCCCGGATTACCGGATACCGCTCACGGACCTCGGCGTGGCACAGGCACAGGCCGCCGGCGAGCAGATCCGCCGGGAGCTGGACGGGCAGCAGGTGTGTGTCTACGTGTCGCCATACCTCAGGGCATACCAGACCCTGGAAGCGCTCAACCTGGGCCCGCTCACTGAACGGGTCATCGAGGAGCCGCGACTCCGGGAGCAGGACTGGGCGAACTTCCAGATCGCCGGGGACATCGAGGACCAGAAGGAACTCCGCAACGCGTACGGCCATTTCTTCTACCGGTTCCGTGAGGGCGAATCCGGCTCGGATGTCTACGACCGGATCTCCTCCTTCATGGAAACCCTCCACCGGCACTGGGCCCGGCCGGACTACGCCCGCAACGCGCTCTTCGTGACGCACGGGCTCACCATGCGGCTCTTCTGCATGCGCTGGTTCCATTGGTCCGTGGAGTACTTCGAGTCACTCAACAACCCGGACAACGCCGAGGTGCGGACCCTGGTGCGCACCCGGATGGGCAAGTTCGAGCTGGACAAGCCCTTCAGCCAGTGGGAGGACCGCCGCGTCGACGAAACGGTGCTGGACGCACCGCCTATGGTCTTCTGATGCACCCTTAGCGGGCGCGGACGCCAGCCCGCCAGACTGCGTGGGTCAGCGGGATGCCCGGCCGATAGGCCAGGTGGGTGGCAGACGGGGCGTTAAGCAGGTGCAGGTCCGCACGGTGGCCGACGGCGACCGACCCCACCGCCCGTTCGCCGTCGACGTCGTTCCCCACCTCCCGGTGCAGCGCCAGCGCGCCGCCGTACGTGGCGGCCCGGACGGCCTCGTGGACGCTCAGCCGCATCTGCAGCACCGCGGTGGTGACGCAGAACGCCATGGAGCTCGTGTAAGAGGTTCCGGGGTTGCAGTTGGAGGCAAGGGCCACCGGCACGCCGGCGTCGAGCAGTTCGCGGCCGGGAGCCAGCGGCTGGCGGGTGGAGAGGTCGCAGGCCGGCAGGCACGTGGCCACGGTCCCCCTGCCGTCGGCTGCGGACCCGCTGCCCGCACCCTGCCACCCGGACCAGCTGCCCGCCAGGGCATCCACGTCCGCGGCGGACAAGTAATTCACATGGTCCACGCTCGCCGCCCCGAACTCCACGGCCAGCTGCACGCCGGGTCCTTCGCCGAGCTGGTTGCCGTGGACGCGCAGCCCCAGGCCCGCATCCTTGCAGGCCTGCAGCACGCGGCGTGACTGTCCCTCGTTGAACGCCCCCTGCTCGCAGAACACGTCCGCCCAGCTGACGTAGGGCCGCACGGCCGCCAGCATGGGTCCGCACACCAGGTCGGTGTAGTCGTCGGCATCGGCGCCGGCGGGGACCAGGTGGGCGCCGAGGTAGGTCACTTCGTCAGCCACGGTGGAGGCGATGCGCGCGCTGCGGGCCTCGTTCTCCACGTCCAGGCCGTAGCCGGTCTTGGTTTCAAGGTAGGTTGTTCCCTGTGAGACCGCTTCGGCAACGCGTCCCAGGGCCAGCCGGGTGAGGTCGAAGTCGCCCGTCTCCCGGGTGGCGCCCGTGGTCACGGCAATGCCGCCGGCGCTGTAGCTCTCGCCGGCCATCCGCGCCTCGAACTCGGCAGTGCGGTCACCGGCGAAGATCAGGTGCGTGTGCGAATCCACCCAGCCCGGCAGCAGGGCGCGGCCGCCGGCGTCGACGGACTCGTCAGCGGCCGGGGCCGCCGACGACGGTCCGATCCAGGAGATGCGCTCCCCCTCGATCACCACGGCGGCATCCTTGAGGACACGGTGCTCCGCGTCCTGGGTCATCAGCTCGGCAATGTTGGTGATGAGGGTGCTCATAAATCCATTCTTCAGTGCCGGATGGACCAGCGGGTCGCGGCCAGGGCCGCCGCTGTCCGGGATGCCGGACTAAGCCCACTTTCCTCGTCCCAGGCACGCTGCCCCACGGACGGGCCGGCCAGGATCAGCTCCGCAGCCAGTTCCGCAATGCCGGACGACGTCTGAAAACCGTAACCGCCCTGCCCGGCGAGCCAGAAGAATCCGGTGGCTTCGGCGTCGAACCCTACTACCGGGACGCCGTCGGCAGCTTCCGTTCGCAGGCCGGTCCACGCGGACTTGACGTTCCTGATGCCCAGCGTGGTCACCGCGTTGAGCCGCGACACCAGCGCTTCGACGTCACCCGGGTAGGGCTTTGCGTCCTCGGGGCCGCTCGGCACGGATTCAGACGGCGAAATCAGTACGTCGTCGCCTTCCTTCCGGAAGTAGAACGATTCGTCCGCCGCCGCCACCATGGGGCAGGACTCCGGGAGGGGACGTTCGACGTCGACAATCGCCGCCGTGCGGCGGTACGGCTGGAGGCCGAGCTTCTCCACGCCGCTGATCACGGCCAGTTCATCGGCCCAGGCACCGGCGGCATTGACGACTATGCCGGCTTCGAAGGCTTCCTGGCCGGCCCCGAGCTCCCACCCGGATCCCAGCCGCTGGGCGGAATGGACTTTGGCGCCGGTGATGATGTCCACACCGCCTGCCTCGGCCCGCTGCCGGTGGTCTTCCAGCAGCACGGGCGCGTTGCAGGCGAACGAACCGGTGTCCAGGCCGGCCGCAGTGAAGAATCCGGGATCCAGCACGGGGCACAGCGCCAGGGCCTCATCATGGGAGATCCGGTGCATATGGCCGCTGGCTTCTTCCCGGACAGAGTCCTCGTCGCCGATCAGCATGAAGCTGCGCGGCGACAGGACAGGCACCGGCAGCTCCGCGTCCCGCGCCGCGATCAGCCCGAGGGTGCGGAGGGTCAGCTCCTGCACCACTACGGGGCCATAGCTGGGGATCAGTTGCCGGGCTGAACGGGCCGACGTGTGATACGCCAGGGACTGTTCGGCCTCGACGAGCGCCACACTGCATTTACCGGCCAGGGCGGAGGCCAGGGACAGTCCGGCGATGCCGCCGCCCACAATCACCACATCGTAATTTGCTGACATGACTACATCCTTGCACCCGTCAGGACGTCACGTCAGTACCTTAGGCTCCCACCGCGTCGCGGCTGTCCACGAACGCCCTGACGCAGGCTTCCACATCCTCGGTGCTGTGCGCCGCGGAGAGCTGGACCCGGATCCGGGCTGCTCCCTTGGGCACCACGGGGTAGCTGAAGGCGGTGACGAACACTCCGTGCTGGAGCATCCGGTCCGCCACCTTCGCCGCCATCACGGCGTCCCCGAACATCACCGGCACAATCGCGTGTTCGCCGTCGAGGAGCTCAAAACCTTCTTCCGTCATGCGGGTCCGGAACAGCTCGGCGTTGGCGAAGAGCGTGGAGCGCAGCTCGGCGGAGTTCTCCACGAGGTCCAGTGCCTTCAGAGTCGCTGCGACGATGGCCGGAGCGAGGGAGTTGGAGAACAGGTAGGGGCGCGCCTTCTGGCGGAGCATGGCCACCACTTCGGCACGGCCGGAGACGTAACCGCCGGAGGCGCCGCCCAGCGCCTTGCCGAACGTGCCGGTGTAGATGTCCACCCGGTGGCCTACGCCGGCGTGCTCGGGGGTTCCCGCGCCTGTGGAACCCATGAAGCCCACGGCGTGCGAGTCGTCCACCATCACCAGGGCGTCGTACTTTTCGGCCAGGTCGCAGATGGCTTCGAGCGGGGCCAGGTAGCCGTCCATGGAGAACACGCCGTCCGTCACGATGATCTTGCGGCGGGCCGGCTTCTCCTGCGTGGTGGCCTCGACCAGTTTTGCTTCCAGGTCCGCCATGTCGCGGTTGGCGTAGCGGAACCGCTGGGCTTTGCAGAGCCGGATGCCGTCGATGATGGACGCGTGGTTCAGGGCGTCCGAGATGATGGCGTCCTCGGGCCCGAAGAGGGACTCGAACACACCGCCGTTGGCGTCGAAGCAGCTGGAGAAGAGGATGGTGTCCTCGGTGCCCAGGAACTTGGAGACGCGGGCCTCAAGTGCCAGATGGAGGTCCTGGGTGCCGCAGATGAAGCGCACGCTGGCCATGCCGAAGCCGCGTTCGTCCATGGCGGCCTTGGCGGTGGCGATGATGTCCGGGTGGTCCGCCAGGCCCAGGTAGTTGTTGGCGCAGAAGTTGAGCACGTTGGCCCCGGCTTCGCCGATCTGGCCGGCCGTGATGTGGCTGGCCTGCGGCGAGTCAATGTGGCGTTCGGTCTTGAACAGGCCTGCGGTGCGGATCTCGTCCAGCTCGTTCTGCAGCTGGTCCTTGATGGCTGAATACATGGGGGTTGCTCCTCAGCTGGGTGAATTCTTTGGTTGTAGCGCCGAATGGTGCGGGCTAGAAGACGGTCCAGTCGAGGACCACCTTGCCGCCCACGCCGGCGCGGGCAATCTCGAAGCCTTTCTCCCAGTCCGTGGCGGGCAGGGTGTCCGTGACCACCGCCGAGATGTTGGCGTGCAGCACCGGGTTGGAGGACAGCATGGCGCTCATGGCGTACCAGGTTTCGAACATTTCCCGGCCGTAGATGCCCTTCATGGTCAGCATATGCGTGACCACCTTGCCCCAGTCGATGTCGATGGACTGGCTCGGCAGGCCCAGCATGGCGATCCGGCCGCCGTGGTTCATGTTGTCGATCATCTCCGGCAGGGCGGTGGGGTGGCCGGACATTTCCATGCCGATGTCGAACCCTTCGCGCATGCCCAGTTCGCGCTGGGCATCCTTGACGCGCATCTTCGAGACGTCGATGGCGAGGTCCACGCCCAGCTGGCGGGCCAGCTCCAGGCGCGGAGCGGAGACGTCGGTGATGGCGATTTTGCGGGCTCCGGCATGGCGGGCGACGGCGATGGCCATGAGCCCGATGGGCCCTGCGCCGGTGATCAGCACGTCCTCGCCCACGAGCGGGAAGCTCAGGGCCGTGTGGACGGCGTTGCCGAAGGGATCGAAGATGGCGCCCAGTTCGGGGGTGACGGACGGATCCTGGTGGACCCAGACGTTGGTCTCGGGGATCACGACGTATTCGGCGAAGGCGCCGTCACGCTGGACACCGACGCTCACGGTGTGGATGCACATCTGCCGGCGGCCGGCGCGGCAGTTCCGGCAGATGCCGCAGACAATGTGCCCTTCGCCGGAGACCCGGTTCCCTACCTTGACGTCGCGGACGTCCTCGCCGATTTCCACTACTTCGCCGTAGAACTCGTGGCCGGCGATCAGGGGTGCCTCGATGATGCCCTGGGCCCAGGCATCCCAGGACTGGATATGAAGGTCCGTGCCGCAGATCCCGGTTGTCATCACGCGGATCTTTACGTCGCCGGGGCCGGTTTCCGGCTCGGGGCGGTCCACCAGCTCAAATCCGGCGTGGGCGCCGGCTTTGTACAGAGCCTTCATTGGCTTCCTAACTCTCGGTGTTGCGTCTTGCGGTGCCCGCGGTGTGTCCGGGCTGGCTCCCTTCATTAGAACCACAAAGAAGCATTAGCACAACCGAATTCTTCTCAATCGACGATTTAGGATTCTCTAAGCAATAGACTCGGGGGATGGAAATCCATCAGCTGGAAATGCTTCGGGAACTCGGCGCCCTCGGCAGCGTCAAAGCGGTGGCCGAAACGCTGCTGGTCACGCCCTCCGCGGTGTCCCAGCAACTGGCTGCACTCCAGCGCAGCGTGGACGTGCCGCTGACCCGCAAGGAAGGCCGGAACCTGGTCCTGACTGAGGCCGGCCAGGCACTCGCAGACGCCGGTGCCGCCGTCGTCAGCGCGATGGCCGATGCGCGGCTGGCAATCGGGGCGTACCACGGTTCCACGGTGGCGCCGGTGACGGTGAGCGGTTTCCACAGCGCCGGGCAGGCGCTGTTCGCTCCGCTGGCGCGGCTGCTCGACTCACCGGACAAACCAAGGGTGCTGCTCTCCGACGAGGACGTCGCCCAGCAGGACTTCCCTGCGCTGACCGCCCGCTACGACCTCGTCCTGGCGCACCGGATGGACCACAGCCCCCGGTGGCCGGAGGAACGGGTGGCCGTCATCCCGCTCGCGCACGAGCCGCTGGACGTGGCGCTGTCCGCCGGGCACCGGCTGGCGGGCAAGGAAACCTTGACGGCCCACGACGTCGTCGGCGAACCGTGGGTGACCAGCCACACCGGTTACTCCCCCGCGGACGTGCTGTCCGCCGTCGCCGCCGTGTCCAGCCGGGAACTGAACATCGTCCACCGGATCAACGACTACTCCACGGTGGCCGGGCTGGTGGCCACGGGCAGCGTGATCGGGCTGCTGCCGCGGCACACGGCGAAGCCGGTGCTGAACCCGGAGATTGTGCTGCGGCCGTTGCAGGGCATCAGCACCCGGCGCCGGATCGACATCCTCGCCCGGCCGGAAAACCTGAAACGAACCTCGGTGATGATGGTGTGCGAGGCCCTCGAGGACATCATGGCCGGGCTGGTCTCCCCTTAACCCAGCCGGTCCGCTTAACCCCAAACCGGGTCGCAGTTAATGTCGTTATAAGCGCTCAAAACGACATTAACTGCGACCCAGTTGGGTTAAAACGGGTGACTTAGCCTTCGACGCCGAGGCGTTCCAGGATCAGCTCCTTGACACGGCCGGCGTCGGCCTGGCCGCGGGTGGCCTTCATCACGGCACCGACGATCGCGCCGATCGCCTGCAGCTTGCCGCCGCGGATCTTGTCCGCGACGCCGGGCTGCGCGGCGAGGGCGGCGTCGATGGCTTCGAGCAGGGGGCCGTCGTCGGAGACCACGGCCAGGCCGCGCTTCTCCACGATCTCCGCCGGGGTGCCTTCGCCGGCGAGCACGCCGTCGAGCACTTCGGCGGCCATCTTGTTGTTGATCTTGCCGGCTTCCACCATCTTGTTCAGCTCCACGATGGTTTCGGGCTTGACGCCCAGCTGGCCGGGGTCGACGTCGGCGTTCTTGGCGCGGCCCACGATCTCGCCCATCCACCATTTGCGGGCCACGGTTGCCGTGGCACCGGCGGCGATGGTTTCCTCGATCTCGTCCATGACGCCGGCGTTGACCACGTCGCGGAATTCGAGGTCCGAATAGCCCCAGTCGGCCTGCAGGCGCTTGCGGCGCTCGGCCGGCGGCTCCGGCAGGGTGGCGCGCAGTTCCTCCACCCATTCACGGGAAGCCACAATCGGAACCAGGTCCGGCTCCGGGAAGTAGCGGTAGTCGTCGGCGTCGGACTTGGCCCGGCCCGACGTCGTCGAGCGGGTGTCCTCGTGCCAGTGGCGCGTTTCCTGGATGACCGGCTCGCCGGAGTCCAGGACGGCGGCGTGCCGCTGGATCTCGTAACGGACGGCGTGTTCGACGGCGCGCAGTGAGTTCACGTTCTTGGTTTCCGAGCGGATGCCGAAGCGTTCGCGGCCGTGCGGGCGCAGCGAGACGTTGGCGTCGCAGCGGACATTGCCGCGTTCCATCTTCGCGTCCGAGACGCCCAGGTTCTTGACGATCTCGCGGACCGCGGCGACGTAGGCCTTGGCCAGTTCCGGCGCGCGGCTGCCCGCGCCCTGGATCGGCTTGGTGACGATTTCCACGAGCGGAACGCCGGAACGGTTGTAGTCCACCAGGGAGTAGTCCGCGCCCTGGATGCGACCTGCAGAGCCGCCCATGTGGGTCAGCTTTCCGGCGTCCTCTTCCATGTGGGCGCGTTCGATTTCGACGCGGAACACGGTGCCGTCGGAGAGTTCGATGTCCAGGTAGCCGTCGTACGCGATGGGCTCGTCGTACTGGGAGGTCTGGAAATTCTTCGGGGTGTCCGGGTAGAAGTAGTTCTTCCGGGCGAAGCGGCAGGTCTCGGCGATCTTGCAGTTGAGCGCCAGGCCGATCTTGATGGAGGACTCGATCGCGGTCCTGTTCACCACGGGCAGCACGCCCGGCATGCCGAGGTCCACCTCGTTGACGTTCGTGTTGGGCTCGTCGCCGAAGACGTTCGGGGCGGAGGAGAACATCTTCGTCTTGGTGTTGAGCTCCACGTGGACCTCGAAGCCCAGGACGGGATCGTACTTCTCCATGGCCTCTTCGAAGCTCAGGGTTGCGTCAGTGCTCATTATTTTGCCTCCTGGGCGTCGACAAGGGTCTCGACAGGCTCGACCGCCGAGGCAGCCAGCTCCGGCGCGCGGTCCAGCAACGGGCCGCCCCACTTCGCCTCGAGCAGCGATTCAAGCACCGCACCCACGCGGTACAGGCGCGCGTCCTGGCGGGCCGGGGCCAGGAGCTGGATGCCGACGGGGAGCCCGTCCTCATCGGCCAGGCCGCCCGGCAGGGACAGACCCGGGACGCCGGCCATGTTGGCCGGAATGGTGGCGACGTCGTTCAGGTACATGGCCAGGGGGTCGTTCAGTTTCTCGCCGAGCTTGAAGGCCGTGGTGGGGGCCGTCGGGGAAATCAGCACGTCGGCCCGGGCGAACGCAGCCTCGAAGTCGCGCTGGATCAGGGTGCGGACCTTCTGGGCCGAGCCGTAGTAGGCGTCGTAGTAGCCGGCGCTGAGCGCGTAGGTGCCCAGGATGATGCGGCGCTTCACTTCGTCGCCGAAGCCTGCGGCGCGGGTGGCGCCCATGACGCGTTCGATGGTGAGCGGCGCATCCTTGGGCAGCACGCGCAGCCCGTACCGGACGCCGTCGAACTTTGCCAGGTTGGAGGAAGCCTCCGAAGGCATGATCAGGTAGTAAGCGCCCAGCGCGTACTTGAAGTTGGGGCAGGACACCTCAACGATTTCCGCGCCGGCCTGCTTGAGCAGTTCGAGCGACTCGTTGAAGCGGTTCTCGACGCCGGCCTGGTAGCCCTCGCCGTGGAGTTCCTTGATGATGCCGATCTTCATGCCGTCCACGTTGCCCGTCCGTGCGGCGGCAACGAGGTCTTCCAGCGGGTCCGGCAGGGACGTGGAGTCGTGCGGGTCGTGGCCGCCGATGACCTGGTGCAGGAGTGCAGAGTCCAGCACGGTGCGGGAGACCGGGCCGATCTGGTCCAGCGAGGAGGCCATGGCGATGGCGCCGTAGCGGGACACGCTGCCGTAGGTGGGCTTGACGCCCACGGTGCCGGTGACGGCGCCGGGCTGGCGGATGGAGCCGCCGGTGTCCGTGCCGAGGGCCAGGGGCGCTTCGAAGGCGGCGACGGCGGCAGCGGAGCCGCCGCCCGAGCCGCCCGGGATCCGGTCCAGGTCCCACGGGTTGCGGGTGGGGCCGTAGGCGGAGTGTTCCGTCGAGGACCCCATGGCGAATTCGTCCAGGTTGGTCTTGCCCAGGATGGGCATCTTGGCGTCGCGGAGGCGCTTGACCACCGTGGCGTCGTACGGGCTGTGCCAGCCCTCGAGGATCTTGGAGCCCGCCGTGGTGGGCTGACCGATGGTGACGATGAGGTCCTTGACGGCGATGGGCACGCCGGCGAGCTCGTGGAGTTCTTCAGCGGCTGCACCGCCAGCGGCGCGGATGGCGTCCACCTCCGCGGCGACGGCGAGCGCCTCCTCGGTGTTGACGTGCAGGAAGGCGTGGACTCCCCGCGGGCCGCCGTCGACCGCTGCGATGCGGTCCAGGTAGGCCTGTGTGACTTCGACGGAAGTGACCTCGCCGGCCGCGAGCTTTTCAGCGAGCGCGGAGGCGGAGAGGCGGATCAGAACGTTGTTTTCAGTCATGTATCAGTCCTCATCCAGGATGGCCGGAACCTTGAAGCGGCCTTCGTATGCGTCAGGGGCGCCGCTCAGGGACTGCTCGGCTGTGAAGGTGTGGCCCACAACGTCCTCGCGGAACACATTCGTCAGCGGAATCGGGTGGGACGTGGCCGGGACATCATCACCGGCGGCTTCACTTACGGACTTCACTGAATCGACGATGACGGCGAGTTCGCCGGCCATCCGGTCCAGCTCTTCTGCACTCATCTCGATGTGCGCGAGACGCGCGAGATGCGCGACGTCGTCGCGGTTGATCGCAGCCATGGATCTCCCCTGCAATGTAGTTTTGGTTTCCCCCATAGTCTACGTTGCAACAGTGTGCCCGCCTGACGACCCCCAGCGGGCGTCAGACGGGCAGCACCGACCTGCGGCACGGCTCCAAGCAGCATGGCTGCGGGCAGCCGGCAGCCGCAGGCAGCTTTACCCTAGCCGATGCCGATGGCTCCCGTCAGCATTCCGATACCGAGCATTACGAGGGAGACGACGGCGCTGCGCCACAGCACCTTCTTGTGGTGGTCTCCCAGGTCCACTTTGGCCAGGGAAACCAGGAGCAGGATTGCCGGGACCAGCGGGCTCTGCATGTGGAACGGCTGGCCGGTGATGGAGGCACGCGCCATCTCGGCGGCGCTGATGCCGTAGTGCGCTGCCGTCTCGCTCAGCACGGGGAGTACGCCGAAGTAGAAGGCATCGTTGCTCATGAAGAAGGTCATGGGGATGCTCAGGACACCGGTGATGACGGCCATCAGCGGACCCATGTCGGACGGAATGATCTCCACCAGCCACGCGGACATGGCTTCAACCATGCCGGTGCCGGTCAGCACGCCGGTGAGGACTGCCGCGGCCATGACCATGCTGACGACGGCGACGATCGACGGCGCGTGGGCCACGATCTGCGTGGCCTGGTCCTTGACGTGGGGGAAGTTGACCAGCAGGGCGATGGCCGAGCCCACCATGAAGACGTACGGCAGGGGCACGAGGTCCGCGATGAGCATGCCCATGACGGCGATGGTCAGGCCCAGGTTGAACCACTGCAGCTTGGGGCGCAGGGTCTTGCGGTTGGGGTCAAGGGGGGTGTCGGCCATGGCGGTATCACTGTCGTCCACGAGCATCTCGGTGCGTTCCAGGACGGCGACGGAGGAACCTCCGACGGCGGGAGCCGGCGCGGTGCCGGAGCCCTTGCGTCCGCGGCCGGTTCCGGCACCGCCGGTGCCCGTGCCGCCGTCGAACTTTTCTGCGGTGAACGGCTCTGCCGTGGACGGCGTTCCCCAGATTTCAGGCCGGGTGGCGCGGAGGCGGTTGCGCTCCTGCAGGCCCAGCACCCAGGCGAAGACCAGGACGACGGCGAGGCCGGCGATCAGGGACGGGATCATGGGGACGAAGACGTCGTTGACGTCGATTTTCAGGGCGCTGGCGGCGCGGGCGGTGGGGCCGCCCCACGGCACGATGTTCATGGTGCCGTTGGCCAGGCCGGCCACGCAGGTGAGGACCACGGGGCTCATCTTCAGCCGGAGGTAGATAGGCAGCATGGCCGCGGTGGTGAGGATGAAGGTGGTGGAGCCGTCGCCGTCCAGGGAAACTGCGGCGGCCAGGAGCGCGGTGCCGAGGACCACCTTCGCGGGGTCGTTGCCCAGCTTACGGAGGATGAACCGCACCAGCGGGTCGAACAGCCCGACGTCGATCATCAGGCCGAAGTAGATGATGGCGAACATCAGCAGCGCGGCGGTGGACGTCATGGACTTCATCGAGTCCAGCACCATGTCCCCGATGCCCAGCCCCGCCCCGGCAAACAGCCCGAAGACGGTGGGGACGATTATCAGCGCCAGCACCGGCGTCAACTTCTTCGTCATGATCAGCACCATGAATACCGCGATCATGGCGAATCCAAGTAATACCAGCACGGCCGGCTCCTTTGTCAGTCAATGGCACCACTCCGGTGTGATGCGCACTACAGACGTTAGAGTGGCCCGCGTCACGGCAGTGCCTTTGGCTCAATTGATTGGCATACTGCTTATTGGGAGCATTTTGCTCATTTAGCTCAGCGTCCCCGCTCCGTCACAAAAACCCGTCAGGAGGGCAATGAAGCGTCCGGCACCGAGGCAGCCCCTGCGGTTTTCCACCCAGACCCTACTGCTCCAGCTCGGGGTGGTTCTGCTCGTTGTGCTGCTCAGCGGCGCCGTGCATGCATGGCTGACGTACGAGCGGCTGGGCCGGGAAGCCGAAAACCAGGCGCTCACCCTGGCCCGCACCGTCGCCTCGGATCCCGCGGTCCGCAGCGAGGTCCAGGCCATCAGCCGCGAGGCGGGCACTCCCCCGGCATCGGTGCTGCTGGCCGGCCCCCTGATGGCGGTCGCCGAAGGCGCCCGGACCCGCACCGGAGCCCTGTTTGTGGTGATTACGGATGAAACCGGCCTGCGGCTCGCGCACCCGGACGCCGAACGGCTCGGTGAAAAAGTCAGCACGGATCCCTCCGAAGCCCTCTCGGGCAAAGAGGTGACCACCCGGAACACCGGAACGCTGGGTCCCTCCGCGGGGGCCAAGGTGCCGGTTTTCGCCCCGGACTCGGACACCGTGGTGGGCGAGGTCAGCGTGGGGTATTCCACCGAGAACGTCGTGCAGAGCCTGGCCCGCGACATCACGCCCATCGCGCTGACGGCCGCCGGCTCGCTGCTGGCCGGAATCCTGGCCTCGTTCCTGCTGCGCCGCCGCCTGCAGCGGCTGACGCTGGGCTTGGAGCCGGAGGAGATCAGCACGCTGGTCCACGATCAGGTGGCGGTCCTCCAGGGCGTTGACGACGGCGTGATCGGCGTCTCCGCCGACGGCAGGATCAGCGTCTTCAACGCCGCCGCGCAGAGGCTCCTGGAGCAGCCGGACCTTGCCGGCACGCCGTGGAAGCAGGCTCCGGTGCCGGAGCAGCTGAAGGCCCTGACCCTGCCCGACGCGGCCGAGGCCGACGCCGTCGAAGTCATCGCCGGTGCCCGCGTCCTGGTGGCCAGTGCCCGCAAGACGCTGCACCGGCAGGAAGACCTGGGCTGGGTGGTGATGCTCCGCGACCGTACCGAGCTCCAGCACCTGACGCGCCAGCTGGATGCCGTGGGGACCATGTCCACCGCGCTGCGGGCGCAGCGCCACGAATTCGCCAACCAGCTGCACACCATCGCCGGGTTCATGAGCATCGGGCAGCACCAGCAGGCCCGCGACTACCTGGCGCGCCTGGCCGCCACCGGCCCGCTGAAGTTCCCGGTGGACCAGGCCGAACTGCTCCAGGACCCGTACCTGCAGGCGTTCGTCGGCGCCAAGGGCGTCGAGGCGGACGAACGCGGCGTGACGCTGCGGATCGGCCCCGAAACCCTGGTGCGCGGCCAGGTCACCGAGCCGCAGGACGTCACCACAGTGTTGGGGAACCTGATTGACAACGCCGTGAACGCCGCCGTCGCCGGCTCCGCGGCGGAGCGCTGGGTGGAAGTGGAACTGCTGGACGAACCGGGGCCCGACGGCGGCACGCTGCACATCGTCGTCGCGGACTCCGGCGACGGCCTGGCCACCGGCCAGCCTGGCGAAACAGGGGCGGTCGCGGCGGACACAGTGTTCGCCGAGGGATATACGACGTCGGCGCGGTGGCAAAGTTCGGTGGCAGGCGTCATGACCGTGGCACTTCCGGCGGCCACGGCAGCCCGGAAC
>NZ_JBWKYC010000014.1:0-138897 GCF_059423525.1 Arthrobacter sp. GW460-12-1-14-TSB2
TTGCCGGTGGCGGGATCCTCGACGTCGAACGTCTTCCCGGACGCTGCCGGGCGCCATTCGCCGTTGATCAGCAGGCCGGTGGGAACAGAGGCCAGCAGCTCGCTCTCGCGCTCCGCAGTAACAGTGGGCTGTGCAGTTACAGTCACGATGACTCCCTCGTCAGCAATTGGGGTGTGGGATGGGTTCAGCTCTCGGCTGCTTTACAGCCACGGTACTGCCGCGCGCTCCGGAGCGTCTATGCATGGGCGCACTACGCACTCCGGATGTTGCTGTGCAGCTGCACAAGACCGGAGCCCGGCTCCTAGCGGGCGGCCAAGACCGCTGAGTAGAGCTCCCGCTTGCTGACTTTCGCGTCCTCGGCCACGGCCGCCACGGCTTCCTTCAACCTGATGCCCTGTGCAATAAGCCCGTTGACGGCGGCCACATGGTCCTCCGTCTTGCCCGGCTCACGCTCCGGGGCGCCGCCAACCACCACCGCTATTTCACCGCGCACCTCGTTGGTTTCTGCCCATTGCAGCAGGTGGCTCAGCGGGCCGCGGATGACTTCTTCGTAGGTCTTGGTGAGTTCACGGCACACTGCGGCCGGGCGGTCGCCGCCGAAGCGCTCGCGCAGCGCCCGAAGCATCGGTTCCAGCCGGTGCGGCGCCTCGAAGAAGACCATCGTCCGGCGTTCGGCGTCGAGCTCGGACAACCGGGAGGCACGTTCACCGGCCTTGCGGGGAAGGAACCCTTCAAAACAGAACCGGTCGGTCGGGAGCCCGGAGAGGGCGAGTGCGGTGAGGACCGCCGACGGCCCCGGCACTGCGGTGACCGTTAGGCCGGCCGCCACGGCGCCCTCAACCAGCCGGAACCCCGGATCCGAGACGGACGGCATACCGGCGTCAGTCACCATCACGAGGGTCTTTCCTGCCCGCACCTGATCCAGGAGCTCGGTGGTCTTCGCGGCTTCGTTGTGCTCGTGGTAGCTGATCACACGCCCGGCCACGGCGATCCCCAGGTTCTGCACCAGCCGGTGCAGGCGCCGGGTGTCCTCCGCGGCGACGATGTCAGCCGTGGTGAGTAATTCAACGAGCCGGGGGGACGCATCGCCGACATTTCCGATGGGCGTCGCAGCCAGCACAATCCTGCCCGGCTGCCCTTCCGTGGCGCGGGCCGCAGGTTCGGCCGCCGGAGCCCAGGCCTCATCGAAGGTGCCGGCGTCATCGGAGCTGCTCGCGGGGGAAGTACTGAGTTGTTGGTCCACACGACCAGCCTACTGCTGGCAGGCTCTTCCAGCGCCAAAAGGTAGCATGGGCACGTGACGCAGACCTCCGTACCTCCTGTCGAGGCCGACCCGGCCGACCCGGCCAAACCAGCACGGCCGGCCTCCGGGACATCGGGACGCAACCTTGAGGGCCAGCGGTGGATCCGCCGGCCGCGGGAAGCGTTCACCGAAAGCGCCCTGCAGGAGCGGCTGATCGGCGGGATCCGCAGCTGGCGCGACTATCCCCCGTCGCTGCGGCTCTGGTTCTGGCTCATTCCGGCCATCACCGCGGCGATCGGCGGCGTCCTCCGCTTCGTCCGCCTTGAGAGTCCGCGCAGCCTGGTATTTGACGAAACCTACTACGTCAAGGACGGCTATTCGTTCCTGGTCAGCGGATACGAACGCAGCTGGCCGGACAAGGCAAACGAATCCTTCGTGGCCGGGAACCCCGGCGTCATCCTGTCCGCGCCCGAGTATGTTGTGCATCCGCCGGTGGGCAAGTGGATGATCGCGGCAGGAATGTGGCTGTTCGGCCCGGACAACCCGCTGGGCTGGCGCTTCGGCGCCGCGCTGACCGGGACGCTGTCCATCCTCCTGATCACCCTGATCGCGCAGAAGCTCTTCCACTCGCTGACGCTGGGGGCCGTGGCAGGCCTGCTGCTGGCGCTGGACGGCCACCATCTGGTGATGTCCCGGACCTCCTTGCTGGACATCTTCCTGATGTTCTGGGTGCTTGCAGCTTTTGGTGCGCTCCTGATGGACCGCGACGACGGCCGACGGCGCCTGGCAGCCAGGCTGGGGCGCCAGGCCGGAGCTGCCACGGACGGCAGGCCCTCCGTGGTCCAGCTCGTGTCCGGGCCCTGGCTCGGCATCCGCTGGTGGCGCGTTGCCGCGGGCATCTGCCTGGGGCTTGCCGTGGGCACGAAGTGGTCGGCGCTGTTCTTCATGGCGGCCTTCGGGCTCCTCACAGTCTTCTGGGACCTGAGCGCGCGCCGGATCGCAGGCATCCGCGGGTGGATCAGCGGAGGCATCATCAAGGACGGAATTCCCGCCTTCCTGAGCATCGTGCCCGTCGCCGTGCTGGTCTATCTCACCACCTGGGCCGGCTGGTTCCAGTCGAAGGATGCGTACTTCCGCCATTGGGCCGACACCAACCCCTCAGCCCAGTGGGGCTGGCTTCCGGGGCCGCTGCGGTCCCTGGCCCATTACCACCTGGAAGCGTACAAGTTCCATCAGGGACTCAGCTCCGACCACCCCTATGAAGCGAGCGCCTGGAGCTGGCTGGTGATGGGGCGGCCAACGTCGTTCTTCTATGAGTCCCCCAAACAGGGCAGCCCCGGCTGCGACGTCGCCAACTGCACCTCGGCAATCCTCTCCGTGGGCAACCCCTTGATCTGGTGGAGCGCCACGGTTGCTCTGGTGATCCTGCTGTTCTGGTGGGCAGGCCGCCGCGACTGGCGGGCCGGCGCCATCCTGGCCGGGGTCGGCGCGGGCTACCTCCCCTGGTTCATGTATCCGGAACGCACCATGTTCACGTTCTATGCCGTGTCCTTTGAACCGTTCCTGGTCCTGGCCCTGACATATTGCCTGGGCCTGGTTCTTGGACGACGCTCGGACCCGTTGTGGCGCCGGCGTTCCGGCTTGTATCTCGTGGCAGTGTTCGTGGTCGGAGCGGTGCTGGTCTCGGCGTTCTTCTACCCCATCTGGACCGCGGAAATCATTCCGTACCAGGACTGGCGGTTCAGGATGTGGATGCCGTCCTGGATCTAGGGCAGTATGGCAAGGGTGCCGGGGACACCGCATCACGGATCCGGAAGGGAGACTGGCTGTGAGGGAAGCAAGCACTGAACTGCTCGTGGAGCTGGATCAGGACAGCAACGTGACTGACCTGCTGCTGGGGCAGCACGCCAAGGATCCGTCGCACGCCATATATTCGCGCAAGGGCCCCAACGGCTGGGTTGATGTCCCCGTCCAGCAGTTCCTGGACAAGGTGGTGGCACTTGCCAAGGGGTTGATCGCCGGAGGCCTGGCACCGGGCGACACGGTGGCTGTGATGTCCGGGACCCGGTATGAATGGACCCTGGTGGACTTCGCCATCTGGTTCGCCGGCGGCGTGACCGTTCCGGTCTATGAAACCTCCTCGGCTAGCCAGGTCGAGTGGGTCCTGCATGACTCCGGCGCCCG
Organism: Arthrobacter sp. GW460-12-1-14-TSB2; assembly: GCF_059423525.1. Taxonomy (NCBI): domain Bacteria; kingdom Bacillati; phylum Actinomycetota; class Actinomycetes; order Micrococcales; family Micrococcaceae; genus Arthrobacter; species Arthrobacter sp. GW460-12-1-14-TSB2. The sequence goes on from NZ_JBWKYC010000014.1 coordinate 3,428, forward strand.
CAGGGTGTTCGTTGAGGACCCGGCCAAGTCCGGGCTCGTGGCCGGCGTCCTGGCCCACTCCGCACTGCTCGGCGACGCTGTGGTAACGGTCGTGCGCATGGACGACGACGGCGGCGCACCGAACCTGGCGAGCCTCGCCGCCGCCGGCGCCGGCGTCACTGATGCCGAGCTGGAGCGGCACCGCAGCACTGCAGGCCTGGCCGACGTCGCCTCGCTGGTGTACACCTCCGGCACCACGGGCAAGCCCAAGGGCTGCGAGATAACGCACGGCAACTTCGCCTTGGTGGCCACCAACATCGTGGGCTTCCTTCCCGAAATCCTGCGGCAGGAGGGTGCCCGGACAATCATGTTCCTCCCCCTCGCCCACGTCCTGGCCCGCGCTGTCCAGGTGGTGTGCCTCAGCGCGGGAGTGACCCTGGGCCACACGTCCAGCGCCGCCCAGCTGCTGGAGGACCTGGCCTCCTTCAAACCCACGTTCCTACTGGTGGTGCCCAGGATCTTTGAGAAGGTCTACGCAGGTGCCGGCCACAAGGCCGCCCTGGCCGGAAAGGAGCGGCTCTTCGCGGCCGCTTCCGCGGTGGCCATCGACTACTCCAAGGCGCTCGACGCTGAGGCCCGCGGAAAAGGCAGCGGACCCGGCCTCATGCTCCGTGCCAAGCACGCCGTCTTTGACCGGCTGCTCTACCCCAAGCTCCGGCAGGCCTTCGGCGGACAGGTCAAGTACACGGTCTCCGGCGCCAGCCCGCTGAGCTCCAACGACGCACACTTCTTCCGCGGTGCCGGCATTCCCGTGCTGGAAGGCTACGGCCTCACCGAAACCACCGCCCCCTGTACCGCCAACACCCCGTCGCGGACCAAGGTGGGCACGGTGGGAATTCCCGTGCCCGGCACCACCGTCCGGGTCGCCGACGACGGCGAGATCCTGGTCAAGGGCATTGGCGTCTTCAAGGGATACCACGCCAATGAGGCCGCCAACGCGGAAGCGTTCGTGGACGGATTCTTCCGCACCGGAGACCTCGGTGCGCTGGATGAAGACGGCTTCCTCACCATCACCGGCCGCAAGAAGGACCTCCTCGTCACTGCTGGCGGGAAGAACGTAGCACCCGGACCGCTCGAGGAAAAGATCCGGGAGCACCAGCTCGTGGCCCAGGCTGTGGTGGTGGGCGACGGCCGGCCGTACGTCTCCGCCCTGGTCAACCTCGATCCGGAGGGCCTGGAGAACTGGTGCTCGGCCCAGCGAATTCCGGTACTGGGTGTGGCCGAAGCAACGTCGGATGTCCGGGTCCGGGAAGCCGTGCAGGGCGCTATCGACCAGGCAAACCTGCTGGTCTCGAAGGCGGAATCGATCCGCAGCTTCGTCCTGCTGGATGCCGATTTCACAGTGGAGTCGGGTCACCTGACACCGTCACTGAAACTCAAGCGGGCCGCCGTCGTCCGCGACTTCGAAGCCCACATCAACGGCCTGTACCGCTAACCCGGGGCCGGTCGCCCCGGCCCGTGCCGCACACAATAATGAATGCCGTGCACACAAGGAAGGCGACCGGCCCGCGCCGGTCGCCTTCCTTGTGCCTCTGCGGAGTCTGTTACACCGTCGCGGAGTTTCCACGGGTGCGTCGCTGCGCGGCGTCGGGGAGGTCCGTTGTCCCGGCGTCCCCATCCTTGGCTGACGCAACCAAGGCGTCCGTGTCTTTGTCCTTCGTTTTCCTGGCGAGGCCGCGGCGCCTCCTCGTGGGCCAGGTGAGGATCAGGGTGGCGACGGAGGCGATCAGGACCAGTGCGCCGATGACGATCCCGGAATCAACCCAGAACTGTCCCGGGAAGAGCCGGATGAGGGTGTCGTCCAGGGCGAACGTCCACGTCCCGTTGGCGAAGAAAATCCGGTGGAACTCGGTGAAGAACTGCTGCCAACCCAGCGCCGCCAAGGTGCCCAGCCCCAAAATGATCACCAGCGTTGCGACGGAGCCGGCGAAGAGACCGCGGCGGACTCCCCCGGTGCTGCGCCGGCGCAGGTAGATGATGGCGATGATGCCCAGCAGGATCAGCAGCGCGCCGCCGGCGAACGTTGACAGGATGACGAGCTTGACGTCCGCCATGTGGCTGACTTCGCCTTCCTGGAACAGCGCATCGCCGCTGCGGTTCACCAGTTCGCCGAGATACCGCGGGCCGGACCAGTTGCTGAGGTAGTCCACGGCGTAGGACCCGTAGGTCATGCGGTCATCCGTGCTGAAGCCGTAGCCGTCACCGGGGAAGCCCGGACGGTTGTATTCAACCCAGAGGAACAACGGACTCGCGACAGCCCGGACGGCCAGGACCAGGAGGACCAGCGGGTAGAAGACCGCGAGCAGCACCTGCATCACGCGCGGCAGGACGGGCTTGGTGTTGTTCGCCAACTCCCGTTCGGCGTTCCGGCGTTCCACTTCGTCCTGCGGCGGGCGCACCTGGAGGGCCGAAGTGGGCAGGGGTTCGCGGAAATGCGTGCCCCTCCCCTGTGGCTCCGCGGCCGGTCCGACGGCGGCCTCCGCCGCCTTGCGGTCGGCGCGGCTGCCAGCCTGGGAACCAGGCGTGCCGGCATTGGAAGCAGGCATGCCACCTTGGGCGAGAGTGGCTTCGGTCTGGGAGGCAGGGGTGCCGCCTCGGGCTGCAGTGGCGCCGCCCTGGGAGGCAGGGGTGCCGGCGGACGCTGCCGGCTGTCCCTTGCCTGCAGCAGCGCCTGGAACAGGTGACGTGTTTCCGGCGGGGGCTGTTCCCTGTGCCTTTGCCGCCGTTCCTGCCCCAGTTCCGGCAGGCTTCATCCAGTCGAAGGCGGGCTCGGCAGTGTCGTCGGCCGGGTCCAGGTGCGGATCCTGCCGATTCGGCGGGGTGGGCGTCTTTTCAGTCACTGCAGTTTCACTTCCGTAGGCGTCCGCGTTGCCGGACACCGCCAGGCAACGCTACTTATCTCCAGATGAGCCTACCGTCAGGCACTCCGTGGCGGCAGGTGCCACCCCGTTCCGTCACGTATTCACGAAGCCAGCGCCGTGTAGCCTGCATCAGCGCTGTCCAGGTCGCCCGACGCGCCCGAACGATAGGCACGTCTGCCCCACACCAGGACATACGTCCAGTACGCAGCCAGGACCGCCGCGCCGATCGTGATTTTGGCCCACACCGGAAGGCTGCTGGGGGTGACGAAGCCTTCCACGAGGCCGGAGACAAACAGCACCACGACAAGTCCCAGCGCCACGGTGATCAGCGAGCGCCCTTCCGCGGCCACTGCCTGGCCCCTGGTCCGGGGTCCGGGGGAAACCATCGCCCAGAAGATCTTCAGGCCCGCGGCGCAGGCAATGAAGACTGCGGTGAGTTCCATCAGGCCGTGGGGAAGGATGTAGCTGAAGAAGACATCGGACTTCCCGACGGCGGCGAAGACACCGGCCGCGATCCCCAGCCCCTGGGCGTTGCTGAAGAGGATCATCGGAACCCAGAAACCGGTAATGCCCAGGGCCACCGCCTGGGCAGCGATCCAGGCGTTGTTGGTCCAGACTGCGCCGGCGAACGACGCGGCGGGATTCTCCGAGTAGTAGTCGACGAAATCCCGCTCGACGTACTGCTTGACGGTTGCGTCCGAACCGAGGGCCCGGAGCGCGTCGGGCGACGCGGCGATCCACAATGCGTACGCCCCCGCGACCAGGCAGAACGCCAGGCCGCACCAGACGGTAAGCCAGCGGATCCGGTACAACGCCGCCGGCAGTGCTATGACGAAGAACCGTGCGAGGTCGTCCATGAAGTTGGACCGGGCCCCGGTGAAGCGTGTGCGGGCCTGGGCCAGTGTGGCCGACAGGGAGGCCGAAAGCCCGCTTTCGGGGGCCACGGAGCGCAGCAGGGAAAGGTGGGCGGACGTGGTCTGGTAGAGGCGCAGCAGTTCATCGGCTTCGCTGCCGTCCAGGCGCCGTTTGTACGCCAGCACGTGAAGCCGCGCCCACTTATCCCCGTTGACCGCGGAGAACGCATCGATGTCCACGGCACTACCCTAGCGCCCCCGGTTTAGACTGTGAGCGTCCGTAGGCGGCGTGTAGGGGACGGGGACCCGGTTTGAGCTCGATCATCACAGGTGAAGCAGTTGTCTTGGAACTCCGCCCGGCGTCGTTCGCTGCGCGGGCGCTGGGGCTGATCCTGGACGTCGTTGCGAACGTCGTCCTCCTCATCGTGATGATGACGGTGATTTCGTCTGCCTACAGTGACCTGGACGGGGCGGCTGCGCGTGCCCTGGTGCTGGTCAGTGTGGTTTTCTGTTTCGTGATCCTCCCGGTGGCGGTGGAAACCCTCACCCGGGGCCTCTCGCTGGGGAAGCTGGCTGCCGGGCTCCGGATCGTCCGGGACGACGGCGGCGCCATCCGCTTCCGCCACGCGCTGATCCGCGGCCTGATCGGCTTCCTGGAGATCTACCTGACGTTCGGCGGACTGGCCATCGCCGTCGCGTTGTTCAATGACAAATCCAAGCGGCTCGGTGACGTGGTTGCAGGAACCTACTCCCTGCGGCGCCGGGTGCCCACCGAACCGCCGTTCGTCCCGTTCGTGCCTCCGCACCTGAGGTCCTGGGCGGCGCTGGCCGACATCGGCCGGATACCGGACCCGGTGGCCCGCCGCTCGGCGCAGTTCATCCGCCAGTCGGGACGGATGGCGCCGGCGTCGCGCGCTTCCATGGCGGTGTCCCTCGCCACTGAGGTGTCAGCGTGTGTTGCCCCGCCGCCGCCGGCAGGCACGGGTCCGGAAGAGTATCTGGCAGCCGTGCTGGTGGAACGCCGCGAGCGGGAACTGGCCCGGCTGACGCGGGCGAGGGCCCGGAGCACGGGTGTGGGAGAACGGCTGAACCGGCTCCCTTACAGCCGGGACAGCCGGTAGGCCGCCTGCACTACCGCTTGGCGTACTGCGCCCAGGGAATGTTCCAGTCGCCGTAACCCTCCAGCGGCTCCACCGGCGGAGCGCCCGTGTTGAGGGTCTGGACGACGTCGCCCGTCTTCATGTTGTTGAAGAACCACGCAGCATCCGCCGGCAGCAACCCCACGCAGCCATGCGAAACATTGGCCTTGCCGACGTAGCTCCAGGCGGACTCAAGGGCCTGGTGGACGTAGACGCCGGACGACGTCAGCCTGTTTGCGTATTCCACGGTCAGCGGCGGGTAGTAACCCTTGTCCCCCGGCTTGAGGCCAATGCTTCCGGCGTTGAATTTGGAGTGGCGTTCCTGCTCCATGATCACGGCGTAACCGGTGGGCGAGAGCCACTCGGCGTCGCCCAGGGTAACGGGAGCCGTCCGGACCAGCTGGCCGTCAAAGTAGACGTTCATGGTCTTGGTGGCGTCGTCCACGATGGCCACCCGCTGCGGGCCGACCTTGAAGCTGACCTTGGTGTCCACGTTGCCCACCATCTTGTTCCCGAAATCGACGCCGAACAGCTTGAGGTCCACCGTGACCTGGCTGCCCGAGGCCCAGAACGCCTCGGGACGGATGCGCACGCGCTGGTTCGAGTACCAGCGCCAGGCGACCGCCTGGCCCGAGGATGAGGTGACGGTGACGGCCTTCTCCATGGCCTCCTTGTTCAGGACCGGCTCGGAGAAGACAATTTCGATCGGCTGGCCCGAACCCACGGTGGAACCGTTTTGCGGGTACACAGCAGCGTCGGCCTCGTTGGCCGTTGCCACCGTGGTGAAGGACTGGGTCTTTTTCGTTTCGCGGCCCGCCTGGTCCACGATCGTAAAGGCGTAGTCGTAGGCGGCGTCGAACTCCAGCGGGTCCAGGGCGGTCCAGGTGGAACCGTCAGCGCTGAGGGTGCCCTTGACAGGCTCACCGCCGGCAGTGGTCAGGACAACGTCCTTCACGGTGCCGTTGACGGCTTTGACGGACGGCGCAACGGCGGGGTTGACTCCAGCGGCGCCGTCGGTGGGGGTCACACCCAGTTCGACTGCCTTCACCACAGGAGCAGCGAGCCCCGGTTCGTTGCGGACCGGGCTGGAAGACTCCGACTGGAATACGGGCTCGGCCCAGCTGGGAGCCGTGGCAACACCGATGCCGCCCGCAGCGACCGCAACGCAGATGGCGGCAATCCCCAGGATTTTCATGGTTTTGCGTTTGTGGACTTTTGTCATGACCTTCTCCATGTCCCCCGACAGGCCCGTGATCAGCCCAAATACCGTCTTGAATCTTCAGTTGATACGTTCGCCAGCACGTCAGTGAGGTGTTCAGCACTCACCCGTGACCAGACAATTTTACCGTATGGCGAACGGATCAATTGGCGTACTGCGCCCAGGGGATGTTCCAGTCACCGAATCCGTCGTCGAAGTTGGCGTTTTCACCGTCGGTATTCACTACCTGGACAACGTCGCCCGTGGTCATGTTCTCGAAGACCCATTGGGCGCCGTCCGGGCCCAGTCCGATGCACCCGTGCGAGAGGTTGCTGACACCGATGTAGGGCATTGCGGAGTCGGTGGCCTGGTGGATGAATTCCCCGCTGGGTGTCAGGCGGGTGGCGAAGTTGACGTCCAGCTCGCCGTAGTATGCCGGGTCGCCCGGCTTGAGTCCGATGCTGGCGGCAGACATGTGCTCCACCCGGTACTTCTCCATGAACACGAGGTAGCCCTTGGCCGAAGGGAACCGGGTATCCCCCATGGTGGCCGGCCATGAGCCGGCTGGCTTGTCATTCACACTCACCGAAAAGGTGTGCGCGGTAGCGTCGGCCACGGCGACCTTCTTGTCGCCGATGTGGACCGTGACCTTCTTATTAAAGTTTCCGATCTGACCGTTGCCGAAATCGACGCCGAAAAGCTGCATGTCCATGGTGACCGTGCTGTTGGCCGCCCAGAAATTCTCTGCCCGGTACCGGACCATACTGTCGCTGAACCAGTGAAACTCGCCCACCTGGCCGGACGTCGAGGAGACCTTGATGGCTTTTTCCACCGCGTCCTTGTTCAGCACAGGTTCGCTGAAGGTGATCTGCAGGGGCTGCGCGACGCCGACCTTCATGCCGTCCAGCGGGTAGACGGCGGCATCCGCCTCGTTGGCGGTTGACACCGTGGTGAACGTTCGAGTGCTGTTGGTCTTGCGGCCGGCAGCGTCGCTCACCACGAAGCTGTACGTGTAGCTGCTGTTGAACTGCAGGGGGCCGGAGGCTGACCAGCCCGTACCGTCCGGGTTCAGGCTGCCTTCGATTGCTGCGCCGTCGCCGCCCGTGAGGGCCACGCGTTCAACGGTTCCGTTGGTGACTTTCAGCGATACGGGGGCTGCCGGATTTACTTGCTGCGCGCCGTCTGCCGGCGACGCTGCCAGCTGTACAGGCGCCACCACGGGCGCCGCGAGTCCCGGCGTCGTCCGCTCGGCGGAGCCCGCTTCGGATTCGAAGGCGGCGCGGGCGGCTCCGGGTGCCACAGCGGCGAAAACGCCGCCGCCGGCGGCGAGCAGGCACAGCGCCCCGAGCAGGAAGACCTTCCGGCCGGTGGTCCAGCGTTCCCTTGCCGTCACAGCGCGGGGTCCTTTGCAGTCATCATGGGCACAGCATAGGGCACGCTCCTTGGAGCTGACGGGTAGCCGGCACCCGAGGGCCACGGCGAAGGGCCCCGGAATTCATTCCGGGGCCCTTCGCGATGCTGCTGATCTGCCGCCTGGGCTTGCTGCCGCCTTGGCGGCGGCACCCTTAGTAGCGGTAGTGATCCGGCTTGTACGGGCCGGCAACGTCCAGGTCCAGGTACGCGGCCTGTTCCTTGGACAGTTCCGTCAACTCGACGCCGAGGGCGTCCAGGTGAAGCCTGGCAACCTTCTCGTCAAGGATTTTCGGCAGCACGTAGACCTGCTTTTCGTACTCCCGCTCGCCTTCGGGCTGGTCCCGCTTGGTGAAGAGTTCGATCTGCGCGATCGTCTGGTTCGCGAACGAGTTGCTCATCACGAAGGACGGGTGGCCGGTGGCGTTGCCCAGGTTCAGGAGCCGGCCTTCTGACAGGACGATGATGGACTTCTCGGCGTCCGTGCCCTGGTCAAATACCCACTCGTGCACCTGCGGCTTGATTTCCACCTTCGTGATGCCCGGAATCCGGGCCAGTCCGGCCATATCGATCTCGTTGTCGAAGTGGCCGATATTGCCGACGATGGCCTTGTCACGCATGCCGGCCATGTGCTCGGCCATGATGACGTCCTTGTTGCCGGTGGTGGTGATAAAGATGTGGCCCTCGCTGAGGACCGATTCCAGCTTGGCCACCTGGTAGCCGTCCATGGCTGCCTGCAGTGCACAGATCGGATCGATTTCGGTGACGATCACCCGGGAGCCCTGCCCGCGGAAAGCCTCCGCCGCACCCTTGCCGACGTCGCCGTAACCGCAGACGACGGCGATTTTGCCGCCCATCAGGACGTCGGTGGCACGGTTGATGCCGTCCGGCAGCGAGTGGCGGATGCCGTACTTGTTGTCGAACTTGCTCTTGGTCACCGAGTCGTTGACGTTGATGGCCGGGAAGAGCAGCTTGCCCTGCTCCGCCAGCTGGTACAGACGGTGCACACCGGTGGTGGTCTCTTCCGTGACACCCAGCAGGCGGGAGCCGATGCGGATCCATTTCCCGGCGTCCGCTGCGAGCGAAGCACGCAGGACGTCGAGGAAGACGCGCCCTTCATCGGACTCGTCCTCTGCTGCCGCCGGAACGGACCCGAGGGCTTCGAACTCGACGCCCTTGTGGACCAGCATGGTGGCGTCGCCGCCGTCGTCAAGGATCATGTTCGGACCGAGGTCCGGGTTGCTGTCCGCGCCGGGCCAGGTGAGGATCTGCTCGGCGGTCCACCAGTATTCTTCGAGGGTCTCGCCCTTCCAGGCGAAGACGGGGACGCCCTGCGGGTCCTCGACCGTGCCCTTGCCCACCACAACGGCGGCGGCAGCTTCGTCCTGGGTGGAGAAGATGTTGCAGGAAGCCCAGCGGACCTCGGCGCCCAAAGCGGTGAGTGTTTCGATCAGCACAGCGGTCTGGACGGTCATGTGGAGCGAACCGGCAATCCGGGCGCCCTTGAGCGGCTGGCTGGCGCCGAACTCTTCGCGCAGGGACATGAGTCCGGGCATCTCGTGCTCCGCGAGGCGGATCTGGTGGCGGCCGGCCTCAGCCAGTGAGATGTCAGCAACCTTGTAATCGAAAGTCATGTGAGTCCTTGTGTTGTATCCGGAAGATTCTGGAACGGCGGAAGTCCGTGTCCGTTCGGCGAACTATGGGAAGTTCGGCGCCAAGCGGAAGGGCGATGGGCCGGCCGGGCAGTTATTCAGGCCGGCGGGGGAAGTTATTCGGCGCCGTCAGGGTCTGATGCCGCGGGGTTTGATACCACGGGGCCGTGGCCGCCGTCATGCTGGTCCGATGCCGCAGCGTTCGCGGCGGCGACGAGTTCCGGCGGCAGCAGCAGCGGAATGCCGTCCTCGATGGCGTAGCGCAGCGTTTCTCCGGACGCACCGGCGGCAGTCGAGACGAGTTCATCGCCTTCCTGCACCAGTGTTGAGCCGGTAACGGGACAACGCAGGACGGACAACAGGTCAGGACTGATCTTTGGCATGGTGACTGCTCCCTGATGGGCGCCGCAGCAGGCGCCGGTGGCCGATGGATTTGCAGCTTCCAGCGTACAAGCTTCGCGGGGCGGCCGGGCTCAGGACGGTTCGCGGAGGATGCGCAGGTGTCCCCGTCGGGCGCCTTCCGAAGCCGGCGGGGCCTCGAGCGCCGCATGCGCGGAACGCTGGCCCGGGGCGGGGTCCGCGGCGGACGGTCGCAGGGCCGCCTCGCGGACGGCGTTGGCGAGGGCCAAAAGGTCATCTGGCCCCGGCTGCGGCGGGGTCGCCGGCATGGCAAGGCGCAGTACTTCCCAGCCCCGCGGCACTGTCAGTGACCCCGCATGCTGTTCGCACAAATCGTAACAATGGGGCTCAGCGTACGTGGCCAGGGGCCCCAGGACGGCTGTGGAGTCCGCATAGACGTACGTCAAAGTGGCCACCGCAGAGTTACGGCAGGCTGACCTTGAACATTGACGAATAGCACCCACGACATCACAGACTACTCCCCGTTGGCCGTTGTGCCGCGCATTGCGACCGCAGTGTCCTGCGGTGTCGTCCTGTGGTACCGCAGGTTGCCGGGATGGTCCGTGTGGCGTTTCTAGTTATGTCGCGTATTTCAGGCGGCGGGTTTAGAGTCAATGTATGCAGCAATCGCACCACGTTCCGGGTTTTACGGTCCGGTTGGCTGACCCGGGATCCGGCCAGCCGGCGGACACCGCCGCGCCCGCGCCAACAGTCCGAGGGAAAAGCTTCCGGGAGCGCCGCAGGAACCGCCATGGGCGTGGCCTGCGCGGCGAACTGATGCTCCCCACGCTTCCGGGCTACCGCACCCGTTCGGACCGCTTCGACGAGATGGTCATGGACTCCGCCCAGCGTCTCCATGACATCTGGGGAAAGCCGCTGGACGGTGTCAGGTTTGCTGTTGATGAGATCCCGCAGGGCCTGGAACAGCTGGTCGCGGACCGCTCCCCCGCGCCCATGGGTCTTTATGAGCCCGCCACCGCCGACGAAGGTCCGGTGATCACGCTCTATCGCCGGGTCATCGAGAACGCCTGCTCCAGCCGCGAGGAACTACAGGACCTGGTGCACGACGTCGTGGTGGAACGCACCGCTGAAATGCTCGGGGTTGCGCCGGAAACCCTGGACCCCGTGTACCGGCGCCGGTACTGATCGCCGGCACTGGCTGGCTGCTAGTAGCCGAGCTTCACCGCGACTTGTTCCTGGCCCGCGGCGCCCGGCGCCACCGCCACTGCGCCGATGTCCGCGCGCCCGTCCTGCTCCAACAGCACGGTGCCGTACGCCGCATCGCCGGATGCTGATACGACGTACCCGAGCACCGCGGAATCGGCCACTTCAGCCGGCACCTTGATGACTGCGGTGGTGCCGCCCGCGATGTCCGCGGCGGCGGCCGTGCGGACCTTGCCGTCAGCTGTGATGGGCGTGTAGGTGATCTTGGCCCGGCCTTCGGGTGCACCGAAGACCAGGTAGCGTTCTCCACCACGCGGCGCGGCCACCACGTGCTGGCTTCCGAGCCTGGCGGATGACGGCGACCAGGCAAAGTCCGTGGCACCGTCCGACTTGAGGCCTCGGGTGACGCGCGCCGCAGCGGCGAACGACACGTCGGAACTGGCCGCAACGGTGTATTGGCCGGCCGGAACACCGGCCAGCGAAACCTCGGTCACGGACCCGCCCTTGGCCGTCACTACGCCGCCGCCCGGCAGTGCCTTTTGCCCATCACGGCTGTACAGCTTGATTTCCACCACGGCGTCCGCGGGGCCGGGGACAGCGATCTGCAGCGCCGCAGCGGCGTCCGCAAAGCCCTGTTTGGCAGTGAGTGCCTTGGCGGAGGCCGGGTCCTGGATGTCCAGTCCGGACATGACCTGCCGTGTCGCCGGTGCCGCGCCGGGCACAATGAAGTCCACGCCGCCGGGAGTCAGCCCCCTCAGGACACTTTGCTGGATAACGGCGGTGACCGGTCCGCCGGCGCTCCGGGCGTGGATGCTGAGCTTTGCCTGGCCAGGCGCCAGTCCGGCCAGCACGATTGAGCGGGTGGTTCCCGGCGCAACCAGGAGTCCGCGGCTGCCGGGCGCCTGGATCCGGCCCTCGGCGCCGTACAGGTCCAGGCTGACTGTTGCCGGAGTGCTGGAGGCGTTACTGAGGTTTAGTACAGCGGTCCGCCCCAGCGACGTGTTCGCCCCTACAAGCCACAGGTCGTTCGACGGTGCCTGGCAGCCGGCCGCGGCCAGGCCCTGCAGGTCACCGTCGGTGGCGGTATAGCTCATCACGCCGCCGGCCGTGGCCTGCTGGTTGCCTGCCGCGTCCGCACTCAGGACGCTGACGGAATCCACCGAGCGCTCGGACACGACCCCTGCCAGCAACGCAGGAGGGGCGGTGGCGGCGGTAGGGCTGCCGGGATCCTTGGCGATCTCTGCCAGCGGATTCCCGTTGAGTTCGGCGAGCCTGCTTCCGGGCAGCACTCCTGCGTTGGTACTCAGCACTGCGCCGTTGACCCGGGTCTTGGCGGTGGCCGATTCCGGGCTGAACTGTGGGTCGGTCCCCACGGGCGTGCCCTCCAACAAGCGGGCGGGGCCGGGGCAGATCCCCACGCTGCTTCCCGCGGGTACTGCCGCCAAGGGTGCTTCGAGCGTACGGCTGCCGGAGCTTTGCGGGCCCATCGACGCCGCCGCCACCAGGCTTCCGGCGGCGGCCACGATCACCACTGCCCAGGTCAGCCCGGCCACCGTTCCGCGCACAGCCCTGCCGCGGGCCTTGAATCCCTTCAGGCGGCCTGCCGCGGGGGCGGATCCTCCTGCATGGTCAGCCGTGTGGTCCGCGGTACCTGCCGGCGCGTCTGAACCCTCTGGTCGTCCCGCTGTTGGTCCGGCGGCGGAGGCGACGTCTTCCTTATGTGCCGGCGGCACGCCGTCGTTCCCGTCCTTATGCATGCTGATGTTCCTTACGCAGGGAGCCTTCATCGCGGGAGAGACCGGTGTTCGGCCGGCGGGCGGGCATGGGGATGGCGAGCAGCACAGTCAGTCCAATGACGGTGGCTTGGACAACGGCGGTCCACACCGCCCACGGGTTTTCGTAGCGGATGGTGAGCTGGCCCGCCTGGGCGGGGAGGGTGAACGCCTGGGACCAGCCGGACGTTGTGGAAGTCAGGCGCCTGCCGTCCAGCCATGCGGACCATCCCGGATCCGCACGTTCGGCGAGAACCACGAGCCGGCCTTCCGGCCCTTCCGGAACAGCGGCATCAACCGATTCCAGTTCCGAGGGCAGAAGCCCTATCGCGGCTCCGGCACCATCCACGATGCGCACCCGGTGGGCGACATCCGCGGCGTCGATGACGGGCTGGTTCAGCGGGCTGATCCGCCAGAGCCAGCCGACATTTGTTTGCCCCACCGCCACCAGTCCGGGCACGGCATCCATCCGGCTCGCGGTCAGCTGCGCGGCGGTGTCCGAGGACCGGAGGACAACGAAGCCTGCCCCCAGCCGTTCCAGCTCAGGGCGCGGGTCAACGCCCTGGCCGGCGACCACTGTGGCCACGACGCTGCGCAGGGCTGCGGTGACGGCGTCGTCATCCCTGACGGATTCCTTGCCAGGGTCGCCAATAATGTTGCGGGCGGCCGCAATGGTGGACAATCCGTCCAGGGTGGTGCCGGCCCCCCTCACGATCGAGGCGCTGAAGCTGCCGTCCTCGGCCGTGTCAATAACCAGCGTCCGTGTCTGCTCCGGTCCTTGGCCGCGATCGATGGCCGTTGCCGGCAGCGTGCGGGCGGAGGTGGAAGCAATCTGCCGCGGGGTTCCCCACGGGGCCGTTGACGAGGCCTCAGGGGCAGGTCCGGCTGGTGCAGCCAAGGAGGCGGACTGCAACAGGTTCTGGGCCGCCCAGGCGCTCAGTCCGGCCACGGGTCCGGCCACCAGCAACACCATGGCAAGGACGGACATGGACTTGAGCGCGATCCGGCGGGCAGCCGGCGCGGCGGCCGTCCTCTCTGCGAAGCAAAGCAGACCGTCCGCCCCGATCAGGGCGGCCCCCAGCAGCAGGAATCCGGACGCAGACACGGCAGGTCCCGTAAAGGGCGTGACCAGGGTGTCGGCGCTCGCGCCGGTGGCGACGTGGCCGGCAAGCCACCCGCCCGCGAGGATGATCAGCGCAGCCACCCACAGGGCACGGGCAACGCGGGTGCGTTTGCCGGGGACAAACAATGCCGCCGTCGCGAGGGCCAGTACCGGGAAACCGACCAGAAGGGCAAGGAGCAGCGCCCACGGGACGGCAGATCCGTCGAAAACCGGAAGGCCGGCCAACCCGCCGTCGGCATCAAAATGCAGCGGCTGTCCCAGCACCTGCTGCCATAACGGCGCGGCATCAAAACCGAGCGGCACGCCGGGGTCGGCCAGCAGGGCACGCGGGCGGTCGAGGACGGAGAACCCGAAGGGAACGAAAAGCGCTGCACTCGGCAGCAACGCCCACCAAACAGTGCGCCCGCGCCTGCCGAGCAGGATCCCTGCCAGGACAACCACGGTGACGGACGGAACCAGCAACGACGGCGCCGCCGCTGCCACCACGGCCAGCGCCAGGCCGGCCGCAGCTGCGGCGGTCCACGATGGCATCCCGTTGACGCCCGGCTTGGCGGGAGGCTTTTCCAGGAATCGGCGGTCCCCCGGCTCGGGGACCGCAAAGCGCCCCTGGCCCCGGGCAGTGCCGGTGGCACGTAGCAGGCCCACCACGAGGAGCGGAATCATGATGTGCGCTACCAGCGCACCCAGGCGTCCCTGGTTCAAAGCAACCTGCAGGGCGGGCGCCCCGCCCCACACGAGTGCAGCCACGAGGCGGAACCGCCTCCGCGTGGTCAGGCCGCCGGCTGCAAACCAGGCAGCGAGGCCGGAGAGGGGCATGGCCAGGAGCAGCAGCCAGGCCAGTGCGCTGTTGGCATCGCCGCCGCCGGCAATGCCAAGAACCCACAGGAGAAGGGCGAAGGGGTCGCCGTGGCCGGGAAGTCCGGCGCCCAGCCCGATCCACCAGCTGGTGGCGTGGTGCCAGATGTCCGAAACCTTCGACGAGACCGGAATAAGGCCACCACCGGAGACGGCTTCGGCACGGAACAACCCCGAAAGCCCAATCAGCGAGGCAGCAGCTGTCAGGATCACGGCCAGCAGGGCGCCGTTGCCCACCCAGCCGCGGTCCGACGTGGTCAGCGCGGCGAAATCATCCGTGGAGTCACCGCTGGGCTGTTCGGCCAGCGGATCGGTCCGCGCCGAGTCCGCGTCCTGGTCGTCGGAGCCCAAAGCTTCAATGAGAGAACGCCGGTGTGCCCAGACTTCGCGCCGCGGGGTCTGGAGTCCCTTGATGACCGAGCGGCGGATCCGTCGCGTCCGTGCTGCCTCGCGACGCCCGCGGATCACCGCCGCAGGGCGGCCGAGCGCGACAAAAGTCGCCATGAGCTGGGAAAATCCGTGGCCGGGATCCTTGACCGCAATGCTCAGGACGAGCTTGAAGAGACTCCCCAGCAGTGCCCCCACCGCGTGCAGCGGCACCTTCCACCACACGGTGTGCTTGAGGCGCAGGTGAACCTGTGCCTTGCGGGCCGCGCTGGCGCTCCCCAATGCGTGCGGCCGGTGCGACACGTGGAACATCCGTGCGGTGGGCACCACCACCACACGGTGTCCGGCCAGGCGGTTGCGCCAGCAGAAGTCCACATCGTCCCCGGTGCCGGGCAGGGCAGCGTCAAAACCACCCAGTTCCTCCCAGACGTCCCGTCGAACCAGCATGCCGGCGGAGTTGACCGCGAAAGTGTCGCTGCGGCCGTCGTACTGACCCTGGTCGAGTTCATCCGCTTCAATGAGGGTCAGCCGCTCAGCCCAGCGGCTGGTGGAAAGTCCGACGTCGATCAGCCGGCGCCTGGCGTGCCAGTCAAGCTGCTTGCAGCCGGCCACCGTCACCGACGGTGCCCGCTCCACGGCATGGAGCAGCTCGGCAAGCGCTTCCGGCGCGGGCGCTGCATCATCGTGCAGCAGCCAGATCCATTCGGCGTCGGCCGCCGTCCGGTCACGGTCCCCGGGATCGTCGTTCCGGGGGGCCAACGCGGCCAGGCCGGCCTTGACGGCATCCCCCATCCCGGCCCGCCCCTGCTGGAAAGTGGTGACGTTGGCCTCGCCGAACGCCTGGTCCAGCAGAGCCAGGGAATTATCCCGTGAGCCGGTATCGACGCCGATGAAGGCATCAACAGGTCGGGTCTGCTCCGACAAAGCCGCCAGGGTCCTGGGGAGATAGTCACCGCCGTTGTGGGCGACCACAACGGCGGTGACATGTACTACTTGAAGAATTAGACCGCTCGCTTCCTCAGCCGACGGCGCTCGCGCTCGGAGAGGCCTCCCCAAATGCCAAAGCGTTCGTCGTTCGACAGTGCGTATTCCAGGCACTGCGAGCGTACGTTGCAGGCGCCGCATACTTTCTTGGCGTCGCGGGTGGACCCTCCCTTTTCGGGAAAGAATGCCTCCGGATCAGTCTGGGCGCACAATGCGTCCGTCTGCCAGCCGAGCTCGCCTTCGTCGTCGAAGTTCTGCTCGAAGGGTAGCCCGATCCAGACAGGTTGTGCGGTGGTTTCCGAGTGGAGTGTCTGCAGTTCCATCGGCGGATCGTGCAGATCGTTGTCCTGGTCGGGGTTGCCCGCCAGGAGTGCTTCATGCGCTGCCAGGAAGGCCGTGGCCTGGTCCTGCAGCAGATCGTTGGTGCTTTGGTTGTACCGCTCTGCAGCATCCGGATCGGCCGGATCTACATACCAATCACTTGGCACACCGCGCGAACGGTACTTTGCCGACGCCTGACCCGCGACGACTGCATCTTCATGGATACGCTCAACTTGCCCCATTATGGCGTCCCTCCTGATGTTGCTGCCCCTGACTGAATACCTGGACACTCGGTTGTGTGGCCCGTATCTGCGCAATGGCGTTCGATAACTAATTACACGCGTGTAAGTCGTTGGGAGTCAAGCGGCTGCCGGGATAATAATCAACTTCGTTCCCAATCCGCTGCCACGCCACGCCCATGAATTTTCGGACGACTCGCCGCCATCACGGGAATTTCAACAGCATACTGACTAGTTTTCTGGGAATTTGCCGGGAATCCCGGGAAATCCTCCGTCCACCGTGATTTAGGCAATCAAAGTGATCAAAAATTACGTGTCGCAAATCACACAGCCTTCAGGGTGGCCGCGTTCCCGTGGCCCCGCGCACCACCTCCCGCCCCGCCGGGCACCGTGGCAAGATGTTGGCATGAGCATCCCCGCAATCGACTTAATGACTGCACTGCGGTCCGGCCACTCCACCTCTCCCCGACTGACCTGGTACGGACCGGACTCCGAGCGGGTGGAACTGTCCGGCCGGGTCCTGGACAACTGGGTAGCGAAAACCAGCAACCTGCTGCAGGACGAACTCGATGCCGAGCCCGGGATACGGCTCCGGCTGGATCTGCCGGCGCACTGGAAGTCGATGGTGCTGGCCCTTGCCGCCTGGCAGCTCGGGATGGAAGTTGTCCTCGACTCCGGTGACGCAGAGCTCCTCGCCACCCAGTCACCGGAAGCCGGTAGCGGCGGTGCCGCGTTCGACGCCGTCATTGCAGTGCCGCTTCCGGCACTGGCGATGCGCTGGCCGGGCGAGCTGCCGCCCGGCGTCGTCGACTTCGCCGCCGAAGTGCGTTCGCACGGCGACGTCTTTATGGCCCATCAGGATCCGGAAGGGTCACAGCGGGCCATAGTGTCAGCTGCCGGCACAGCGCATACGCACTCAGAACTGCTCGAAGGCTTCGCCGCCACGCACGATACCGGCGTGCGGCTGCTGGTCCGGGCAGGCGAGGGCCTCGAGGAGGCCCTTGTCCAGTCGCTGGGGGCCTGGCACAACGGCGGTTCAGTCGTCCTGGTCCACCCCGACGTTTCGGTGACCGAGAAGCTCCTCAACGACGAACGCGTGCAGGGAGACTAGGCCCTAGCTAGCTGCGGGGCGGGGCGGGGAGGTCCGGATCCTGCACCTTGGCCTGTACCTCGTCGGCGGGAACGCGGACGGCGTGCCTGTCCTGGTGGTGGTGCAGTTCGATGATCTCGTGGTCGTGCGAGAACGACGGTTCTTCGTCCAGTTCCTTGTTGAAAACCAGGAACCGGTAGGCGAAGAAACGCACCACGGTGGCCACGAGGATGCCGGCCACGCCGGCCAGGAAAAGCATGTTCTTGTCCGTGATGCCGAGCGAATACTTGGCCAGGGCGGTGAAGCCGGTGGAGATGCCGATACCGATGCCGTTGATCAGGATGAACATAAAGAACTCGCGGATCACATTGTCCTGGCGGCGGTGGCGGAACGTCCAGAACCGGTTAGCTATCCAGGAAAAGACCGTGGCAACCGATGCGCCCACGAACCGTGCCTTGGCCTCGCTGTCAGTCATCGGGCCGTGCATCAGGTAGTAGGTCAGGCCGTTGTCGATCACGAATGCGACACCGCCGACGGCGCCGAACTTGGCCACCTCACGCCAAAAAAGCGAGGCGAGTCCGCGCAAACGTTCTGCAAGTGTGTAAATCATGACCCTCCATGGCCGTCTGAGATTTCGGGCCATAGGGCCGAGTACCCATTTTAGCCCGTTAGCTGGAAACAGTCTGAACGGGCTACGCAACGCAGGCTCCCGCTGGCTCGAAATAACGCAAATTCCGGGCCGAAACGGTGGTGAAGCCCGGAACTCCCCTGCTCTTCTGTAGGCTGGTTCTTGTGACTTTTCCAGTAATAGGCGTAGTTGGCGGCGGCCAGCTTGCCCGCATGATGGCCCCCGCCGCAACGGCCCTGGGCTTTGAACTACGCGTCCTGGCCGAGGGCGAAGATGTGTCCGCGGTCTCCGCCGTGCCGACGTCGCCGGTAGGTGATTACAAGGACCTCGACGCCCTGCTGGAGTTTTCCCAGGGCCTCGACGTCATGACGTTTGATCACGAACACGTCCCGAACGACCACCTTCGTGCGCTGCAGGAGGCGGGCGTCAACGTGCAGCCCGGCCCCGACGCGCTGGTGCACGCACAGGACAAACTGGTGATGCGCGCCGCCATCGACCGGCTGGAGCTGCCGAACCCCGCGTGGGCCTCCGTTGCCGACGTCGATGCCCTGATTGCCTTTGGCGAGCAGACCGGCTGGCCGGTGGTGCTGAAGACGCCCCGCGGCGGCTATGACGGCAAAGGCGTCCGCATGGTCGGCTCGGCTGAGGAAGCCCCCGAAACCGCCGACTGGTTCGCGGCCATGACTCCCCTGCTGGCCGAGGCCAAGGTGGAATTCAGCCGCGAACTGTCCGCACTCGTCGCGAGGACGCCGAACGGTGAATCCCGTGCCTGGCCGGTGGTCCACACGATCCAAGTGGACGGCGTATGCGACGAAGTGATCGCCCCCGCCCAGGACATCCCGCTCGAGGTGGCCGCGGCCGCCGAAGACGCGGCAATCCGCATCGCCAACGAACTGGGAGTCACCGGCGTCATGGCCGTGGAACTCTTCGAAACTCCCGGCGTCGGGTCCGGCTTCCTGATCAATGAACTCGCCATGCGTCCGCACAACACCGGCCACTGGACCCAGGACGGATCCGTCACGAGCCAGTTCGAACAGCACCTGCGCGCGGTACTGAACCTCCCGCTCGGCGCCACCGACGCCCTGGGGCCGATTGTTGTGATGAAGAACTTCCTCGGCGGAGACAACCAGGAACTGTTCTCGGCATATCCGCTGGCCATGGCGAGCGAGCCGGCCGCGAAAATCCACTGCTACGGCAAAGCCGTCCGGCCCGGAAGGAAGATCGGCCACGTCAACCTGGTGGGCGCAGCCGCTTCCGACGTCGATTCCGTCCGGCAGCGCGCCACTACCGTCGCCAACATCATCAGGGACGGCCGTGCTCCGGCCCGAACAGCACCAGGGAACTCCGAGGAGACCGTATGAGCACGCCTGCAGCAGCAATCCACCTGGCTGAAACCGACGCCGCGGCGCCGATCGTCGGCCTCGTGATGGGCTCCGACTCGGACTGGCCGGTCATGGAAGCCGCAGCCGAGGCCCTGGCCGAGTTCGGCATCCCATTCGAAGCCGATGTGGTCTCGGCCCACAGGATGCCCACTGAAATGATCCGCTACGGCCAGACAGCCCACGAGCGGGGACTGCGCGTCATCATCGCCGGAGCCGGCGGCGCGGCCCACCTGCCCGGCATGCTGGCATCCGTCACCCCGCTGCCGGTCATCGGCGTCCCCGTCCCGCTGAAGACGCTGGACGGCATGGACTCGCTGCTGTCCATCGTCCAGATGCCCGCCGGAGTTCCGGTGGCCACGGTGTCGATCGCCGGGGCACGGAACGCCGGCCTGCTGGCCGTCCGCATCCTGGCCTCCGGCACAGACGACCTCGCCCTCCGCCTGCGCGATGACCTGATCGAGTTCGCGCAGGAACTCAACGACGTCGCCACCCGCAAGGGCGCGACGCTGCGGCACAAAGTGAGCGAAGTGTTCTCCGACGGCAACGTCGTTCTCCGGGGCAGCCGTTAGGAATCAGATGACCACCAGCCACTCCCGTCCCAAGGCACCGCAACCGGCTCTAACGGACCCCGTCCGCAATCCGTTGAATGCCCCGGCGCCTGTGAGGACCAAACGCGCGTTTGTCCTCCTGCTGCTGACCCTGTTCGTCCCCGGCAGCGCCCAGATCGTGGCCGGCGACCGCAAATTGGGAAGGATCGCCCTCCGCGTGACGCTGGGCGCATGGGGACTGGCGATCGTGGCACTGGTCCTGCTGCTGGTGAACCGCACGCTCCTGATTGGTATCCTCACCAACACGGTGGCTTCACTCCTGATCATCGTCATCCTCATCGCCCTCGCCATAGGCTGGGCCGCGCTGTTCGTCAACACCCTCAGGCTCATCCGGCCGGTCCTGCTGGCGCCCGGAATGCGGCCCATCGTGGGCGTCGCCCTGGTGTTGGCAATGGTGCTCAGCAGCGGCACGCTGGGCTACGCGGCCTACGTATTGAATGTGAGCCGCAACGCCATCGGCAGCATCTTCTCCGCCGGACCGGCCATTGATCCCGTGGACGGCCGCTACAACTTCCTGATGATGGGCGGCGACGCCGGAGACGACCGCACGGGCCGCCGTCCGGACAGCCTCTCCGTCCTCAGCGTCGACGCCAAGACGGGCCAGACCGCCATCATCTCGGTGCCGCGCAACCTGCAGAACGCACAGTTCAGCGAAGGCTCGCCGATGCGGCAGATCTACCCGGACGGCTACGACTGCGGCAACGAGTGCCTCATCAATGCCATCAACACCGAAGTGACCAACGAGCACGCCGACCTCTATCCCGGCGTCGCCGATCCCGGCGCCCAGGCAACCCTCGAGGCTGTCTCGGGCACACTCGGCATCACCGTCCAGGCCTACGTCCTGGTGGACATGGACGGCTTTGCCAAACTGATCGACGCCATGGGCGGCATCAGAATCAAGGCCGGCGGCTGGGTGCCGCTCAGCGGCGACATGGTGGATGAGGCCAACGGCATCCACGGGATGCCCACCGGCTGGATTGCGGCCGGCGATCAGCACCTGGACGGTTACCACGCACTCTGGTACGGACGCTCCCGCGAATTCGTTGACGATTACGCCCGCATCCAGCGTCAGCAGTGTGTCCAGCAGGCCATGCTGAAGCAGCTGGACCCGGCAACGCTGCTCGCCAAGTTCGAGGACATCGCCAATGCGGGCACGAAGGTGGTGGACTCCAACATTTCCGCCAGCCAGCTCGGCAGCTTTGTGGACCTGGCGATGAAGGCCAAGGGCAAGGAAGTCAGCCGTCTGACCATCGGACCACCTGACTTCGACGCATCGTTCTCGACCGTGCCGGACTTCGACCAGATCCACGAGAAGGTGGACCAGCTGTTGGCCGCACAGTCCGAAAAGTCGGCGGGTGCTGCCGGGGATTCCGCCGAAGGGGACAGCATCGTGCAGGCCGGAACGGCCCCAGGCCGTCTGATGGCGGCCGCACCGGCGGCGCCCCTGACGACGCCGGCGCCATCGCCGTCGTCGTCGGACTTCACACCGGTGACCACCACCCCCGACGGCGAGCCGATCACCGAAGAGATGCTCAACCAGTTCAAGCGTGAGGGCAACGAGCAGGCGATCCGGGACCTTGTGGCCACGAACGGCCAGTGCCGCCCGCTCTGAGCGCCCACGCCCCTTCCGCCGCAACTGCTGCACTGAGACAAAGGACATCAGGCTTTGTACGAAATTAAGAATGTTCTCCGGCCTTATGCCTGGGGCTCCACCACGGCAATTGCCGGCCTGCTGGGCAGGCAGGCCTCCGGCGGTCCGGAAGCGGAACTGTGGGTTGGCGCCCACCCGGATTCGCCGTCCGTGGCACTTGCGGCCGACGGCGGTCCGCTGGCTTTGGATGCGCTGATCAGCTCCGATCCGGGCCACCACCTGGGAAGCGCCAGCGTGGCGGAGTTCGGCCCGCGCCTGCCGTTCCTCCTCAAGGTCCTGGCCGCCGAGAGTCCACTGTCGCTGCAGGTCCACCCGACGCTGGAACAGGCACGGGCGGGCTTTGCCCGCGAGGAGGCTGCCGGCGTCGACCGTTCCGCGGCGGAGCGGAACTACAAAGATGACAACCATAAGCCGGAGATGATCTTTGCCCTGACGCCGTTCGAGGCGCTCTGCGGCTTCCGTCCGGCCGCGTCCACGCGCGCCCTCTTCGAGCACCTGGCCGCGTCCATGCGTGTGATGTCGCTGGAGGTTCCGCACGTGTTCCTCGACGTTGCCCAGGACCTCGCCGCGCCCGTGGAACACGATGCCCTGAAAGCCGCGTTCACCCGGCTCATCGGCGGCGGCCACGCCGTCTCGCACGCCGTGCGCGAACTTGTGGCAGCACTCAAGGCCGGGCTGCCGATGTCCCCGTACCAGACCGAGCTGTCCACGGTGGTCAGCCTGCACGGCCACTACCCCGGCGATCCCGGAGTGCTCATCTCGCTGCTGCTGAACAGGATCTCGCTTGCCCCCGGCGAGGCTGTATACCTGCCGGCCGGCAATGTCCACGCGTACCTGCACGGCCTCGGCATCGAGGTCATGGCGTCGTCTGACAACGTGCTCCGTGGCGGGCTGACGCCGAAGTTCGTGGACGTTCCCGAACTGCTGGCTACTGTGGAGTTCGAGTCCGTGGGCGTGCCAATGCTGGCCGCTGAGATGTCCGAGCTGGGCCAGGAACTCTACCGGCCCCCGTTCCGTGAATTCCAGCTGCAAAGGATCGAATTGGAGCCCGACGGCGGCCCCGTCCCGCTGGCACAGTCCGGCGCGGCTGTGATCATTGTGGTCTCCGGCTCCGTGCTGCTCGACTCCCCCAAGGGCGATCTCCATCTGGACCGCGGTGCGAGTGCGTTCCTTCCGGCCGCGGAGGCGCCGGTCAACGTGCACCCTGCAGCGGGCTCCGCGGGGACCGCCGTGGCCTTCGCCGTGACCACTGCCGCAGGGGCTTGATCCGGTGGAATACTTCCTGCAGACCCCGCAGTGGGCCGATGTCCAGCGTTCCCTCGGGCGCACGGTGCACGAACGGTCGGGTCCCGGCTGGAGCTTCCTCGCCGTGGAGGAGAAAAACCCGGCGGGCAAGGTGCTTTACGCCCCATACGGCCCAATTGCTGATTCACTCGAAGCATTCGACGCCGCGTTGGCCGCCTTGGTGGCACTGGCACGCAAGTGCGGTGCGGCCTTCGTCCGGATCGAGCCGGTCCGCGCCGGATTTGAAAACGCGGCATCCGAAACCGTACTGCGCAGCCGCGGCCTGCGACCTGCTCCCGTCAACCAGCAGCCCGAGCTGAGCTGGATCGTGGACCTGGACCGGGACTTCAAGGAGGTCCTGGCCGGTATGAAGCCCGTCAACCGGAACCTCTACCGGAACATCCACAAAAAGGACGTGACCTTCCGGACGTCGCAGGATCCCGAAGAAATCCGCGTGCTGTTGAATTTCCTGCACATGACGGCAAAGCGGAGCGGATTCAAGCCGCAAAGCGATGAGTACCTCAGCCAGGTGGCCCGGTCCCTCATGCCTGCGGGCGCGGCCACGCTGTTCATCGCCGAACGCCACGGCGGCCCCATCGCCGCAGCTCTGGCCTACGATTCCGCCGACACCCGCACCTATGCGCACGCAGCCCTGGACGACTCACACCGGAAGCTCAGCGCGGGCATTCCGCTGTTGGTGACGCTCATGGCGGATGCCAAGGAGAAGGGCCTGAAGTACGTCGACCTGTGGGGCGTGGCACCGGAGGATCAGCCGAACCACAAGTGGGCCGGGTTCACGGCGTTCAAGAAGTCCTTCGGCGGGCGCGAAATCGCCTACCCGGGCACCTGGGACCTGCCCGTGAAGAAGCTCCGCTACGGCGCCTACCAGCTCGCCCGGAAGGCCCGCGAAAAGCTCCGCGCACTCCGCAGCTGACGCTGAACGCTCACGTGCTCTACCCAAACGCGAACTGAGCGTGAACTTAGCGCGAACGGACACTTGCGGCCCTCCGCACGAGCGCGAACGGACACTTGCGGCCCTCCGCACGGGCAGCTTTGGGGCCTCAAATGTCCGTTCGCGCATAGCCGGGGAATCCGACCTGTGGATAACGGCTTGGCCCGGCCCCCGGCGTTGCAGACTGAAGCATGCTCAGAACGTCCCTGCCCAAGGAACTCCTCACGGGATCCTTTACCTCAACGACGGCCAGCGCACTAGGGGTGACCCGAAAGCGGCAGAGGCAACCCGACGTCGCCATACCTTCACGTGGCATCCGCGTCCCGTTTGAGGGAGTTCGCGGTCCGGCTGCAAGCGTCCGGGCATACACGGAGCTGGACAGCACTTCAGTCCTGACCCATCATTCCGGTGGCCGCATCTGGGAGTGCGCGTTGCCCGCCTGGATGCAGGAGGACTGGCGGATCCATGTGGCCAGGGAACGGAACGGCAGCAAACCGCGGCGGCACAACGTCGTCGGGCACCGCCTGACCTTCAAGGTTGGGGAAGTTGTGATGCACGACGGCGTCCGGGTCACCTCACCCGCGAGGACGTGGCTCGACCTCGCCTCGCTGATGAGCGTCGATGACCTCATCGCGGCCGGCGATTCGCTGGTCTGTGCCCATGGCACTGACTTCCCCAGGCCGAAGGAGGGCCTCTGCACCCTGGCCGAACTGCGCCGAATGGTCGGGGCCCATCCCGGAATGCGCGGAATGAAGACCGCAAGGCTTGCACTCTCTGAAATCCGTGTAGGCGCTGACTCTCCTCAGGAGACCCGGATGCGGCTGATCCTCTCCCGCTCCGGCCATGGCGAACCTGCACTCAACTACGTCATCAGGAACAGTTGGGGACAGCCGGCCGTGTGGCCGGATGCGGCCTATACGGAGCAACGGATCGCATTGCAGTACGACGGCGGCCACCACGCCGATCCGCTCCAAGTCGGCAGCGATCTTCGCCGCCATTCCCTGACAGAGCGGGCGGGCTGGCATGAAGTCAGGGTCTACAAGGAGGATCTCGAGGGAGACAAGCCGTTCGTGCTCGAGAAGGTGAGAGCGGCCATGACGCGCGGTATTGATCGGCAAACAAAAGCGCGAACGTACACTTGAGGCCCCGGGGTTGGGGGCCTCAAGTGTACGTTCGCGCTGAATGAAGCGGGTGAAGCAGGGGCTAGCTCTTGCGGGCGTAACCTTCCCACTTGCTGGCCTGGTGCTCGCCGTCCACGAAGCGGATGGTGCCGGACTTGGACCGCATGACGATCGACTGGGTCAGGACCTTGTCCTTGGAGTAGCGCACGCCGCGGAGGAGGTCGCCGTCGGTGATGCCCGTGGCTGCGAAGTAGCAGTTGTCGCTGGATACGAGGTCATTGGTGGACAGAACACGATCGAGGTCGTGCCCGGCGTCGATGGCCTTCTGCTTCTCGTCATCGCTCGTGGGCCAGAGGCGGCCCTGGATGACGCCGCCGAGGGATTTGATGGCGCACGCGGCGACGATGCCTTCCGGCGTCCCGCCGATGCCCATGAGCGCGTCCACGCCGGTACCGGAGCGGGCTGCGGCGATGGCGCCGGCAACGTCGCCGTCCATGATGAACTTGGTCCGTGCACCGGCTTCGCGGATTTCCTCCACGAGCGGGCGGTGGCGGTCCCGGTCCAGGATCATGACGTTCAGCTGGTTGACCTTCACGCCCTTCGCCTTGGCGATTAAGTGCAGGTTCTGCTTGACCGGGAGGCGCAGGTCAACCATGTCGGCAGCTTCCGGGCCCGTGACGAGCTTCTCCATGTAGAACACGGCGGAAGGGTCGAACATGGAGCCGCGCTCTGCGACGGCGAGGACGGCGAGGGCGTTGTTGATGCCCAGGGCGGTCAGGCGGGTTCCGTCAATGGGGTCGACGGCGACATCACACTCGGGGCCAGTGCCGTCACCGACGTGCTCGCCATTGAAAAGCATGGGAGCTTCGTCCTTCTCGCCTTCACCGATAACCACAACGCCGTTGAAGTGGACGGTCTGCAGGAAGGAGCGCATGGCGTCGACTGCTGCGCCGTCAGCCTTGTTCTTGTCGCCGAAGCCAACCCAGTGGCCGCCGGCAATTGCCGCAGCTTCGGTGACGCGCACAAGTTCAAGGGCAAGGTTGCGGTCCGGTTCGTCAATGCCTACGGCAAGCGACGGCGAAATCGTGGAATACTGCTGGGTCATAGGCGCTGGTGACACGTGAACCTCTTCTTCGAGTGGCGATCATTGAACCCGTGCGGCCGGTACAGTCCGTCACGGTGATTCCTCTGTTACTGATCATAGTCGCGGCAGCATCCGAAGGTCATGGGATGACCGGCCCGTGATACCCGGCGTTTCCTCACCTCCGAATTGCAGGAATGTGAGAACGGCATTCACATGGGCGACTATAGAAGCGTGAGCGAAACGCAGGACAAGTCCACCCCCGACACCCAAACGGCCAGCACGGGCTCCCCCGCGGCCACCAACGGCACCCCCGATGCACCCGTCGTGAAGCCTGTTATCCGCGCGGCGGCGGCGAAAAGGGCCAATGCCTCAGTCATCGGCATGATCATCGCCCTGTTGGTGAGCGTCGCCGCGTTCCTCCCCATCGTGCTCATGAACCCGTCGCCCAAGACCGACGGTTACCGCCCGAATGTCAATGTCAGCGCCGTGGCACAGAACGCCGCCGGTGTGGCGGGATTCACACCCGTGGCACCCGAGACCGGCGACACATTCAGTCCGAATTACGCCCGCTGGGAGTCCGGCGCCGGCAGCGGCGTGCCGACGTGGGAGGTCGGATACCTCACTCCGAAGGAATCCTTTATCGGCCTCGTCCAGACTGCCCAGGCGAACCCGACCTGGTTGCTCCAGCAGACTAACAATGCCCCGGTCACGGGCAGTCGCAACGCCGGCGGCCTGGACTGGGAACTCCGCGACACCGGCAAAGGCGAGCGAAGCATGGTCCTCGTCCACAAGGGAACCACCGTCATCCTGACCGGCACAGCGCAACTCGACGAGTTCGCCGTCCTGGCGGACGCCGTCGTGAAGTCCATGGAAAGTAACGCTGCCGCCACGGTTTCACCCTCGGCCACACCTTCACCGTAAAGTGGCCCCGTGGCTACTTACTTGACTCCCGCGCTGGCTTGGCGACGACTGCGCGAAGGAAATGAACGCTTTGTCGCCGGAGAATCCTCCCACCCCAACCAGGACGCATCACGCCGTTCCTCGCTGGTGGAGAACCAGCATCCGTTCGCGGTGATCTTCGGCTGCTCGGATTCCCGCCTCGCCGCTGAAATCATCTTCGACCTCGGCCTGGGCGACGCGTTCGTTGTCCGCACGGCCGGGCAGGTCATCGACGACGCCGTGCTGGGCTCACTGGAGTACAGCATCGGTGTGCTGGGTGTGCCGCTGATCGTGGTCCTTGGCCATGACAGCTGCGGCGCAGTCAGTGCCACCAAGGACGCCGTCGAGACAGGCAAGATGCCCGTGGGATTCATCCGCGACCTCGTGGAGCGGATCACGCCGTCTGTGCTGACCTCGTTACGCAACAACGAAACCGAAGTCAACGACATGGTGGTGGAGCACGTCAAGCAGACCTCACAGCGGCTCGTGGACAGCTCCCGTGTGATTTCCAGCGCAATTGAAACCGGACGCGCAGCGGTGATCGGCCTCTCCTACAGCCTCAAAGAGGGCCGGGCGGACCTCGTTTCGGGCATCGGCGAACTCTAAGTCCCCGTTGTGCGGGCGTCCGCCCGCCGCCCGACTCAAGCGCTTCACGGTTTCAGCCAAGGCCGCCAATCGCCCTAAGCTAGCCCCATGACTTCCACTGAAGAATTCCGCATTGAACATGACACGATGGGCGAAGTCCGCGTCCCCGTGAACGCCCTGTACCGTGCCCAGACGCAGCGTGCAGTTGAAAACTTCCCCATTTCCGGCAAAACCCTGGAACGCGCGCACATCGAGGCCCTCGCACGGGTCAAGAAGGCTGCAGCCCAGGCCAACGCAGAACTTGGAGTGCTCGACGGCGAGCTGGCCAAGGCGATCGCGGACGCCGCCGATGAGGTTGCTGCCGGGAAGTACGACGGCGACTTCCCCATCGACGTCTTCCAGACCGGCTCCGGCACGTCCTCCAACATGAACACCAACGAGGTCATCGCCGAGCTTGCCACCCGCGCACTCAAGGCCGCCGGAAGCGACAAAGTTGTCCACCCGAACGACCACGTCAACGCTTCGCAGTCCTCCAACGACGTTTTCCCCACCTCCGTCCACGTCGCCGCGACCTCCGCGCTGATCAACGACCTCATCCCGGCCCTCGGCTACCTGGCCGACTCGCTGGACCGCAAGTCCGTCGAGTTCAAGGACGTCGTGAAGTCCGGCCGCACGCACCTCATGGATGCCACGCCGGTGACGCTGGGCCAGGAGTTCGGCGGCTACGCAGCACAGGTCCGCTACGGCATCGAGCGCATCAACGCCTCGCTCCCCCGCGTGGCCGAAGTTCCCCTCGGCGGAACCGCCGTAGGCACCGGAATCAACACGCCGGCCGGCTTCCCGGAGCGCGTCATCGAACTGCTGGCCACCGACACGGGCCTGCCCCTGACCGAGGCCCGCGACCACTTCGAAGCCCAAGCCAACCGCGACGGCCTCATCGAAGCCTCCAGCCAGCTGCGCAACATCGCGATCTCCTTCATGAAGATCAACAACGACCTCCGCTGGATGGGCTCGGGCCCCAACACCGGGCTCGGCGAAATCGCCATCCCGGACCTGCAGCCGGGCTCCTCGATCATGCCGGGCAAGGTCAACCCCGTCATCTGCGAGGCGTCCATCATGGTCTGCGCCCAGGTCATCGGCAACGACACTGCCATCGCCTGGTCCGGCACCAACGGCGCCTTCGAGCTGAACGTGGGCATCCCCGTCATGGCCGCCAACCTGCTCGAATCCGTCCGACTGCTGGCCAACACCAGCCGCGTCATGGCCGACAAGATGATCGACGGCATTACCGCCAACGTGGAGCGCGCCCGTTTCCTCGCCGAGGCCTCGCCGTCCATCGTCACCCCGCTGAACAAGTTCATCGGCTATGAGAACGCCGCCAAAATCGCCAAGAAGGCTGTCGCCGAGGGCCTCACCATCCGCGAGACCGTCGTCGCCATGGGCTTCCTGGAGCGCGGCGAGCTGACCGAAGAGCAGCTGGACACCGCCCTGGACGTTATGTCCATGACCCGCCCGCCGCACAAGGCATAGTTTCCAAGACGTACGACGGCGGGCTCCGCGAACGCAAGCGGGCCGCAACGCGTGCGGCGATCACCGCCGTCGCGCGCAAGCTGACCGCCGAACGCGGGCTCAACGGCTACACCGTTGAAGAAGTCTGCGAGCAGACGGATATCTCACGCCGCACGTTCTTCAACTACTTCCCCACGAAGGAAGACGCCATCCTTGGTCACGTGGACGACGAAATTCCCGGCGACGTCATCGCCGGCTTCATCCGCGGCGGCGAGTCCTCCGTGCCCGGCGAAATCTCCGCCACGCTGTTCCAGGACCTCATCGAACTCTCGTTGAAGCTATCCGAAAACATGGCCGCCTCCGAAGAGGAAACCCGGCAGCTGATCGGGGTCATCAAAAAGGAACCCCAGCTCATGCTGAGGATCATCGGCGCCACTGAGGAACGCGAGGCGGAGTTCGCCCGCGTCCTGGCCATCCGCGAAGGTGTGGAGCCTGACCACCCGGTGGTCCAGATGGCCGTTGTCCTGCTGGGCAATATCGCCCGCAAGAGCAGCATGGCCTATTTCTCCGATGGCAACACCCGCCCTTACCAGGAACTGTTGCTGGAGAACGTCGCAGCCGCCCGCCAGCTCTTTTCCCTCCACTTTGAAGAACCCGTACCTGCAGAAGGACGCCCATGAGCACCGCCGTCAGTCCCAAGGCAGCCGAGCCGCTGCTGCTCACCCAGAAACGCATCTGGATCATTTTTTCCGCCCTCATCGCCGGCATGCTGCTTTCCAGCCTTGACCAGACCATCGTCTCCACCGCCATGCCCACCATCGTGGGGAAGCTCGGCGGAGTGGAACACCAGGCCTGGATCACCACCGCCTACCTGCTGGCCACCACCATCGTCATGCCCATTTACGGCAAGTTCGGTGACGTGCTGGGCCGCCGCAACCTGTTCCTCGTGGCCATTGCCCTGTTCACCCTCGCTTCCGTCGGCTGCGCCTTCGCCACCGACTTCTGGGGCTTCGTGGTCTTCCGTGCCATCCAGGGCCTGGGCGGCGGCGGACTCATGATCCTCTCGCAGGCCATCATCGCGGACATCGTCCCTGCCAAGGACCGCGGCAAGTACATGGGCCCGCTGGGCGCCATCTTCGGCCTCTCCGCCGTCGCCGGCCCGCTGCTGGGCGGCTACTTTGTGGACCACCTCACCTGGGAATGGGCCTTCTACATCAACATCCCCATCGGCATTGCGGCCTTCGCCATTGCGTGGTTCACCCTGACGCTGCCGAACAAGAAGGCCGAAAAGCGGATCGACATCCCAGGCGTGCTGTTGCTCTCTGCCGCAACCACCTGCCTGATCTTCTTCACGGACTTCGGCGGCAAGAAAGACGAGGGCTGGGATTCGCCGCTGACCTGGGCATTCGGCGCCGGGCTGGTGGTGGCCGCTGCCGCCTTTGTGATGGTGGAACGCCGCGCCGAGGATCCCATCATCCCGCTGGGCCTGTTCAAGAACCGCATCTTTGTGAACTCGACTGCCATCGGCTTCACCCTGGGCCTGGGCATGTTCGCCGCCATCGCGTTTGTCCCGACGTTCCTGCAGATGTCCTCCGGGACCTCCGCCGCGGAATCCGGCCTGCTGATGCTGCCCATGATGGCGGGCCTGATGGGCATGGCCATCTACTCGGGCATCCGGATCTCCAAGACCGGCAAGTACAAGATGTTCCCGATCATGGGCGCCGCCCTCACCATGGCAGCCATGCTGTGGCTGACCACGCTCACGGCGGACACGCCCATTTGGGTCATCTGCGTCCAGCTCTTCGTTTTCGGCGCCGGCCTGGGCTCCATCATGCAGGTGATTGTCCTGGTGGTGCAGAACTCCGTGCCCGCGGAGCAGATCGGCACGGCCACCAGCACGAACAACTACTTCCGCGAAGTGGGTGCATCGCTGGGCGTGGCCGTGTTCGGATCCATCTTCACCTCCCGGCTTGCCGAGGCCCTGACCAAGGCGTTCACCGGGGCCGGCGCCTCCGCCGACCAGGCGGCGCAGTCCACCCAGACCCTCGATCCGCAGGCCCTGAGCCAGCTCCCGGAACAGCTCCGGGACGCCATCGTGAACGCCTACGCAGATTCGCTGGCGCCGGTGTTCTGGTACCTGCTGCCGTTCCTCGGGATTGCGCTGATCCTCGCGCTGACCCTGAAGCAGATCCCGCTCTCCGACACCGCCGGAATGGTGGCCCGGGGCGAGGCTGTGGGTGGCGAGGAGGCAGAACGCCTCGAGGCTGAACGCCAGTCCGCCTCAGTCTAGGAAGCCGCGCTGGAGGGACTCCCTCATCAGGGAGTCCCTCCGGGTTCGTAGTGGACGGCGTCCTCGGGCAGCAGCGCCCGCCGGATGCACTCGAGGTCGCCGGGCCTGATGTCCGGAAGTCCCTCCAGCGGAAACCAGCCGACGGCGAGGGACTCGTCGTCGTTCACGCGTGCTTCACCGGACACATGGCGGCAGCGGAACACAATATCCAGGAAGTCGCACACGTCGCCGTTGGGGAAGGTGACCGGACCGACGACGCCGACCGACACCATGCGCTCCGTTTCGGCCACGACGGCTGTCTCCTCGAAGATCTCCCGCACGAGTCCGGGAGCAGGGTGTTCCCCCGGCTCTAGCATGCCCGAGATCAGCGCCCACCGTCCGTTGTCAGAGCGCTGGCCCAGCAGGACGTGGCCGTCGTCGTTGAAGACCACCCCGCGAACCGCGGGAATCCATAACGGATCATGGCCGATTTTTTCGCGAAGCTTGAGGACGAATTCAGGTGCTGGCATCCCTTCAGCCTAGCGGCAGCAACGCTTGCGCAGCCCTCAGGCCGCAGGCAGGAGCAGCATGGCTGCGGCCGTGCCTGCCAGCATAAACGGGCCGAAGGGGATGTCCGATTTGAGGGTGCCGCGGCGGGCAGCCAGCAGGCCCAGGCTCCAGAGACCGCCCAGGAGGAAGGCGGCGAAGGTTCCGGCGAACACGTGTCCCCAGCCGAGGTAGCCGAGGTACAGGCCCAGCACACCCGCAAGTTTCACGTCGCCGAATCCCATCCCGGGCGGATAAACCATGCGCAGGATGAAGTAGAACAGCCACAGCACGGCTCCCCCGGCAAGGATGCGTCCGCCCGGGAGCCCGAAAAGCCGGGCGGCGCCGTCGGGCACTGCCGAGGCGTCTGCACCGGCGGCGAGGACGGCGACAACCGCCGCCAGCAGGAGCACGCCGCCCACGGCGTAGGACGGGAACACAATCCTGTTCGGCAGCAGGTGGTGCCTGACGTCGATGACCGTAAGCCGCACCGCCATCACTCCGTAGTAGGCACAGGCGGCCAGCACCAGCCAGAACCCCAGCGGGGTGGATTGCCAAAGTTCGCCCAGTCGTTGGATCACTCTCGGATGCTACTGGATTTTCCCGACCCGCCGTGGAGCCCGCGCGTAAACTGTGGATATGTCGACATGGGACGCGAGGCGCCAGGGGGAAGCCGGTCAACAGACCAGACCGCCGGACATGGCCGCAAAGTTCCGGAACCTGTGCCGTTCCTCTCCCTGGAAGTGGCAGAGCCTCCGTTTTGAGTATGTGGACCGCCCCGTTCCGGACCCCTCAAACCCCGGCACCGCAGATCCGGGCGCCGAAAACCCGGACCCGGACAACACCGTTCGTGCGTGGCTGCGCCGGCCCGGCGCCCTCCGCCTGGAGTCCTCGGCCGGCGTGGTACTGCACAGCACCACCGGCATCAACGACTCCAAAGACGGCTTCTACGTCAGCTCCACCAGGAAGTCGTGGCTCCTGCCGCCGCAGCTGGTCACCCCCGTGTATGACGACGGCGGGCTGGTCCGGCGCCGCCCGGAGGCCGCCTACGGCGAACCGTGCTTCGGAAACGGCCGCTTTGCCGCAGCGCTGGATCCGGTGGAGCTGGCAGGCAACGCCCCCGTTCCCATCGAATTCCCGAACACCAACGCCGTGGAGCTCGGCCCCATCACCGAGGTGGACCATCAGGGCCGCCCCGCTCTGGAAGCCGTCGTGACTCCCAATGCCGCCTACCGGCCCTCGGACCCCTTGGCGCCGCTGTGCGGACCGGGACGGAACCTGATCCGCATCGATGTCGGCACCGGTGTCTGCGTGCTAAGCCGCTCGCTGGAGAACGAATGGGCAGGTCTTGGCCATTGGCTCAGGATCCTCGGCGTGGATGAGTACATGCTTGATGACCTGTTCCTCGCAGAATCCATGAACCTCACCGACGTGCGCCGCCACATCAGCTGGGACATCTCGCGGGGCGTGTGACTGGCTGCGCACGGGCCCCACGGCTAAGCTTCCCTGATGACTGAGCCCGCCACCTTCTGGCCCCCGTTCGCCCTCACCCTGACCACGCCCCGCCTTGCCCTCCGGCCCATTCGTGATGAGGACATCCCGGCCGCGGTGCAGGCGGCGCTGAGCGGCATCCACGATCCCGGCCACAGTCCGTTCAGCAGGCCCTGGGCAGAATCCCCTGCCCAGGAGCTGGGCCCCAACATGGCGCAGTGGTACTGGCGATGCCGGGCCGGCGTCTCCCCTGAAGCCTGGACGCTCCTGCTCGGCATCTGGCACGACGGCGGGTTCATCGGCTGCCAGGACATCGAGGCCAAGGATTTCGCGACGCTCAAGACGGTCACCACCGGTTCCTGGCTCACGAAAGCGGCGCAGGGCAAGGGCTTCGGCAAGGAGATGCGGGCCGCCGTCGTGAGCTATGCCTTCGATCACCTGAAAGCGGATGTCGCGGAGTCCGAGGCAGCCGCCTGGAACGAAAAATCCCTGGGCGTCTCCCGCTCCCTCGGCTACGAACTGAACG
Source organism: Arthrobacter sp. GW460-12-1-14-TSB2 (assembly GCF_059423525.1). Lineage (NCBI taxonomy): Bacteria > Bacillati > Actinomycetota > Actinomycetes > Micrococcales > Micrococcaceae > Arthrobacter > Arthrobacter sp. GW460-12-1-14-TSB2. The sequence continues at coordinate 37,490 of NZ_JBWKYC010000014.1, forward strand.
GCGTCACCAGGGCCTCCTGGGGAGGCAAGCTGGAGGAGGTCCAGAAGGTCCGAGTCACCCCGGCAACCTTCAAACGCCCCGACTGGACGCTGAAGGTGCAAGGCCACGAAGCCACGGCCAAGTTCTTGGGACTCTAACGGCTGAGTGCCTGAGCGACACGCCCACCTGCCCGGTCGCGGTCCTTCGCGTAGGAGCGCATCGCGGCGCATCGGACCCCGGAGGTCGCCCAGCGACCGAAGCGGGTCCCTATGCGCTGTGTCTAAGCGACGGCGAAGGGCCGTGGCCGGGCAACCCGGCAACGGCCCTTCACTCAGCATTGCGCCTAGATTTCCGCCCCTTCCAGCAGTTCGGTGACGAGTGCCGCGATCGGCGAGCGCTCCGAGCGGGTGAGGGTGATGTGCCCGAAGAGCGGGTGTCCCTTGAGGGTTTCGACGACGGCGGCAACGCCGTCGTGCCGGCCCACCCGGAGGTTGTCGCGCTGGGCGACATCGTGGGTCAGGACGATCTTCGAGTTCTGGCCGATCCGGCTCATTACCGTCAGGAGGACGTTCTTTTCCAGGGACTGCGCCTCATCGACGATCACGAACGCATCGTGGAGCGAGCGGCCGCGGATATGGGTCAGCGGCATGACTTCGAGCATGCCGCGGTCCATGACTTCCTCGACGACCTCCTGGCTGACCAGGGCTCCGAGGGTGTCAAAGACGGCCTGCGCCCAGGGGTTCATTTTCTCCGCTTCGGATCCCGGCAGGTAGCCGAGCTCCTGCCCGCCCACCGCGTAGAGCGGCCGGAAGACGATCACCTTGCGGTGTTCGCGGCGTTCCAGCACGGCTTCGAGGCCCGCGCAGAGTGCCAGCGCCGACTTGCCTGTGCCGGCCCGGCCGCCGATCGACACGATGCCCACGGAAGGATCCATCAGCATGTCAATCGCCAGCCGCTGCTCCGCGGAACGTCCGTGGAGTCCGAAGACGTCCCGGTCCCCCTTGACCAGGCGGACCTGCTTGTCCGCCCCCACCCGTCCCAGGGCGGAGCCCCGGTTTGAGAGCAGCACCAGTCCGGTGTTGACGGGCAACTCTGCTGCGGCCGGGATAAAGACGGGCTCGTGGCCGTACAGGGTGGAGACGTCCTCCTCGCTTGCCTCCACTTCGGCCATGCCGGTCCAGCCGGAGTCCTTCACGAGTTCGTTGCGGTACTCGTCGGCGAGGAGCCCCATGGCGGATGCCTTGACGCGCATCGGCAGGTCCTTGGACACCACCGTGACGTTACGGCCCTCGTTGGCGAGGTTCTTCGCGACGGCGAGGATGCGGCTGTCGTTGTCCCCTCCACGGAACCCGGCGGGGAGCACCTCGGTGGAGATATGGTTCATTTCCACCATCAGCGTGCCGCCGTCGTCGCCCAGCGGGATGGGCCGGTCAAGTCCGCCGTGCTGGACCCGGAGGTCGTCCAGGAGGCGGAGGGCCTTGCGGGCGAAGTAGCCCAGTTCGGGGTCGTGCCTCTTGCCCTCAAGCTCCGTGATGACCACGATCGGCACAATGACTTCGTGCTCCGCGAACCGCAGCAGGGCGCGGGGGTCCGAGAGCAACACCGAGGTGTCGATGACAAAGCTCCACAAGGTGTCATCCGCCGCAGCACTGCCGCCGGATACAGCAAGACCGGCCGCAGCGTCATAGTTCGCTGCACCGGTCTGTGAGGTGGCTCGCGCGGTGCGAGAGGTAGCTTTCTCTCCCTGGTCGGAAATGACGTCGGGCAGGTGTTCAGAAATAGCCACATCGACTCCAGCCCCGGGGCGCACGCCCGGATTATTTATAGGTGAGGCGGAGCGGCCACGAGGCCGGTTCCGGCCTCCCATACATCCGGTGCGAAAGTTCGCTCCATGTACTGGCCTCCCCGATTAGCGGGCAGTGTGCCTGCTAATGGATTCAACGTAATTCCCCGCCGCTTTGTTTCCCAAACTATTTCGCGGCGATTCTTGTTGCGATCACGTGAATTCCGCGTGAACCGGCCCTGAGCGGGCGCCGTTCCAGGTGTCCGGGCTTCCAGCCGGGCTGCAGGCGCGGGGCTTCAGGAGCCGAAGCGCCGCTGCCGGCCGGCGTAATCGCGCAATGCCCGCAGGAAGTCCACCTTGCGGAAGGCGGGCCAGAGCGCCTCGCAGAAGTAGAACTCGCTGTAGGCGCTCTGCCACATCAGGAAACCGGACAGCCGCTGCTCACCCGATGTGCGGATCACCAGGTCCGGGTCCGGCTGTCCGCGGGTGTACAGGAACCGCGAGATGTCGTCGACCGTGAGGTCGTCCGCCAGCTTGCCGATGTCCTTGCCCCCGGCCACGGCGTCATGCAGGAGCTCACGGACGGCGTCCACGATTTCGCGGCGTCCGCCGTAGCCCACTGCCACGTTGACATGGAGTTTTTCATGGGCCGGCGTCCGCGCCGTCAGGTTGTTGAGCCGTTCGGCCAGGTAATCGGGAAGCAACTCCGGCGCACCCATGGCGTGGACGGAGATGTCCTCGTCCTCGTCCAGCCGGTCCAGGGTGTTCGCAATGATGCCCATCAGCAGGTCCAGTTCTTCACCGGAGCGGCTCATGTTGTCGGTGGAGAGCATGTACAGCGTGACCACTTTGACGCCGAGTTCCTGGCACCAGCCGAGGAACTCATGGATTTTGTCCGCGCCCGCCTGGTGCCCCTGGCTGGTGGGCGCGTTGAACTGTTTGGCCCAGCGGCGGTTGCCGTCCACCATCACGCCGATGTGTTTGGGGATGCGGTCCTTGTCCAGCGAGCGCAGGAGCCTGCGTTCGTAGAAGCCATAGAGGATCCCGGGCAACTCCATCCGGAGACTCACCTGACTTCCTTGATGTACGACGGCAGTGCATTCCTAGGCTACCCGCCCGCAACGGCGGCGGGGTGCACGAGGACTTCCGACTCCGGCCCATCCACTGGTTACTCATCAGTAACTTACTGGAACGTAGTTTATTCTTGAGCAATGGAAAGCAAAACTCCCCAACCGGATGCGGGAGCAGGCCGCGGCCGGAAATCGGGCCCGATGGACGAGGCCGCAGTCCGCATCGCGGAGCTCCTGACGATCAAGCCCAAGTGGCGCGGCTGGATCCATACCGTCACCGCCCCGCTGGCCTTTGCCGCGGGGCTGGTCCTGATCCTGCTGGCCCCCACCACCGACCTCAAGATCGCTTCGGCCGTCTACGCCGTGACAGGAGTACTGCTCTTCGGCATCAGTGCCGTGTACCACCGCGGGAACTGGACACCGGGAGTCAAGATCGTCCTGAAGCGCCTCGACCACACCAACATCATGCTGGTGATCGCCGGCAGCTACACGCCGCTGGCGTGGGCGCTGCTGGAACGGCCCAAGGCAGTGGTGCTGCTATGGGTCATCTGGTCCGGCGCGATCCTGGGTGTTCTCTTCCGGCTGCTCTGGACCGATGCACCGCGCTGGCTCTACGTGCCCATCTACATAGCCCTGGGCTGCGGCTCCCTGTTCTACCTGCCGGACTTTTTCGCGGCCAGTGTCGCCTCGGCAGTCCTCATCTGCGTCGGCGGCGCCCTCTACATCGCCGGCGCCGTCTTTTACGCCCTCAAGAAGCCGAACTTCAGCTACCAGCACTTTGGCTTCCACGAGCTCTTCCACGCTTTCACCGTGTTCGCTTTTGCCGCGCACTTCATCGCCATCGCCATCGCGGTGCTCGGCAGGCCTGCCTAGGGCCTGCCGACAGCGATGAGGTCCGGCAGCTCCCTCATGTGCCGGAAAACCGTGGTGCCCGGACCCGCCAGCCTGGCCGCCGGCGTCACTCCCCCACCAAAGGCGAAGACATGCATGCCGGCCGCCCGGGCCGCCTGGACTCCGTAGAGGCTGTCCTCCACCACGGCGCATCCGGCCGGTTCCACACCGAGCGTCCGCGCAGCATGAAGGAACAGATCCGGGGCCGGCTTTCCGCGGTCAACCTCCGAGGCGCTGAAGATGCGTCCTTCAAACGTTGGCAGCAGCCCTGTCTGCCCGAGCGGGTCCGCGTCCAGCCTGACGCCCAGGCGCCGCTCCGTCTCCGCCACGAAGTGCGCCTCGGACTTGCCAACGAAGCGCTCCACCATCTCGTCGAGGTCAAGCTCCCAGCCGAGATCTGCGAGGACCCGCTGGGCAACCCGGATGGCGATGGACTCGGAGTCCACCAGGACACCGTCACAGTCGAAAATGACAAGGTCAAAGGCCCGCCGGACCCCGGCAGCCACGGACTGCGGGTGCGGCAAAGAAGTCATCCGGCCATCGTAGCCAGTCGCTCCAGAAGTTCGGCCACGGAACCCACCGGACGCTCGCACACCATCCCGCGGCAGAGGAACACTTGCGCTGAGCCGTCAGGCGCCGCCGTCCTGCCGTCCAGCAGCGGCACGGCAGGCGCGGCACCAGCGCCCGCGGCACCAGCGCCCGCGGCACCAACGGCAGCCGGGATCCCGGCGTCGGACGCCACGGCCACAACCAGCCCCGGGCTGGCGGACAGCAGCAGTGCGTGGTGTAGTTCCGCACGCGCCGGACCGTCAGGCCCGACGACGGCGGCCTCCACCGGGCCGGCCAGCGCAGCCTGTGCCGTGGCCAGCAGCCAGCCTGCCGCCCGGGGCGCCCGGGTTGCCAGCGGGGGCAGCAGCGAAAGGATATTGCCGGCCATGATCCGGTGGTCGCTGGAACCGGACAGCGCTGCATAGCTCAGCAGCGCGCCTGCGAACGCTGCCGCACCGCTCGGCGTGGCGTTGTCAAAGGGCTCCAGGCCTTCCCGCTGCCCCTGCGCGTTGAACACCTGGGACGATTCACGGGCGGTGTCCACCAGCGTTCCGTCCGCGGCGAACCGCAGGCAGGCAGCCAACAGGATGTCCTCGGCCAGCAGGTACCACCGGGTATTGCCCGTGACGCCGTGGAGGGTCAGGAACCCGTCTACGCAGAAGGCATAGTCTTCGAGCAGGCCGCCGATCCCGCGGGCCACGCCGGCATGCGACACCCGCATCAGGGTGCCGTCGGTCCAGTGGATCCGTTCAAGGTAGGCGGCTGTCCGCGCTGCAGCAGCCGTCAGGTCGGGCCGGCCGAGGACGGCCCCCGCTTCAGCAAGCGCAGCGACGGCCAGGCCGTTCCAGCCGGCCACCACTTTGTCGTCCCTGGCGGGCTGGGGGCGGCCCGAACGCGCCGCCAGCAGCCGCGGCCGCGCACGGTCCCACAGGAGGTGCTCGGCGCCGTCGAGCCTGCGGCCCGGATGCAGCGGCGAAGCTGCCTTCGTCACGGTGCCCCCGGAAGCAACATTCAGCAGCCGCGCCACAGCGGGACCGTCCTCAGGCCCCAGGATGTCCAGCAGTTCCGCGGGGGTCCAGAGGTAGCTGGCGCCTTCGAGGTGTTGGCCGTCCACCACAGTGTCCGCATCCAGCGACGAGGCAAACGCCTCAGCCCGACCTGAACCCCCTCCTGTACCGTCTCCAGGACCGGCGAGGCCCAGCGACGCGATCATCCAGTCCGCGGTGCGCGTTGCGGCGTCCGCGGCCTCCTCCGCGGTGTACACCGCGTTGCCTCCGAGCCGGACCCAGTGAACGAAGGCACGCAGCAACTGGGCGTTGTCGTAGAGCATCTTTTCGAAGTGCGGCACGGACCAGTCGCGCGTCACGGAGTACCGTGCAAAACCGCCGTCCAGCTGGTCGAACAGCGCGGACCGGGACATCGCTGCCAGCGTCCGGCCTGCCATGTCCCTCGCGGCATCGGCGGTGTCGGAGGCCACCGCGGCGTGCCGGACCAGGAATTCCAGCACGGGCGACGGCGGGAATTTCGGCGCGGTGCCGAATCCGCCGTCGTGCGGGTCTTCAGAGCGGGCCAGGACGCGGACCGCTTCGGAGAGCAGCCCGGCGTCCACGGGGTCCGGCGATCCGGCCAGTTGGACGGCGGCCGCAAGCTGCGTTTCCGCCATTCCGCGGGCCAGGGTCTCTGCGTTGTGTTCTACGGCCTCGCGCCGCTCCAGCCAGGCTTCGCGGACCGCCTCGAGGACCTGGCGGAAAGAAGGCCGGCCGGGCATGGGCCGGGGCGGGAAATATGTTCCGGCATGGAAGGCGCGTCCGTCCGGAGTCAGGAAGACGGACATCGGCCAGCCGCCTTCACCGCTGATTGCCTGGGTTGCGGCCATGTAGACGGCGTCTACATCCGGGCGTTCTTCCCTGTCCACCTTGATGGCCACGAAGTTGGCGTTGAGGAAGTCCGCAGTTTCCTGGTCTTCGAAGGACTCGTGGGCCATCACGTGGCACCAGTGGCAGGCGGCGTAGCCGATGGACAGGAACACGGGAACGTCGCGCTGGGCGGCAAAGCCGAACGCTTCATCACCGAAGGGCCGCCAGTGGACAGGATTGCTGGCATGCTGCCTCAGGTAGGCGGAAGGTTCGCCGGCCAGGGCATTGGCAGCTCCGGGCCGGGCGTTGGCAGCTCCGGGCCGGGCGTTACCGTTGTCCGCAGCGTTCCCAGCACCGGGCCGGGCGTTACCGTTGTCCGCGGCCTTCATCACCGTTGCGTTCCGTCCGGAGATCGGCGCCGCCCTGCGGGCCCCCGAGTGTGCCGGCATCATCGCTCGTGCCGGCTTCGTCGCTTCGCGGCGCGTCCGCTCCGGGAACCTCGGGCATGTCCTGCTCTCCGGCAGCCAGTGCAGCCAGGCGCTCCTCTTCCACCTGGGCCCGGTAGCGGACCCGCCGGATGCGCCGCACCATGTCCACGATCAGCAGCGTGGTGGCCAGGACGAAGAACGCGGTCATGATGAAGCCCCACATGCCCGGCGTCACCTGGTCTTCGGAGAGGCCCGGGCGCAGGGACGGCGTGGGGCTGGGCGCCGGAGTTGTCGCGAGGGCGAGGAGCAAGTGATGCACGGTTAGACCTTCTGTGGAGCGTCTTGAGGGCCCTGACTTCTACAGGGCATAGAACATGGCTTGGTTCTATCTTAGTCCGGCGAAGAGATCCTTTTCCGGCAGCTCCACCGGCACCCGCGACTGGATCAGGCTGTAATCCTCCCAGGGCCACGCGCGGCGCTGCATGTCCGGGGATACGGCGAAAAAGAATCCCAGCGGATCAATCTGGGTGCGGTGGGCACGGAGCGCATCGTCCCGGGCTTCGAAATAGTCCCCGCAGTCGACCTGGGTGGTGGTGGGGTGCGTCGGGGCCGGTGGCGTGTGGCCCTCGGCATCAGCCTCGAGCCAGGCCGCCAGCCGCTCGGCATAGGGCGACTGCAGGCCCGCCTCTTCGAGCGCAAAGTGGAGCGCCCGGAACCGGTCAGGGCTGAACGCGCGGTCGTAGTACAGCTTGCTGACTGACCACGGTTCGCCGATACCTTGGTACCGTTCCGGATCGCCGGCGGCTTCGAACGCCTCAACGGCCACGCGGTGGGCCATGATGTGGTCCGGATGCGGATAGCCGCCGTTTTCGTCGTAGCTCAGGATCACCTGCGGCTTGAAGTCGCGCACCAGCCTGACCAGCGGAGCCGCGGCTACTTCCAGCGGCTGGAGGGCGAAGCAGCCCGGCGGCAGCGGCGGAAGCGGGTCACCTTCCGGCAGCCCTGAGTCCACAAAACCAAGCCAGCGCTGGCGGACTCCCAGCACACGGGCGGCATTGTCCATTTCCAGGCGGCGGGCGCCGGCCATGTCGCGTTTGGGGTGCGGCTCGTGCTCCATTGCCGGGTTCTGGATGTCGCCCCGGGATCCGTCGGTGCAGGTGGCCACCATGACCTCAACGCCTGCCGCTGCATACATGGCCATGGTGGCCGCACCCTTGCTCGATTCGTCGTCAGGGTGAGCGTGGACGGCCAGCAGGCGGAGCGGCTTGGACTGGCTTGCGGACGCTGTCATCTGAAACGGCTCACTTTCTTCGAATTTGGGCTTGCGGGTTTATGGCTGCAGGGACGCGGAATTATCCCGTTCGGATCCACACTAAACTGGAACGGTGACTTCCGAGGATCGGCCGGCCATTTCGACGCCGGCAACTACCACCCTAGCCAATCGTTACGGGGGCCAAAAGCGTGCCCTGTCGCGCAAGGCCAAGCGCAACATCGGAATCGCTGCACTTGCTGCCGGCATGGGCTTCATGGCGTGGATCTCCACTTCCCTGAACGCGGAGACCGTGTCATTCAAGGACATCGGCTACAGCACGACGGACGCCACGCAGGCGGAGATCGATTTCCAGGTCACCAAGGATCCCGGAACCAGTGCCAAATGCGCGGTTAAGGCGCTGGACGCAAAATTTGCCGTGGTCGGCTGGAAAGTGGTCGATATCGGACCGAACCCGGCCGAAGCCACCCCCGACGGCGGACGAACGACGGTCCACCGTGCCGTAGTGCGCACAGAGTCATTGTCCGTTTCCGGCGTGGTGGACAGCTGCTGGATTCCTGGCTCGGAGAAGTAGCCGCCCGCGGCCCCAGGAGCACTCCCGGCCTGACCGTGTGACCCACGCCGCAGGCGTTCTTTGGTTTGTCCACCGCATTGACTACAATGGATCAAATACCTTTACCCCGCTGAGCTGGTTACTGAGTCCCACAAGTGGCCACCGTGGCGGGGTCTTTACTTGTTTGACCGCAAACTTGTTTGACCACGAAAAAGGAGAAGTCCGTGTCTACCACCAACAGCGCAACTGCAGCTTGGCTTACCCAGGAAGCTTTTGACCGCCTGAAGGCAGAGCTGGACCACCTCTCCGGCGCCGGCCGGGCGGAAATCGTCCAGAAGATCGAAGCTGCACGCCAGGAAGGCGACCTCAAGGAAAACGGCGGATACCACGCCGCCAAAGAGGAGCAGGGCAAGATCGAGGCCCGCATCCGCCAGCTCACCGTTTTGCTCCGCGACGCCCACGTGGGCGAGTCCCCGGCGGACGACGGAATCGTCGAGCCGGGCATGATTGTCGTCGCCCGGATCGCCGGCGACGAGGAGACGTTCCTGCTAGGCTCCCGCGAGATCGCGGGCGATTCGGACCTCGACGTCTTCAGCGAAAAGTCACCGCTGGGGTCCGCCATTGTGGGCCACAAGGAGGGCGACAAGCTCAGCTACACCGCCCCGAACGGCAAGGACATCACGGTGGAGATCCTCTCCGCCAAGCCGTACGCAGGCTAGGAGCGCAGCTTCCCAACCACGGCAAAGCCCTTACGCACGACGCCGGCCCTCCCCTCCGCGGGGATGGCCGGCGTCGTGCGTTAACGCTGAGTTCTATGTGTTTTGGTTCTCCGCCACCTGGCGTCCCCGCGTCAGCCGCCGGGGCTTCAGCAGCACAGCGGCGGCAACACCGCCCAGCGCACCGCCCAGGTGGGCCTGCCAGGAGACGAATCCTGCCACGCCCGGAAGGACCCCGAAGAGGATGCCGCCGTAGCTGAGGAACAGGAGCACCGACAGGGCGATCTGCCACCAGTTGCCGTTGAAGAACCCGCGGACCAGGAGGAAGGCGAAGAGGCCAAAGACCAGGCCTGAAGCACCCACCGTGATTCCCCAGCCGCCAATCAGCCACACCACCATGCCCGAACCGAACCAGCTGAAGGCCACCGCGGTGACGAAGACCCTGAGCCCGGACATAAAGACGAGGAAGCCGAAGATGATGAGCGGCAGCGCATTGGAAACCACGTGACCGAGGTTGGCGTGGAACAGCGGAAAGGTGAGGATGTCGAGCAGTCCGTCGGCGCTGCGCGGGCGGAGGCCGAACGTCCTGTTCAGTGCATGGAACGTGGCAGCGTTGACGAACTCGATCGCAAACAGGAGAACGACGAACAGCCCCGTGACCAGCAGCCCGCCCTGCGCACGTGCGGCAGGGCTATGCCTTGTGGTCTGCGGCCGTCCCCCCTGTGCATCCAGCATCATGGCCCCTAGTGGACCACGATCGGCTGGAAGCCCTCGGCACGGAGTGCGCCCAGGACCTGCTCGCAGTGCTCGTGCCCCTTGGTTTCCAGGTTCACGGTGATGGAGACGTCTCCCATGGAGATGGAACCGCCAACCCGGGTGTGGTCCAGGCCTGTGACGTTGGCGTCGTTCTCGGCGATGATCCGGGCGATGGTGGCCAGCGAACCGGGGCGGTCGTCCAGCATCATCCGGACGGTCATGTAGCGGCCGGCGGCGGAAAGACCGCGCTGGATCACCTTGAGCATCAGCATGGGGTCGATGTTGCCGCCGGAAAGGATCACGGCGGTGGTGCCGGGGTTTTCGATCTTGCCGTCCATCAGGGCGGCCACGCCCACGGCGCCGGCGGGCTCCACCACCATCTTGGCGCGTTCCAGCAGGAAGATCAGCGCCCGGGCGAGGGAGTCCTCGCTGACCGTTACGACGTCGTCCACGAGCTCACGGATGATGCTGAACGGCAGCTGCCCCGGACGGCCCACGGCAATGCCGTCCGCCATGGTTGAGACCTTTTTCAACGGAACCAGGGCATCTGCGGCGAGCGAGGGCGGGTAGGCCGCGGCGTTTTCGGCCTGGACGCCGATGATCCGGATGTCCCGGCCCAGCTCCCTGGCCCTCGCCTTCACGGCCACGGCGACGCCGGCGAGCAGTCCTCCGCCGCCGACACCCATCAGGATGGTGTCCACATTGGGGATCTGTTCCAGGATTTCCAGCCCCACCGTGCCTTGTCCGGCCACAACGTCCACGTTGTCGAAGGGGTGGACAAACACGGCGCCGGTCTCATCGGCGTAGCGCTGGGCTTCGGCGAGTGCTTCGTCCACGTTGTGCCCGTGCAGGACCACTTCGGCGCCGTGGCTGCGGGTGGCGGCCAGCTTGGGCAGCGCCACGCCCAGCGGCATGTAGATGCGCGCCTTGATACCCAGGCTCTTCGCTGCGACCGCCACGCCCTGGGCGTGGTTTCCGGCGGACGCCGCCACCACGCCGCGCTTCTTCTCTTCGGCGGACAGCTTGGCCATGCGGACGTAGGCGCCGCGGACCTTGAAGGAGCCGGCCCGCTGGAGGTTTTCGCACTTGAAGAAGACTTCGCCGCCCACCATGCTGCCCAGTGCCCGCGAAGTTTCCACCGGGGTCCGCGTAATAATCCCCTCAAGCAGCTTCTGCGCCTCCAGGACATTGTCCAACGTGACGGGCAGGCTATTGAGGGTTTTCACGAACTAGTCTCCTTTGGGGAATTCGGCTGGGGAGTCCGGGCCGGCATGTCCGGCGGGAGTTCCCGTTGACTGTGCGGCGCCCTTGCCGCGGCCCGGATTCGCACCGGGAAGGTAGACATCCTTGAAGGTGTTGTCTTGGCTGGATCCGGAGTCCCCGGGTACACCCGGGCCATCCGCCACCAGCACTCCTTCATGTTCCCACGTTCTGGCAGCAATATATCGAATCGCCGAGTTTGCTACGGCGAGGATGGGCACCGAGAAGAGGGCGCCGGGGATGCCGGCAAGGTAGGAACCGGCCGCCACAGACAGGATCACGGCCACCGGGTGAAGGGCCACAGCCTTGCCCATCACCAGCGGCTGCAGGATGTGGCTTTCCAGCTGCTGGACCAGCAGCACGATTCCCAGCATGATCAGCGCGTTGACCCAGCCGTTGGCCACGAGGGCAAGGAGCACGGCCACTGCGCCGGTGACCAGGGCGCCAACAATGGGAATGAACGAACCCATGAAGACCAGCACACCCAGCGGAAGCGCCAGCGGAACTCCGATGATGGCGGCGCCCACGCCAATACCCACGGCGTCCACAAATGCCACGAACATCTGGATGCGCGCGTAGCTGACCATGGAGGTCCAGCCCTTTCGGCCTGCACCGAACGTGGCGGCGCGGGCTTTCCTTGGAAGAAGCCGGACCAGGAAGGCCCAGATCCGGTCACCTTCGAGGAGGAAGAAGATCAGCACAAACAACGCAAGGATGAGTCCCGCGGCAAAGTGGCCGGCGGTGCTTCCGAAGGAAAGCGCGCCGCTCAGGATGCTGCTGCTGTTGTTCTGCAGTGCATCCGTGGCCTCCTTCAGATACTGGTCGATCTGGGCCGCTGTCAGGTGCAGCGGCCCGTCCGCCAGCCAGCCCTGGATCTGCTGGATTCCGGTCAACGCTTCGCTCCACAGTTCGCTGAATCCTGTAACCAGCTGCCGCCCCACCAGCGCCAGGGAGCCGCCGATCACGCCGAGGAAGCCCAGCACGGTGATGGCGACGGCGCCGCCTCTCGGGACGCGCCGGGCCTTGAGCCAGCGTGTGACGGGACTCAGCAGGCCGGCCAGCAAGGCGGCCACCATCACGGGGATGATGAGGAAACTGATTTTGCTCAGCAGCCAGATCAGCGCGGCGCTGACCAGGAGGATCAGCCCCAGCCGCCAGGCCCAGGAGGCGGCGATCCGCACGCCATAGGGAATGTCCTGGTCCAGCTCGCGGTCAGTCAACACCCGCAACGGGGCCGCGGGTGCGGCGGCCCCGGTCCGGGCATCAGGGCTATTGGTTGGTGCGGCGTCCTCAGCTGGCGTCATAGCCTAATACTTCCCCAGCCGCGCTCCGATGGGAAACCGCTGCGGACTACAGCGACGCGCTGATGCCCCACGTCATGGTGAACGACTCCCCCGCCGGCAGCCAGCGCAGGCCGTCGCCGCTGTTGAACGCATTGGCCGGGCCTGTCATGGGTTCGATGGCAACAGCTTTTGCCCTGCCGGGGAACTGGTCCGTGACGAAGACGTGGACGTAGGCGCAGCTGCCGTCCTGCCAGAGGCTCACCCTGCGGCCGTCGGACGCCTGCAGCGTTTGGCGGGCCACGCCGCCGTCGAACTCCAGGTCCGTGTAGGCGACATCGATATCCAGTTCGGACACGGTCCGGCCGCCCCGCAGATCCGTGTCACCGCTGACCGGCTCCGAGCTGCGGGGTATGAGCCGGTCATCTGCCACGAGCCGGCGCCCGGCCCCCACCGTCAGGACCAGGTCCCCGGCAGGGACATCCCCCAGCCTGAGGTAGGGGTGGGAGCCCAGGACGAAGGGTGCGGATACCTGGGAATCGTTGAGCAGGGTCTGGCGGACAACAAGCCCAAGGTCCTCGGCCAGTGCGTATTGGACGCGGTGCCGCACCAGGAACGGGTAGCCGTGCTGCGGGAAGATCGGCGCCTCCAGGGTCACCGAAAACTCGGACTCATCCACTAGTTCGTAGGAGGCGTTCCGCAGCAGGCCGTGGCTGGCGTTGTTGCGCGAAACCTCGGTGATGTCCAGCTGCTGCTTCTTGCCGTCCAGGTACCAGACGCCGTCTTCAACCCGGTTGGCCCAGGGAGCCAGCGTGATTCCGGTGGCTCCCGGAGGGATGTCCCCGTCCCCGTACGTTTCCGTCAGCTGGACGCCGCCCCGGGAGTAGAGCCGCAGGCCAGCGGCCAGCTCGGTGACAACGGCCAGGGCATCGCCGCGGCGGAGCTCGTACTGCCTGCCGGAGGCGTAGCGACGCGGCGCGCCCTCGCTAGTGCCGGAGTCAGCCGGGCCGGAATTAGCCGGGCCGGAGGCTGCGATGTTGCCTGCTGCGGAGGTGCTGCCCTGGCCGGAAGGAGGTGCGCTCGGAGTCATGGGCACAACCGTACCTGCTCGGCCGCGCCGCCTCACCCGCCCACGGGCCATCTCAACGCATCTTGTTATCTTTTGTTCGAAACTATTTCTTTTTGATCGTTTTGTGGGAGAATTGAAGTGCCTGCTGCCGCGCCATACCCACGGCGTGGCTCCGATGGCCGCCACTCGAAAAGGACTAGACGCATGACACACATCTCCAGCACCAACCTTGCCGATGGCCGGGAGCTGCTCTATTTCGATGACGCTACGGCAGATGCTGCCTCGGCGGACAATGCCGCGTCAGATAGTGCTCCGGGAGGACAAAACACGCGCCGGCCGGAGCAGAACCCCGACCTCCGCGAGCTGCCGGCCCGGAGCGAGCCGGGCGAAGTCAGGTTCGACGCCCTCACCGGCGAATGGGTGGCCGTGGCCGCGCACCGCCAGGGCCGCACCCACCTCCCCCCGGCGGACCAGTGCCCCATCTGCCCCACAACACCCGCCAACCCCTCCGAGATCCCCGCGCCGGACTACGACGTCGTGGTGTTCGAGAACCGTTTCCCGTCGCTCGGGCCGGCGCTTGGACCGGTTCCCGGCAACGCAGGCTGGGGAACCACCGGCACGGCATTCGGCCGCTGTGAAGTGGTGTCGTTCACCCCCGAGCACACCGGTTCGTTCAGCGGGCTCAGCGAAGTCCGGGCACGCACTGTCGTCGAGGCCTGGGCGCACCGCACCGCCGCGTTGAACGAATTGCCCGGCATCCGGCAGGTCTTCCCGTTCGAGAACCGCGGCGCGGACATCGGCGTGACGCTCCACCACCCGCACGGCCAGATCTACGCGTACCCGTACGTCACCCCCCGCGCAGCTGTGATGGGTGCCGCCGCCCGCAAATATTTCGACGACGCCGACGGCCGGCAGACGCTGACCGGCTCACTGCTGCGGTCCGAACGTGAAGACGGCAGCCGCATGGTCCTGGAAGGCGAGAACTTCAGCGCCTACGTTCCGTTTGCCGCACGGTGGCCGTTGGAGGTGCACCTGGTCCCCCACCGCCAGGTGCCGGACCTCGCGGCGCTCAGCGGTGAAGAGAAGGACGAACTGGCACATGTATACCTGGACCTGCTCAAGCGGTTCGATGCGCTCTATCCGACGCCCACCCCGTACATTTCGGCCTGGCACCAGGCACCGCTCGATGACGTGCTGCGGCCGGCCAGCTACCTCCACCTCCAGCTGACCTCGCCGCGGCGGGCTGCGGATAAGCTCAAGTACCTGGCCGGTTCCGAAGCGGCCATGGGTGCTTTCATTAACGACACCACCCCGGAACTCGTGGCGGAGCGGCTGCGCACCGTCACGGTTCCCGCATCAGCCCTCAAGCCACTCCCGGAAGGCGCACACGCATGACCGTCCCACTCAGCCACGGCGACCTGAGCAGCAATGACCTCGAGGCACGGTTCCGGGATGCCTTCGGCGCAGGTCCCGACGGCATCTGGCAGGCGCCCGGCCGCGTAAACCTGATCGGCGAGCACACCGACTACAACGACGGCTTCGTGCTCCCCTTCGCCATCGACAGGACGGCGCGGGTGGCTGTCCGGGTCAGGACCGATTCGACGCTCAGGCTTCTGTCCACCTACGGCGACCAGGGCATGACGACGGCGGACACCTCATCCTTGGCGGGCTCACAGGCCAAGGGCTGGACCAAGTACCCCCTCGGCGTTATCTGGGCACTCCAGGAGCGCGGCATCAACGTCCCGGGCCTTGACCTGCTGCTGGACTCCAACGTTCCCCTCGGCGCTGGGCTCTCCTCGTCCCACGCCATCGAGTGCGCCGTCATCTCAGCCCTCAACGAGCTGACCGGGGCAGGGCTGAAAGCAGAGGAAATGGTTCTGGCCACCCAGCGTGCCGAGAACGACTTCGTGGGAGCCCCCACGGGCATCATGGACCAGTCCGCCTCACTGCGCGGCGCCAAGGGCCATGCCGTTTTCCTCGATTGCCGGGACCAGAGTGTCCGACTGGTTCCGTTCGAGACCGAACCGGCCGGCCTTGTCCTGCTGGTGATCGACACCAAGGTTTCCCATTCACACGCCGACGGCGGCTATGCGTCGCGCCGGGATTCGTGCGAGCTCGGGGCCGAAGTACTGGGGGTCAAGGCCCTCCGCGATGTTGGTATCGAGGACCTGGACGAAGCCAGCGGCCTCCTGGATGAGGTCACGTTCCGCAGGGTCCGCCACGTGGTCACTGAGAACGACCGGGTCCTGCAGACTGTGGAACTACTCGGTTCGGCCGGACCGGGCGCCATCGGGCCCCTTCTCGATGCCAGCCACCGTTCCATGCGGGACGACTTCGAGATTTCCTGCCCGGAGCTGGACCTGGCGGTCGACACCTCCCGCGCCAGCGGTGCCATCGGAGCGCGCATGACGGGCGGCGGTTTTGGCGGCGCGGCGATTGCCCTGACGCCGGTGGCCGCCGAACAGCAGGTGCGCACGGCCGTCGAGCAGGCTTTCTCCCGCGCCGGGTACCGCAAGCCGGAGATCTTCACCGTTACCCCGGCGGCAGGGGCGATGCGGCTGGTTTAGCCCGGGCGTAGGCTGGGCGCATGTCAGAAGCAGTCATTGTTTCCACTGCCCGAAGCCCCATCGGACGCGCCTTCAAGGGGTCATTGAAGGATGAGCGGCCGGATGACCTTGCCGCTGCGATGGTCACGGCAGCCCTGGACAAGATCCCGTCCTTCGACCCAAGTGGAGAGACTGGCGCCGGCCTGGACGACCTCTATCTTGGCTGCGCCGAACCCAGCGGCGAAGCGGGCTCCAACATGGCCAGGGTGGTTACCATCCTGGCCGGACTGGACAACGTCCCCGGTGCCACGATCAACAGGTTCTGCGCTTCCAGCCTGCAGACCATCCGGATGGCGTTCCACGCCATCAAGGCTGGCGAGGGAAGCGCATTCGTCGCTGCCGGCGTCGAGTCCGTCTCCCGGTATCCGAACTGGACCGGTGCCGGGGAAACCGACGCCGGCACCCACAACCCGCTGTTCGAATCGGCACGCCGTCGCACCGAGGTCCGGGCCGCGTCCAACACGCCGTGGACAGACCCGCGGCTCGGCGGGCGCATGCCCGACATCTACATTGCGATGGGACAGACCGCGGAAAATGTGGCCACCACGTACGGCATCAGCCGGGCCGAGCAGGATGAATGGGCGGTCCTGAGCCAGAACCGCGCTGAAGCGGCCATGGCCTCGGGCTTCTATCCGCGCGAGATCACGCCGTACACGCGCCGTGACGGCACCGTGGTGGAGCGGGACGACTCGCCGCGTGCCGGTGTCACCCTCGAAGGAGTGGCGGCGCTCCAGCCCGTCTTCCGCAGCGAGGGGACGGTAACCGCCGGCAACGCCTGCCCCCTGAACGACGGCGCCGCCGCGGTGGTGGTGATGAGCCATGAGCGTGCCAGGGAGCTCGGGCTGGAGCCGCTGGCACGGATTGTGTCCACGGGCGTCAGCGCGCTCTCCCCCGAACTCATGGGCATGGGGCCGGTGGAGGCAACCCGCCGCGCTCTGGCGCGGGCAGGCCTGGGCATCGGCGACATCGACCTCGTGGAACTCAACGAGGCGTTCGCCGTGCAGGTGGTGGCCAGTGCCCGCGAACTCGGCATCGACCACGAGCGGCTCAACGTCCACGGCGGGGCGATCGCCCTGGGGCATCCCTTCGGCATGACCGGCGCCCGCATGACCACAACGCTGCTCAACGGGCTCCGGGAGCGCGACGCATCGCTCGGGCTCGCGACCCTGTGCGTCGGCGGCGGCCAGGGCATGGCAGTGGTGTACGAGCGGCTCAGCTAAGCAGGACCCCGCCATAACGGAATGAGCCCCGCCGGGTAGCGGGGCTCATTCGGGTTCAAGCACAACTTAATGCACGACTAATGCACGACGGCGTACGCCGTCCAGGGTCCTAGTCGTCGCCGCGGAGAATCGCCAGCAGGCGGATGATCTCCACGTACAGCCACACCAGGGTCACGGTCAGGCCGAACGCGGCGGTCCAGGAGAACCGCTCCGGTGCGCCATTGCGGACGCCTTCCTCGATGCTGGTGAAGTCCATGATCAGCGAGAATGCGGCGAGGCCGATGGCCAGAACGCCGATCGCCACGCCGATGATTCCGCTGCGCAGGCCGAACGGTTCCGTCGTCAGGCCTGTCAGCATCATGACGAGGTTCACCACGGAGAACAGGGCGTACCCGGCAATGGCGATCATGAAGAACTTCATGGCCTTGGGCGTTGCCCGGACCTTGCCACTCTTGAACAGGAGCAGCGTAACCGCAAATACGGACAGCGTCCCGACGACGGCCTGCAGGCCGACTCCGGGATACATGGTGTCGAGGACGCGGGTCAGGCCACCGAGGAACAGGCCCTCCAACGCGGCGTAGGCCAGGATCAGTGCCGGTGACGGCTGTTTCTTGAACGTATTGACGAGGGCGAGCACAAAGCCGCCCAGTGCACCAACGATCATCAGCAGCGAGGCCAGCGACATGCTCACGAAGAGCGTGACCGCCGCGCCGGCAACCAGCACGCCGAGGCAGACGGCGGTCTTGATGATGACGTCGTCGAACGTCATCCGTCCGGTTTCGGCCGGACCGGCTGCCGGCTGGTTGTACATCTGCTGCAGCTGGTCATGGGTCATGTTCTGCTGCTGGGCCATCCAGCCGCCCTGCGCATCCATGACCTGGCCGGGGGCGCGTCCCGGAGCCTGGCCGTAAGGGTTCTGCCCGTACGGGGCCTGGCCGTAGGGGTTCTGGCCGTACTGAGCCTGCGGAACAGGCGGTGCCTGGGTGGCTCCACGGAAATTCTTTCCGTTGAAGATCGGGTTTCCGCCAAGTGCCATTGCGGGTGTCCTCCAAATAAAGGGGGTGGGTGGTGATCCTTATAGTTCAAGGTATCAATTCCCACGCCCGGAGGGCAGGGATAGTTCCCCCGTACCGCCAGCCGAAACGCAACCGTGACATGGGCTACTCCTGGCTGTGACGGGGCCCACGGGCCATGAGTCGAGGCGACTGTTTAGGAATACTCAGAATCAACAAAAGTTTTCTTTAGCAGAACTGCATTGATTCGAAGGTTTGGCTTCACGGTTGTTATCCGATCGCTATCTTAGGCGCCCTTGGACGAGGCTTCATTGGTCCCCGCTGGCTGTAACATAAGCCCAAGCAGGGTGACTGACATCACAAGGTATTCGGTTTAACGACCGCATATTTGGCGCCACGACTACGTCCCCCGCACCGTTCGCAGTGGTTGTAAAGGCGCAACCCAGTCCACCCCCATGTGGAGGTTTTCATTTTGAGAAGCACAACGAGAGGCCTGTCGCACAGACGGCGCGGCGGATTGCTGAAGACGATGGGGGCTGTATTTGCCGCTGTCGTTGCAATTCTCCTCGTCGTTGCCCCGGCATCGCAGGCCACCACCCCCTCACCGACACCATCCCCGTCGAACCAGCAGTTCCAGAACAGCATCAGCGGCTTCCTTCGGGACGATGCACGTGCACCTATCGCTGACGTTACGATCACCGCCAAGAGCGGCGATTTCACCGGGACCGCAAAATCAGGCGCCAACGGCTCATGGACCATCGGAGTTCCGGTCCAGGGCACTTACGAAGTGGAACTCGACGAATCCACTCTCCCCGAAGGCATCAAGCTCGCCGACGGCCAGGAAAATCCACGAAAGGTCACGTTCAGCCAGACCTCCAACCTGTCAGTGATCTTCGCCTTTGGAAAAGGCATCGTGGTCCAGCAACAGGACTTCGGCCAGAACCTGCTCAACCGGCTCGTAGCCGGGCTTAGCTTCGGCCTTCTTCTGGCCCTGGCCTCGGTCGGACTCTCGTTGATCTTCGGAACAACCGGCCTCACCAACTTTGCCCACGGCGAAATGGTGACGTTCGGTGCGGTGCTGGTCTTCGCCTTCAATGCCATGAGCCTTCCGTTCTGGCTGGCGGTGGTCCTTGCCCTACTGGGCGGCGGCCTGTTCGGCTACGTCCAGGATGCAGGGCTGTGGAAGCCGCTGCGCCGCCGCGGGACCGGCCTGGTCCCCATGATGATCGTCAGCATCGGCCTTGCGCTGGCAGTCCGCTACGTCATTCAGTTCTACTTCGGCGGATCCACCCAGCAGCTGCCGTACGCCCAGAGCTCCGAGATCCAGATCGGCCCGGTGTCCATCTCGCCAAACAACCTGTGGTCGCTCGTCATCAGTGCCGTCGTGATCGCACTGATCGGGTTCATCCTGCTCAAGACCCGCCTGGGCAAGGCCACCCGTGCAGTGGCCGACAACCCCGCCCTTGCGGCAGCCTCCGGCATCGACGTGGACAACGTCATCCGGATTGTCTGGGTGGCCGGCGGCATGCTCGCCTCCCTCGGCGGCATCCTCTGGGCCTACTACCGGCCCGGCGTCACGTTCGACATGGGCTCACAGATCCTGCTGCTTATCTTCGCGGGTGTGACCCTGGGCGGCCTCGGCACCGTTTTCGGTGCACTGATCGGATCCATCATCGTCGGCATCTTCGTGGAGCTGACCACCGTGTTCGGCCTAGCCGCCGACCTCAAATATGTGGGAGCACTGTTCATCATGATTGTTGTCCTCTTGTTCCGGCCGCAGGGCATCCTGGGCCGACGCGAGCGCGTGGGTTAGGAGACAGCCATGGACTTGGGTTTCATTTTTTCCAGCGCTGCCGGTGAACTGTTCAGCCCGACGACGGCGGCGTACGCGCTTGCCGCCCTCGGCCTCGCCGTTCACTTCGGCTACTCGGGCCTGCTGAACTTCGGGCAGGCCGGCTTCATGGCGGTGGGCGCCTACGGCTTCGCCATCTCCACGCTGACTTTCGGTGTGCCGTTCTTCGTCGGCCTGCTGATCGCCGTCATCTGCTCGGCGATCTTCGCGCTGCTCCTGGGTATCCCGACCCTGCGCCTGCGTGCCGACTACCTTGCCATCGTGACCATCGCGGCGGCGGAAATCGTCCGGTACATCGTCACCACCAACCAGCTGACGTCCGTCACCGGGTCGGCCAACGGCCTGGCCGCCTTCGAAGGCGGGTTCTATGCCATGAACCCGTTCCCGGAAGGTTCCTACTTCGGCATGAACAACAGGGACTTCTTCATCCGCGTTGTGGGCTGGGGACTTGTGATCATCTGCTGCACCCTGGTGTGGCTCCTGATGCGGAGCCCGTGGGGACGCGTCCTCAAGGGTATCCGCGAAGACGAGAACGCCGTCCGCTCGCTGGGCAAGAACGTCTACGCCTACAAGATGCAGGCGCTGGTCATCGGCGGCGTCCTCGGCGCCCTCGCCGGCATGATCTTCACCCTTCCCCGCGGTGCAGTCCAGCCGGCCAACTACGGCACTGAACTGACGTTCTTCCTGTACACGTGCCTGCTGCTGGGCGGCCTCGGAACGGTGCTCGGCCCCGTCGTGGGCGCCATGATCTTCTGGGTGGTGCTTTCGCTCACCCAGGGCATCCTCTACGGCTTGATTGAATCCGGCGCTGTGACGTGGCTGAACACGGTCCAGGCCGGGCAGCTGCGTTACATCCTGGTGGGTGTCGCCCTGATGCTGCTGATGATCTTCCGGCCCCAGGGCGTCTTCGGCAACAAAAAGGAGTTGGCGTTCGCATGAGTGAGCAACATAATGTGCCAACAGTAAAAGGCACGGGTAGCACCGAAAACATCGATTACATGACGGACACCCGGCCGATCGCCGCCGGCGAGACGGCTCCGGGCTGCAAGAAGCGGGATCCGATCGTCGTCGCCGAAAACGTCACCCGCAGCTTCGGCGGCATCAACGCCGTCGACGTCGAATACCTAGAGATCCCCCGGCACAAAATCACTGCGCTGATCGGACCCAACGGCGCCGGCAAGACCACCTTGTTCAACCTGCTGACCGGCTTTGACACGCCGAACTCCGGCAAGTGGCAGTTTGAAGGCAACAGCCTCGCGGGCGTCTCCCCCTACAAAGTGGCCCGGATGGGCATGGTCCGCACCTTCCAGCTGACCAAGGTGATGGGCAAACTGACCGTCATGGAGAACATGCGGCTGGGCGGTTCGGAACAGCCCGGTGAGCGGCTCTCCAAGGCGCTGTTCAAGGGCATGTGGGGCGGCCGGGAAAAGGAAATCACAGCACAGGCGAACGTCCTGCTGGAGAAGTTCAAACTGGACGCGAAGAAGGACGACTACGCGGCATCGTTGTCCGGCGGCCAGCGCAAGCTGCTCGAGATGGCGCGGTCACTGATGGTCAGGCCCAAGCTTGTGATGCTGGACGAGCCCATGGCCGGCGTCAACCCGGCGCTGACCCAGTCCCTCCTTGACCACATCAAGAACCTCAAGGCGGAAGGCATGACCGTGCTTTTCGTCGAGCACGACATGAACATGGTGCGCCACATCGCCGACTGGGTTGTGGTGATGGCCGAGGGCAAGATCGTCGCCGAAGGTCCGCCGGTTGAGGTCATGAAAAACCCGGCCGTGATCGATGCCTACCTGGGCGCCCACCACGACGTGGATCTGGGCGACGCTGAAGGCATCAAGGAACTGGCTGCCGAGCTCGTGGCCGACGAGGAGTCAATCGTGGGCACCGAGAACGCCGGCATCATCGCCGTCGACGTCATCGCCCCTGAAACGGACGCTGACACGGTGACGCCCGAAACCAGGAAGAAGGACACCGAATGAGCGCCACCAGTGCTGCCGCGGCCGCCACACCAGCTGCAGCGGACGAATCCGTCGTCAAGGTCACCGACCTGGTGGCGGGCTACCTCCCCGGCGTGAACATCCTCAACGGCTGCAGCATCGAGGCCCGCAAGGGTGAACTGATCGGCATCATCGGGCCCAACGGCGCCGGCAAGTCCACGCTCCTGAAGGCCATGTTCGGCCTGGTGAAAGTTCACTCAGGGTCCGTGGTGGTCCGGGGCCAGGACATCACCGGGCTCAAGGCCAACAAGCTCGTGTCCAAGGGTGTGGGCTTCGTCCCGCAGAACAACAACGTGTTCGCCACGTTGACCATCGAAGAGAACATGCAGATGGGCATGTTCCAGCGGCCCAAGGATTTCGCGGAACGGTTCGACTTCGTCACCAGCCTCTTCCCGGAGCTCGGCAAGCGACGCGCCCAGCGGGCCGGCTCGCTGTCCGGCGGTGAACGCCAGATGGTGGCGATGGGACGAGCGCTGATGATGGAACCCGCTGTGCTGCTGCTCGATGAGCCGTCGGCAGGCCTCTCCCCCGTCAAACAGGACGAAACCTTCCTGCGGGTCCACGAGATCAACCGGGCCGGCGTTTCAGTCATCATGGTGGAGCAGAACGCCCGCCGTTGCCTGCAGATCTGCGACCGTGCCTATGTGCTGGACCAGGGCAAGGACGCTTACACGGGCACCGGCCGGGAACTCATGAAGGACCCCAAGGTGATCCAGCTGTACCTCGGCACCCTGGCGGACGAGGTCTAAGCCGCCACCAGGAGCCGCAGGAGGGCCGTCACCGTCCGGTGGCGGCCCTCCTGCGTGCCCGGGCCGTGTGCTGCCTTCGCGGGGCGCTTGAAGGATGCTGAAGGAGGCCCCCGAAGCCGCTCCCCGGGCAACAGAAAGCCCCCGTCCGGCTGGACGGGGGCTTTCGTGCTATCTAGGTTGAGTCGGCTTTACAGCTTGCCGAATTCTTCCTTGGACGGCTTGTAGGTGTTGTCATCCTGGTACTCGTAGATGCCGATGTAGGCTTCCGTGGGGTCGCCTGCGTCGGAGAAGGTCACCGGACCGGACTGGCCGTCGTAGTCGATGTCCTTGCCGTTGCGGAGCAGTGTCACGCAGGATGCGAAGTCGGTGCACTTCTCCCCGGCTTCAGAGACTGCCTTGAGCTGCTTGGCGACGTCGGTGCCCTTGGTGCTCTTCGCGGCCTCGGCTGCCAGTGCAATCAGGTTGACGGCATCGTAGGACTCGCCAGCGTAGCTGTAGTCCTTCAGGGCCGGGTCAATGGCCAGCAGCTTCTTCTTGAAGTCGTCCTTGGCGAACGTGCCCGGGATGGTGCCCTGGGCGCCCTTCAGCGTGCCCGCTTGGAAGTCCTTGCTGTAGTCCGACGTGTTGCCGTCCACCAGGAACATCTGGGTTGCCTTGATGCCCTTGCCGGTCATCAGGGGGACGATGCTCTTGGCCTGGTCGAAGGTGATCAGGGCAATGGCGTCAGGCTTGGCTGCGATGACCTTGTCCACTTGGCTGCTGAACTGCGAGTCGCCCTCGTTGAAGAGCTCCTCGGCAACGACCTTGCCGCCGGCGGCTTCGAACGCAGACTTGACGTTCTTTGCCAGGCCCGTGCCGTAGGCGTCGTTCAGGACGATCATGCCGACGGTCTGGGCACCACAGGTAGCCATGTAGTTGCCGAGCACCTTGCCCTGCAGCACATCCGAAGGAGCCGTGCGCCAGTAGAGGCCCTTGTCATCCCACGTGGTGAAGTCAGGAGAAGTGTTCGCAGGCGAGAACTGGATGACGCCGGCGCCCGTGATCTGGTTGATGACGGTTTTGGAAACGCCCGAGGAAGCAGCGCCGATGATGGCGCTGACACCGCTGCCAAGCAGCGCCGTGGTGGACTGGGTGGCGATGTCCGTCTTGGTGTCACCGGAGTCGCGGTGGATCACCTCGACGGGCTTGCCCAGTACGCCCCCTGCGTCATTGACTTCCTTGATGCCAAGGTTGACACCGGCAATTTCGGGCGGGCCGAGGAACGCCAGCGACCCCGTTGTCGGCAGGAGCGATCCAATCTTGAGGGGTGTGTCGGTTGTGGTGGTCGAGGCCGGAACCGAGCCGCCTGCGCCTGCTCCGGTGGTGGCACTGCCGCTGGCGCTCGGCGCCGGGCAGGCAATTCCGGATGCTGCGGGAGTGGTGGAGCCTGTCGAACTCGGGGTGGACGAGCCGCCACAAGCCGTAGCCAGAAGGGCGACGCCGATGCTAAGCGCTGTCAGCTTAGCGACACGCGGCGCCGCCTGGGGGAGTGAAATCATTGAGAGTCTCCTCGATCGAAAGGTGCGAACGGCCTTTGATGCGAATTACCAGGTGTACCTGATTTAGATTCAAGCTAGTGCAAATTCCCCGCGAACATAAGTGACTATGGTCACATCCTTATAACAGTCGTTGCATATGGGACACCACGGGGCGTGGAGGAGAAAAGTTGTACCCCAGGTGGGACTCGAACCCACAACACGCGGATTTTAAGTCCGCTGCCTCTGCCAATTGGGCTACTGGGGCGCCCGGTCAATGGTATCCCGTCAGAGCCGCTCAAAGGGCGCGGCGTACCGGAACGTCCCGTGGATGCCTCCGGGCCAGACAGCGAGCGGGAGCACCTGGAACGAGTCCCTCCACTCGGCCGTCGGAGGGTCGATGCCCAGCGAGACCGACGGCACAAAGCCGAAACGGGAGTAGTACTCCGGGCCGCCCAGCAAGGCGATGCCCCTCTCCCCCGCGGCATTCGCGCGGGCCACGGTTTCCTGGATGAGGGCCGAACCGATGCCGTGCCGCTGCAACCGCGGCACCACGCCGATGGGGCCGAGGCCCAGCAGCTCAAGGTCCCCCACCCAGCCCCGGGTGCTGATCACGTGGCCCACGACTTCGCCGTTCTGTTCCGCAACGATGCTGAACTCAGGCAGGTACTCGTCACAGTCGAACAACTGCTTCATCAACCCCACTTCCACCGGTTCGCCGTCCACGGGCAGCCCCGTTGCGGGCGACACCGAGAAAGCCGCCGCCGTGAGTTCCAGGATCGCCGGCCTGTCCGCCGGCTGCTCGGTACGCAGGACGAGTGCGGGAGCGGGCGCGGGCTGGTCGGAGCTCTGGGCGGCAAGTTCGTGCAGTATTTCCAGGGCGCGGTCGGCGTCGGCCACTGGAACCAGGAGATGGTCATGATGGAACCCGGCGAGGACGTTGCAGCTGATGCGGGCGTCGGTAAGCGCCGCGCTGACGGCCGCTGTCAGTCCGACGGCTTCAAGCGACGAATGCACCTGAAGCGTGATCCAGGCGGCTACAAAGTCGTAGCGCAGCTCCAGCCTGTCCGCTTCGGCCCGGGGCAGCACTACCGTGAGCCCTTCCGCTTCCCGGACGGCAGCTTCGATTCCCGGCGCGAGGGGCCGGCCGTACGGCCACAGGACATATACATATTCCCCCTCGCGCAGCACGGGATGGATGGATGCCAGCAGGGTCCGGATGTCCTTTTCACCAGTCATTGAGCCATTAAACAACAGCGGCGGGCGTTCCCCGGGGGAACGGCCGCCGCTGACGGAGGTGCGCAGCTACTTGGTGTCAGCCGACACGGTCTGCTTCTGACCGCTGTTGCTGCCGGATTCGGCCGGCTTGTCAGCCGCCGGTGCGGCCGGAGCAGCAGCCGGCTTGGGCGCCGGAGCGGCCGCGGAGACGAAGGCTCCGCGCGGGTTCTCCAGGTCGATCAGCTGCGTGGTGTCGCGGCCAACAAAGAAGCTCAGGATCCAGTTGAAAATCACGCGGAACTTGCGCTCGAACGTGGGCATGGCCATGCCGTGGTAACCACGGTGCGCCAGCCAGGCCAGCGGACCCTTCAGCCCGATGCGGCCCAGGAGGTTGATGTTGGCAACGCCCTTCCATTCGCCGAAGCCGGCAACGGCGCCCAGGTTCTTGTGCTTGTAGTCCTTGAGCTCCTTGTCCCAGCGGGAGGCCCACAGGTTCTTCGCGAGGCGCTTGGCCTGGCGAAGGGCGTGCTGCGCGTTCGGCACGCAGGTACCGTCGGGCAGGCCGCTGCCCGTGAGGTCCGGAACGGCGGCGATATCGCCGGCAGCCCAGGCGTTCTCAATAATGCCTTCGTCGCCTGCGACGCGCAGGTCCGGAAGAACGCGGACGCGTCCGCGCGGCTCCAGCGGGAAGTCGGTGGAGCGGACCATCGGGTTCGCCTGCACACCGGCAGTCCAGACAAGGGTGTCCGCCTCGAATTCCTGGGCGGGGGTCTTGTCCGGAAGGTTGATGAGCTTCAGGGAACCCTCGGCATTGTCCAGCGAGGTGTTCAGCAGGACCTCGATGCCGCGGCTGCGCAGGTGCTCCACGACCCAGTCGGCCTGCTTGGCCGTGACCTCGGGCATGATGCGGCCCATGGCTTCGACCAGGACGAAGCGGACTTCCTCCTGCTTGACTCGGGGGTTGTTCTTGACCGCCGCACGGGCGAGGTCTTCCATCTCGGTGATGCATTCGATGCCGGCGAAGCCGCCGCCAACCACCACGAAGGTGAGGGCACGGGCGCGCTGTGCGGGATCGGTGATGGTGGAACCGGCTTCAATCCGCTCGAGGACCTTGTTGCGCAGCGCAACGGCTTCCTCGATGGTCTTCAGGCCGATGCCCTTGTCCGCCAGGCCCTTGATGGGGAACGTGCGGGTGATGGCGCCTGCGGCCATGACGACGTCGAAGTAGGGCACCTCAAAGTTCGGTCCGCCGTCGGACGGGGCAACCACGGCGGTCCGGTTGGCATGGTCGATCGAGGTGACGCGGCCCTGGATAAGTTCCGTCTGCTTCAGGTGCTGACGGTGCGAGACGACAGCGTGGCGCGCCTCGATGTTTCCGCCGGCAACTTCCGGCAGGAAGGGCTGGTAAGTCATGTAGGGCAGCGGATCAACGACGGTGACGATGCCACCGGCATTCGCGATCTTGTTCTGCAGTTTGAGGGCTACGTACAGGCCGACGTACCCGCCGCCGACGACGAGTACCCTGGGACGGTCCTGGAGCTGTGGGGTTGTTGCCATGACTCAAGAATACAGTAGTTTGTGAAAATCTTCACTAACTAAATCGTCGCCGTTACGTTCCGTTCGAGTCCACCTTGTCCAGCACTCCGGTCTCCGGCTCGTCGGGCACATTTCCGGGGTTCCTAGTGGCCCGTCGCAGCTGGAATGCGGCGCCCCCGATGATGCCCGCGAACAGCAGTCCGAAGCCGATGACCACCACGGCCGGCACGGCGCTGTCCATCTGGGACGGCGCCTCAGCCACCGGTACCGTGGCCGCGGGCAGCGTGGGAGGCGCGCTGGTGGGGCTGTCGGTGGGCTCTGCGGCGGGGGCGGTTGCGGCCGCCTCACCCCGGCGGTGGATCCTGATCCAGTCGGCCACGGTACCCAGCGGATTCACCTTCGTTTCGGGCACATCCTCCTTTAGCGCGGCTTCCGCGTTGAGCACGCCGAACCCGTAGATGGGGTCTTTGCCCGGCGCCCCGGCGTCCTTGGCCGTGGTGACAATCCTGTTGATGACCTGACTGGCCGTCATCTCCGGCCACTTGGAACGGATCAGAGCCGCCACGCCGGACACAATCGGTGTGGCGCCGGATGTGCCGGCCCATTCCGCATAGCCGTCCCCCGGCATCCCGCCGATCAGGTTTTCGGCCGGTGCGGCCACGCCAATGCTGATGCCTTGGGAGGACGAATCGATGCTGGCGGCACCCTCGCGGTTCAGGCCCGCCACGGTCAGGACGCCCGGGATGGTTGCCGGCGCTCCGACCTGGACGTTGCCGCCCACCCGGTTGCCCGCTGCGGCCACGATGACCACGTCCTTTTGCTCGGCATAGAGGAATGCTGCGTCCCAGCTCTGCGGCCATTCGGGCGAGGTGCTGCCCAGCGAAATGTTGATCACGCGCGCGCCGTTGTCCACGGCCCAGCGGACGGCCGCCGGAATCTGTTCCTGGTCGGTCTTCCCGCCGGGGTTCTGGGAACCAAGCCACGTGGACACGGACAGGATCTGCGCTTCCGGAGCCACGCCTACGATTCCGTCGGGGCCGGGTGCAGCAGTGGCGCCGGGTGCGGGACTAGCCGTGGACTTCGGCGGCTGGTGCCCGCGGCCGGCCAGCATGGTTGCCACCAGCGTGCCGTGCTCGGGCTTCGAGCCGATGCTCTTCTGCCCGTCCGCGCTGCCTGCCCCGGAGGCGTCGCTCCCGCCCACCACGGCGCCCTTCAGATCGGGGTGCTTGGCATCCACGCCGCTGTCGATGACGGCAACTTTGACGTTGGCGCCCTTGGAAACCTCCCACGCCTTGGTGATGCCGGACTCGGCCAGCCAGTACTGCTTGTCCCGCCATGAATCCGCACGGGCTTCCGGTGCAGCGATCAGGGACGTCGCCAGGCTGCCTGTGGCCAGGGCAATTGCAGTCACGGCAGAGGCCATCCGGCCCCAGCGGGTTGTTGCTCTGGTCATTCGGGTCCAATCGGCTGTACGTGCGAAGTCATGAGCTGATGCCACGTCTAGCTGATGCTCAGGGCAATTCCGTCGAGAATATCGTGTTCGCTGGCGACAGCCGAAGTGATCCTTCCCTCCGTTACCTCAGCGAGGCGCTCCAGGACGCGCCGCCAGACCAATCCGCCGGCACCGATGACGTCCACCCGGCCCGGATGCATGTAGGGAAGCCCGGCCCGTTCGGCCTTGGTCATCCCGAGCAGATCCGTGCACGCCTCGCCAAAAGCCTCAAGCGGCAGTTCCGCGCCGTGGATTGCCGCAGGCGAGTATTCCGGCAACCGGAGCGCGTGGGCCGTAATGGTGGTGACGGACCCCGCCACGCCGACGACGACGGTGGTGCGGTCCAGCGGAACGGCCAGTCCCGCCTCGCTGATGGCGGCGTCGACGTCGGCTTCCGCCGCAGTGACCTGCTCCGGCGACGGCGGGTCGTTGCGGAGGTGGCGTTCCGTCATCCGGACGCAGCCGACGTCAACGGACTTGGCGGCGATGACGCCGTTGGCGTCACCGAGCACGAATTCGGTGCTTCCACCGCCGAGATCCACCACAAGGACAGGGTCGGCGCCGCGGGACGGAAGTACACTGCTCGCACCGGCGAAGGACAGGGCAGCCTCTTCGTCGCCGGTAATCACTTCAGGTTCCACGCCGAGAATCTCGCGGATGCCGTCCACGAATACCTTCCGGTTGCTGGCGTCGCGCGTGGCGGAGGTGGCAACGAAGCGGACCTTCCCGGCCCCGTGTTCGCGGATCAGCGCGGCGTAGTCGGCAGTGGCAGCGAAGGTCCGGTCCAGGGCTTCCTGGGCCAGCTCTCCGGTTGCGTCCACGCCCTGGCCCAGCCGGACCACACGCATTTCGCGCACAACGTCGGTCAGCTTCGGGCTGCTCCCGTTCCCGGCCACGTCGGCGATCAGGAGCCGGATGGAATTGGTTCCGCAGTCGATGGCGGCAACGCGGGTCACTTGGCGGCCTCCGTGGAGTTGTCGGTTTGCTCTTCAGCGGAGTTCTCTTCAGCGTGCCGGTGCGTGTTGCGCACGGGTGCCGGACGGCCCACGATCTGGGGCAGGCCCTGCGGCCCGTGCCGGCTGAGGTCCTGTGAGGGCGCTTCTCCGCCGGTGTCCCACGCGCCGTCGCAGTAGCAACGGTCCGCGGTCCACCATTCGCTGATGGCCTCGAGTGCTTCATCGCCCAGCGGATTGACTCCGGGACCGGCAGCAAGAGAATGGCCCACCAGGACATGAAGGCACTTGACCCGGGTGGGCATGCCGCCGGCGGAGATGCCGTCAATCTCGGGCACGGCGCCGATGCCGGACCGCTCGCCGATTTCCGCACGGGAAACCAGATACGCATCGTGGGCGGCACGGTAGCTGGCGGCGAGTCCGGAGTCCCCGGCCAGGCGTTCGTTCATCCGGTTCATCAGGCCGGCGGCCTCAAGGCGCGACACCGCGGATGTGATGACCGGGTGGGTCAGGTAGAACGTGGTGGGGAACGGGGTTCCGTTGCTGAGCCGCGGCGACGTCGCCGCGACCAAGGGGTTGCCGCAGACACAGCGCGCGGGAATTTCGACGACGTCGCGCACGGGACGCCCCAACTGGCGGCTCAGGACGTCCAGGTCGCGGGCGGACGGGTGGCTGTACCCGGGCACCGTCGAGGCCTCGTTTCTTGCCGGGTGCCCGTCCGGAGCGTTGTCGCCTACTGCATGCTGGTCCACTGGCGCGGCCGCCTTCCTGCCCTTGGAGGCTGACCCGAGGGAAAGCCGGCGGAGGGCACCGCCTCTAGTCTGTTGCCGAGCGCCTGATGGACTCCCAAAGCGAGTCCACCCATGGCAGGTTTGCCGGGTCCTGTGCTGATCCTGTGCCGCCCTGGCCACTGGCGGTCCCGGCCGGCAGATCGCTGCCAAACACCCAGTAGCCGGTCTCTCCCGGCATAACCATGTTAATGCGGTCTCGGGCCTGCTGTTTCACGTAGTTCGGGTCCTGCCACCGGGAGACCTGGAGCTTCAGTCCCTCCTGCTCCGCTTTCCGTGCCGCGATATCCGCTTCCAGTGCTGCGATCTCCGCCCTTTTGTCGATGAATATCTTGACGGTGGGGGCCAGCATGATGGTGATGGCAATCATGACGACGGCCAGCGCCAGCATCCGGCCGGAAAAGGCCTTGGCAGGCACCGGATCCTGGTTATCCGCCCCGTCCCTGGCGTCGCTACCCGAGGATTGGCCGGGCTGCCTGCTGCCGTCCGGACGGCGGGCCGCCTGTTTGCCGGCGGCAACCCCGGCCTTGACCGAAGCCCCCAGCCGTCCGGCAGTGGTGGACTTTCCTTGTGCAGCGGGCGATTTGGTCACGGGCGTTTGCGCAGCGGGCGCTCGCCCGGCCGGTGTGTTCGCGGCGGGCGATTTCGCCTCCCCGGCAGCGGGCACGTGCCGCGTCGCGCCGAAATCGGCGCGGATGACGTCAGCGCCGTCGTCGGCGTCCTTTGACTGACGCGCCGCGGGCGTAGCCCTGGGAACCTTGGGACGGCGGGTGGCCATGACACTCCTTCAAAAGCGGACCACAAACAAAAACCGGTGGCCATGGTCTTTCAACCATAGCCACCGGTCAGCTGTTTTTTTGGATGCTAGCCCTTGAAACGCGGGAAAGCGCTGCGTCCGGCGTAGCGTGCGGCGTCGTCGAGTTCCTCTTCGATGCGCAGCAGCTGGTTGTACTTGGCGACTCGCTCGGAGCGGGCCGGGGCGCCGGTCTTGATCTGTCCCGCGTTGGTGGCAACGGAGATGTCAGCGATGGTGGTGTCCTCGGTTTCGCCGGAGCGGTGCGAGGTGATGGTGGTGTAACCGGCACGCTGGGCCAGCGACACGGCGTCCAGCGTCTCGGTCAGGGAACCGATCTGGTTGACCTTGACGAGCAGCGAGTTCGCGGTCTTGGTGTCGATGCCGCGCTGCAGGATGGACGGGTTGGTGACGAAGAGGTCATCGCCCACGAGCTGGACCTTGTCACCGATGCTGTCGGTGAGGGTCTTCCAGCCTTCCCAGTCGTTCTCGTCCAGCGGGTCCTCGATGGAAACCAGCGGGTAGTCGGCCACGAGCTCGGCGTAGTACGCGCTCATCTCGGTGGCGGAAAGGGCCTTGCCTTCGAACTGGTAGGCGCCGTCCTTGAAGAACTCGGAGGAGGCGACGTCCAGGGCCAGGGCGATGTCCTTGCCCGGGGTGTAGCCGGCGTTCTTGATGGCTTCCTGGATCAGGTCCAGTGCGGCACGGTTGGACGGAAGGTTCGGCGCGAAGCCGCCCTCGTCGCCCAGGCCGGTGGAGAGGCCCTTGGCCTGCAGGACGGACTTGAGGTTGTGGTAGACCTCGACACCCCAGCGCAGGCCCTCGGAGAAGGTCTCGGCGCCGATCGGGACGATCATGAATTCCTGGATGTCCACGTCGGAGTCGGCGTGCGAGCCGCCGTTGAGGATGTTCATCAGCGGAACGGGCAGGACGTGCGCGTTGGGGCCGCCCAGGTACTTGTACAGCGGCAGGTCAGCGGACGCTGCAGCGGCGTTGGCCACGGCCAGGGAAACACCCAGGATGGCGTTGGCGCCGAGCTTGCCCTTGTTGGGGGTGCCGTCCAGGTCAATCATGGCCTGGTCGATGCTGCGCTGGTCCGTGGCGTCGAATCCGGTCAGTGCCGGTGCGATCTGGTCGATGACGGCGTCGACGGCCTTCTGGACGCCCTTGCCAAGGTAGCGGCCCTTGTCTCCATCGCGGAGTTCCACGGCCTCGTGTTCGCCGGTGGAGGCGCCGGAGGGCACTGCTGCGCGGCCGATCTGGCCATCGGAAAGCAGGACTTCAACTTCTACGGTCGGGTTGCCACGGGAATCGAGGATCTCGCGGGCGTGAATGGCATCGATAAGCGCCATGAATATGCTCCTTATGGTGAAGCGATTTACTGGGAAACTAGCGGAAAAACTCGACGTCCTCGTCAGGGACTAGCGTAGTCGAGAGTGGTGCAGGTTACGGAAACCTATCCAGCACCCGGACGTCATGATCCCGTCCGTGGCCCAGCTGGGTTAATGGGGCGGTGGCTGTCCTGATACTGCCGGACTGCCGCGCGGAGGGCGCGTTCGGCGTCAAAACCCCGGGTCCGGGCAGCGGCCACGACGGCCAGCAGCAGCTCGCCGAGTTGCTGTTCGGAGTCCAGGGTTTCGACCAGCTCAACCACCGGGTGGACATCCTCAACCACCGGACTGGCCTGCTCCACCATAAGTGGTTGAGCCCGTCGAAACCCCGCCCTTGCCGCCCGGTCCAGTGACTTCTGGGCCCGGGCCAGGGCCGGGAGACCTTGCGGAATTCCCTCGAAAGGATCACCGCGTTCCGGTTTCTCGGCCCGCTTGATGGAGTCCCATTTCCGGACGATCTCCTCCACGCTGGCCGGGAAAGTGTCCTGGAGCGAGCCGTCCGGCCGGAACACGTGCGGATTCCGGCGGATCATCTTGGCGGTGAGGCCACGGACAACGTCGTCGAAAGCGAAACTGCCGCGCTCCTCGGCGAGGCGGGCGTGCAGCACCACCTGGAGCAGGACGTCGCCCAGCTCGCCTCGGAGCTCGGCCTCGTCGGCGCCGGTTTCGATTGTTTCGGCTACTTCAAAGGCCTCCTCAAGGAGGTACTCCACCAGTGACTCGTGGGTCAGCGCCCCCATCCAGGGACAGTGCTCCCGGAGGGCGGCAATCACGGCCACCAGGGAGGAAACCGGGACGGAATCTTCCTTAGGCAAGATTGGCGTAGGCGTCGTTGATGTACTCAACGAGTGCTTCCTTTTCCTCCAGCGGCAGGAAGGCGGCCTCGGCGGCATTGAGCGTCAGCTCGAGGATGTCGTCCAGGTCGTAGTCGAACGTCTCCACGAGCAGTTCGAATTCGTCGGTGAGCGTCACCCCGCTCATCAGGCGGTTGTCGGTGTTAATGGTGACGTTGAAGCCAAGCTGGTACAGCATGTCCAGCGGGTGGCTTTCGATGCCTTCGCCGAAGCCTGAGATAGCGCCGGTCTGGAGGTTGGAGGACGGGCAGATTTCCAGGGCGATGCCGCGGTCGCGGATCCAGCTGGAGAGCTCGCCGAGGGTGACCATGCCGATGTTGGCATCGGCTTCGTCGGTCTCTGCGTCAGCGTCTTCGTCGTCGAACTCAACGGTGATGTCCTCGGCGATGCGCACGCCGTGGCCGAGGCGCAGCGCCCGGCCGTCAACGAGGGCAGACTGGATGCTTTCCAGGCCTGCTGCTTCGCCTGCGTGGACCGTGGCGGGGAAATTGTGCTGGGCGAGGTATGTGAACGCATCACGGAAGCGGGACGGCAGGAACCCGTCCTCTGCTCCGGCGATGTCGAAGCCCACGGCCCCGTTGTTGCGGTGGCGGACGGCCAGTTCGGCAATTTCCTGGCCGCGGTCAGCGTGGCGCATGGCCGTGATGAGCTGGCCCACCTGGATCTCCCGGCCGGTTTCGGCGACGGCGTCCACGCCGGCGTCGAGCCCTTCCTGGATGGCCTCGACCACTTCGTCCAGCGTCAGGCCCTTCTGCAGGTGCTGCTCCGGTGCCCAGCGGACTTCGCCGTACACGACGCCGTCGTCGGCAAGGTCTTCCACGAATTCCTTGGCCACGCGGAAGAGGCCCTCTTTGGTCTGCATCACGGCGATCGTGTGGTCAAACGTTTCGAGGTAGCGGACCAGGGAGCCGGAGTCTGCGGATTCGCGGAACCACTCCCCCAGCGCCACGGGATCGGTGGAAGGCAGGGTGTGTCCCACGGCTTCCGCCAGTTCGATGATGGTGGCCGGGCGCAGGCCGCCGTCCAGGTGGTCGTGCAGGGATACCTTGGGGAGGCTCTTGAGGTCGAAGTCGATGGCAGGGGCAGCGTCAAGAATAGGCTCAGTCACGTACCAACCTTAGGGTCGGACGGCGTCCGGCGCCACCCGGAAAGCGGCGGCTTTAGCGGCGGCCCCGGTTCAGCGGCGCGTTTCCACTTCGACGACGGCGGGAACGGCCAACGGCGCGATCTCCACCACCGCCTCCCGCTCAGCACGTGCACCCTGTTCTGCCGCTGATTCCTCACTGGATTCCTGGCCGGATGCAACATGATCGTGGCGGCCCAGCCGCTTGTGCCACCAGCGCAGCAGGTGGTCGATGATGATGCCGAGGATGATGGCGAACACCACGGCAATGCCGGCCCCGAGCAGCGGGTTGTCATGCAGCAACGGGAAGGAGCTGGCGAGCAGGCCGATCCCGATTGAGTAACCCACCCATGTGACACAGGCACAGGCATCCAGGACGAAGAACCTGCGGTGCGGGAAAGCGGTGGTGCCGGCAACGTAGTTGACCGCCACGCGGCCCCACGGGATGTACCGGGCCGTGAAGATCAGGACGGCGCCGCGCTTCTCCAACTCGTAGTGGGCCCAGGCAAAGACCTTTTGAACCTTGGGCTTCCGCATCCAGCGCCAGCGTTCAAGCCCGATCTTCCGGCCGAGCATGTAGGCCATGTTGTCTCCGGCGATGGCACCGACCAGGGCGGTGGCGCCGAGGATCCAGAGATTGGGTTCACCGCTTTGGCGTGAAAACGCCGCAAGGGCCACGATGAGTGTTTCGCTGGGGACAACCATCGCAAAACCGTCCACAAAAAAGAACACCAGCAGGATGGGATAAATCCACCATTGGCCTGCGGCATGGAGCACTGCCTCATTGATAAATTCCACGCGGGGCCCTGCTCCTATGAAGTGACGGAAATCGCTATTAGTGTCCCATGGCAGCGGCATAATCCGCTACGCTAGAGCCGCGAAAGCTCACCCGCCGTCATGTGTCTCCCGGCGGTGTGCAGGGCGGCCCCCACAGCAGGTCAGGGGCCTGCCGCTGATTCTTCCGCGGGTTCCTCAGGCAGCCGGCCGCGGAGGCGGCTGATCAGGATGTCCACGATGATGCCGAGCAGGATCGCGCAGACGATGGCGATGGTGGCGCCCAGCAGGTGGTTGTCTTCGAACCACTGCCCGAAGAACAGGCCGATGGATACTGAATACGAGGACCACAGGGCTGCGGACAATACTGTCAAGCCCACGAAACGCAGGTGCGCGAAGCGGGTGGCACCGGCCGTCAGGTTGACGGCAACCCGTCCGATCGGGACGAAGCGGGCCACGAGTACCAGGGACGCCGGCCGTTTCCTCAGTTCATTCCCGGCCCAGTGGAAGGCGGTCTGCATTCGCGGCCCGCGCATCCACCCCCACCTGCGGGTACCCACCTTGCGACCGATCAGGTAGGCGATGTTGTCGCCGCTGAACGCACCCAGCGCGGCCACGAGCATCAGCAGCCACGGATTGGGGACGTCCGCGGTCGCTGCCACGGCCGCCAGGCCAACGACTACCGACTCGCTGGGGATCGGCGGGAAGAACCCGTCGATCACGCAGCAAGCCAGCACCAGGAAGAGCACCCAGTGCTGCCCCGCCGCCGCGAGAATGAAGTCGTTGATAGCCTGCACAGTTTCCTAACGGCCGGGGCCGCCCGTTTTCTCCCCGGCCGGTCTGCGGGCGGGCGGTGGCGCCCCCGAAGGGAGCCGGCCGGGAAGAGTCACGGGATCAGGCGATGCGGTCGATGATGAGCTTCTGCGCCGGCCGGGAGCCCTCCGGCGCAACCACAACGGCCCCTTCAAGGGCCTCTTTGGAGCGGCCGAATTTCTCCGGTGTGTCTGTCAGCAGCGTCATCAGGGGTTCTCCGGCACGGACCACGGCACCGGGCTTGGCGTGCAGCCTGACGCCCGCGCCGGCCTGGACCTGGTCCTCCTTGCGCGCGCGGCCTGCACCCAGCCGCCAGGCGGCAACGCCCACCGCCAGGGCATCGAGCTCTACGAGGACACCGTCGGCCGGAGCGTAGATGACTTCGGATTCCCTGGCAACGGGGAGCTTGGCCCGGGGATCCCCGCCCTGCGCCTCGATCATGCGGTTCCACACGTCCATGGCCCGGCCGTCCTTGAGCGCCGCGCGGGGGTCTGCATCGTGGACTCCGGCGCAGGCCAGCATTTCCTCGGCCAGCCGGACCGTCAGTTCGACGACGTCTTCCGGGCCGCCGCCGGCCAGCACCTCGACGGATTCCTCCACCTCGATGGCGTTGCCGGCGGTGAGGCCCAGGGGCGTGTCCATGTTCGTCAGCAGGGCCACCGTGTTGACGCCGGCGTCCTTGCCCAGGGCCACCATGGTCTCGGCCAGTTCCCGGGCGCGGGCCTCGTCCTTCATGAAGGCACCGCTTCCCACCTTGACGTCCAGGACCAGCGAGCCGGTGCCTTCGGCGATTTTCTTGCTCATGATGGAGGACGCAATTAGCGGGATCGCCTCCACCGTTCCCGTGACGTCACGCAGGGCATAGAGCTTCTTGTCCGCGGGCGCCAGACCCGCGCCGGCGGCGCAGATCACGGCCCCTACGTCCTGCAGCTGGGCCATCATTTCGTCGTTGCTGAGTGCTGCCCGCCAACCCGGGATCGATTCCAGCTTGTCCAGGGTGCCGCCCGTGTGGCCGAGTCCCCGCCCGGAGAGCTGCGGAACGGCCACGCCGAAGACAGCCACCAGCGGTGCCAGCGGGAGCGTGATCTTGTCCCCCACTCCCCCGGTGGAGTGCTTGTCCGACGTCGGCTTCACGCCGCCGTCGGGGCGCCGCAGGGCGGAGAAGTCCATCCGTTCGCCGGAGGCGATCATCGCAGCGGTCCACCGCGAAATTTCCGCGCGGTCCATGCCGTTGAGCAGGATGGCCATGTTCAAGGCAGCCATCTGCTCGTCGGCAATGGCGCCCCGGGTGTAGGCGTCGATAGTCCAGTCGATCTGGGCCGGGCTCAGGACGCCCTTGTCCCGCTTGATGCGGATGATGTCGACAGCGTCGAACGCTTCAGTGTTGCTTGGGGTGTGTGTCACCGGGGTTCCTCCAGGTGTTGGGGACCAAAGGCATCGGGTAGCACCTGGTCCATTGTCTTGATTCCCTGCGTGGTCATGAGTTCCATGTCGGGCGCCCGGAATTCGTACAGCAGCTGGCGGCAGCGCCCGCACGGCATCAGGACGTTGCCGCCGGCGTCCACGCAGTAGAAGGCGCGCAGCTTGCCACCGCCGGTCATGTGCAGGTTGCCCACGAGGGCGCATTCGGCGCACAGGGTCAGTCCGTAGCTGGCGTTTTCCACGTTGCAGCCGCTGACGATCCGGCCGTCCGCCGTGAGGGCAGCCGCCCCCACCGCGAACTTCGAATACGGCGCATACGCGTTCTTCATGGCGGAAACGGCGGCTGCTTCGAGCGCCGTCCAGTCCACCGCGTTGCGTTCCACCGCCATCAACCCTTGACGTACGGTATGCCGCTGGCGGCCGGAGGCCTGGAGCGGCCCACGAGTCCGGCCACGGCAAGCACCGTCACCAGGTACGGCAGCATGGCCATGAACTGGCTCGGAACGGGCGTGCCGATGATGGTCACGATGCTCTGCAGGTTGTCCGCGAAGCCGAACAGCAGCGCGGCGAAGAAGGCACCGATCGGGTTCCACCGGCCGAAGATCAACGCGGCAAGCGCGATAAAGCCGCGTCCGCCCGAAATCTCCTTGGTGAAACTGTCGATGGCCACCAGGGTGAAGAAGGAACCGCCAATGCCTGCAACTGCACCGCCGAGGGTGACGTTCCAGAAGCGGGTGGCGTTGACCTTGATGCCCATGGTGTCCGCCGCCTGCGGGTGTTCCCCGACAGCCCGGACCCGCAGGCCCCACTTCGTCTTGAAGAGGCCGATCCACACCACGATGACCGCAATGTACATCAGGTACCCCACGACGGACTGCTTAAAGAGGATGGGGCCGATCACCGGGATGCTGGACAGTACGGGGATGTCGATGATGGGCAGCCGGCCCGGCGAGTTGAACTGGGCCTTGTCGGCCTGCATCACCGTGCTGAAGAGGAAGCCTGTCAGGCCGGAGACCAGGACGTTGAGCACCACGCCCACGATGATCTGGTTGACCAGGTATTTGATGCTGAAGACTGCCAGCACCATGGAGACAACGGCGCCGGCCACTGCCGCTGCCAGCAGCCCGACGAGGGGGCTCTTGGTCAGCGTGGCCACCATTGCGGCGGTGAATGCACCGCCGAGCAGCTGGCCCTCAATGGCGATATTGACGACGCCGACGCGTTCGCAAAGAACACCGGAAAGGGAGCCGAACACGAGAGGGACCGCGAGGGTCACGGAACCGGCGATGAGCCCGGCAAGCGAGATGCTCGGCGTGCGGGCGCCGCCCACCACCCAGATCAGGAACGCTGCCACGAAGAGCACGATAAAGACGATGGGCAGCCAGCCGGGAGAGGCCTCGTTCCGCGTCTTGAGGTACACGGCATAACCGGCCAGGCCCAGCATCAGGACCGACAGGACGATTCCGCCTAGGAAGGCTGGCACTTCGATGGCCGGAAGCTGGAAGAAGTCGCCGCTTGAGGAGATCCCGAACCTGGCCGTCTGGTTGGGTCCCATGACACCGAAGAAGATGAAGGCGACGACGCCGAGCACGGCAAGCAGGACCGGCACCTTCCAGGTCACGGGCTTTGCCGAAATGGCGGGGGCTTTCTCGCTGGCCGACTCCGGTGTTCCCGGCTGCGGTTTTCCCTGCTGCGGCTTTCCCGGAACGGGCGATGTTGCTGTTGTGCTCATGCTGCACCTCCGGTGGTGGCTGCCTTCTTGGACTTACCGGCCGTTGCGGCCTTCTTCTTGCGGGGATTGAGCCCGAAGAGGGCACGCACCAGCGGCGGAGCCGCGATGAACAGAACGATCAGGGACTGGACCACGAGCACAATGTCGATCGGGGTTCCTGTCTGGATCTGCATCTGCACCGCCCCGGCGCGGAAGGCGCCGAACAGAAGCCCGGCAGCGAAGGTGCCCCACGGCGTCGAACGTCCCAGGAGTGCAACGGTGATGGCATCGAAACCGTAGGTTGCCGCAACGCCGTCGGTGAGGACCTTTTCGGTTCCCGCGACCTGCGCCACGCCTGACATGCCGGCAAGGGCACCGGCGATCCCCATGACCAGGACCGTGGCCCGGGGCACGTTGATGCCCGCAGTCAGAGCCGCTTTGGGGTTGGCCCCGACTGCGCGGAATTCAAAGCCGACGGTGGAGCGGTTGAGCAGCCACCAGACAAAAACGGTGGCGGCGATGGCCAGGAGAAAGCCCAGGTGGAGCCGGTACTGCGTACCGAGGATCTGCGGATAAACGGCGCTGGGATCCAGGATCGGCGAGATGGGGTTGGACTCCCCCGGCCGCTGGAAGGCCGGCGTGTTCAGGAGGTAGCGCAGGAAGTACAGGGCGATGTAGTTGAACATGATGGTCAGGATGACCTCGTGGGCGCCGGTGCGGGCCTTCAGCAGGCCCACGAGTCCGCCCCAGAGGGCACCGCCCACGATGCCGGCAATGAGGACCAGCAGCAGGTGCAGGCCCAGCGGCAGGTGCAGCGCGAAGCCGACCCAGGCGG
Organism: Arthrobacter sp. GW460-12-1-14-TSB2; assembly: GCF_059423525.1. Lineage (NCBI taxonomy): Bacteria > Bacillati > Actinomycetota > Actinomycetes > Micrococcales > Micrococcaceae > Arthrobacter > Arthrobacter sp. GW460-12-1-14-TSB2. The sequence continues at coordinate 77,610 of NZ_JBWKYC010000014.1, forward strand.
CGAGGATGCCGGCCATGATGATCTGTCCCTGCGCACCGATGTTGAACAGGCCCGCGCGGAATGCCAGTGCGACGCCGAGGCCGGCCGTGATCAGCGGAGTGGCGATGGTGAGGGTTTCCATCAGCGGAGCAAACTGCACAGCGACGCTGGAGCCGCGGGGGTTGAACACCGAGCCTTGGAACAGCGCGACATACGAACGGGTCGCGGCAGTCCAGACGGCCGAGAGGAAGTCCGAGGGGCGGGCAAAGAGGTAGCTCGCGGTGGCGCCCACCTGCTTGTCCGTGCTGGCGATGAGGAGTCCGCCGAGGATCAGGGCAAGCAGGACGGCGAGCACCGACACGATGCCGCTGCCGGTAAAGATCCGCCGGACCAACGTGTCCGCACCGCCAGGAACAACGCCGCTCTGGGCCGAGACGGGAACTGCCGAGGGCTGCATCGCGCCGCCGGCTGTGTCCAGTGCGGTCGCGGCTGCTGCGTCTTCGGCCGGCGTCTTGGGTCCGGGTGCAGCGGTTTCCGGTGCAGTGTCTTCCGTTGCCCGGCTTTCCGGTGCCCGGCGTTCCGGTGCCCGGGTGGCCGGGCTTTCCGTTGTATTTTCGTCAGCCACGTGCTTGGGCTGGTCCTGTTCACTCATGGTCGCCTCCTTCGGCACCGGAGGTGGAAGTCTGTACGGGCGCGTGGGCGGAGTCCGCGTGGGCGGTGTCCGCGTGGGCGCTTTCCGGGGAAAGCCCCGCCATCATCAGGCCCAGGACGTCGCGGCCGGTGCCTGCGGGCACGATGCCCACCAGCTTGCCTTTGTAGAGCACGGCGATTCGGTCCGCGAGTTCGATCACTTCATCGAGTTCGGTGGACACAATCATGACCGGAGTGCCCCGGTCGCGTTCGGCCACGATGCGTTTATGCAGGAACTCGATGGATCCCACATCCACGCCGCGGGTGGGCTGGGAGGCGATGAACAGCCGCAGCGGCCGGGACAACTCCCGGGCCATGACCACTTTCTGCTGGTTCCCGCCGGAAAGCGTTCCCGCGGCCAGTGACCCGGAAGGTGTCCTGACGTCGAACTCGTCGATCCGGGACTTGGCGTTTTCCAGGATCCTGGCCGGGCTCATGCTGATGCCCTTGGCGTAGGGAGCCTGGTCGTAAAGGTCCAGGACCAGGTTCTCCGCGATGGAGAAGGTGCCGATCAGCCCGTCAACGGTCCGGTCTTCCGGAACGAAGCCGACGCCGGCCCGGAGTACTTCCTTGACGCTGTGGCCCAGGAGCTCCTCGCCGTCCAGCAGGATTGATCCGTGGCAGCGTTCCTGCAGGCCAAGGATGGCTTCGGTGAGTTCTGTCTGGCCGTTGCCCTGCACACCTGCCACGGCGAGGATTTCGCCGCGGGCGATGTCGAAACTGATGCCGTCCACCACATGCTGGCCGGTGGGGGCGATCACGGTGAGGTCCTTGACCTGGAACGTGGTTTCCTGCGGCTTCGCCGGGGCCTTGTCCAGGGTCAGGTTCACTGCGCGGCCCACCATCATGGAGGCAAGCTCGGTGGTGGACGCGCCGGGATCTGCAGTGCCCACCACTTTGCCGCGGCGGATGACCGTGATGGTGTCGGAAACAGCCTTCACTTCGCGGAGTTTGTGCGAGATGAAGACGATCGAGGTGCCGTTGCTTTTCAGCTGGCGCATGATGTCCAGGAGTTCGTCGGTGTCCTGCGGTGTCAGCACGGCGGTGGGTTCATCGAGGATGAGCACCTTTGCATCACGGACCAGTGCCTTGATGATTTCCACTCGCTGCTGGACGCCCACGGGGAGGTCCTCGATCAGGGCGTCGGGGTCGACGTCGAAACCGTATTTGTCGGAGATTTCCTTGATCTTCCGGCGGGTGTCGTCCAGGTTGAGGAAGCCGCCGGCTTTGGTGGTTTCGGCGCCGAGCGCCACGTTCTCCGCAACAGTAAACACGGGAACCAGCATGAAGTGCTGGTGCACCATGCCGATGCCGGCAGCCATGGCATCGCCCGGGCCGCGGAAAGTGACGGCCTTGCCATCCACCAGGATTTCGCCCTCACTGGGCTCGTAAAGTCCGTAGAGGACATTCATCAGCGTGGACTTGCCAGCGCCGTTTTCACCAAGCAGGCAATGAATTTGCCCGGGTTCAACAACCACATCGATGTGATCGTTGGCAATAAGGGAGCCGAAGCGTTTGGTGATCCCTCTGAGTTCAAGTTTCAAAACTCTGACCAATCTCGAAGCGTCCGGAAAATGTGCCCGGACGGGATATGTGGCTGCAGCACCAGCCTAGTGCCTGCAGCCCTTGGCGGAGCGGGCGGCGCTCCTCGGAAAAGCTGACGCCCAACGAAAAGCGCCACCGCCCGGAAGTCAATGACCAACCGGGTGGTGGCGCTTTGCGTAGGAAGTTAGGCCTTCGGGCTCGCTGCCGACTCGACCTTCAGCTTGCCGTCAACGATGTCCTTCTTGATCTGGTCCAGTTCAGACTTCAGCTCCGCGGGAACCTGGGACTCCAGGGCGTGGAACGGAGCCAGCTGGACGCCGTCGTTGGCGAGCGTGCCGACGTACGGCGTGTTGGTGAACTTGCCGTCCTTGTCTTCCTTTACAACAGTCTCAACAGCCTCACCCATCTGCTTCATGACTGAGGAGAGCATGAGCTCCTTGTAATCCGGAGCGGTCAGGAAGCCGTCCGAGTCAACCCAGATGAGCTTGACGTCCTTGCCTGCGGCCTTTGCTTCCTTCAGCGCGGCGCCTGCGCCCTTGCCCACGGGGCCGGCAACGGGCATCACGATGTCGGCGCCCTGGTCCAGGAAGTTCTGGGTCAGCTGCTTGCCCTTGTCCTGCTTTTCGAAGTCACCGGTGAAGCTGCCGTCCTGCTTGGCCTTGTCCCAGCCAAGGACCTTGACGTCCTTGCCCTTTTTCTCGTTGTAGTACTTGACGCCATCGGCGTAGCCGTCCATGAAGATGGTGACGGTGGGGATCTTAATGCCGCCGAAGGTGGCCACCGTTCCGGTCTTGGTGGAGCCCGCAGCCAGGTACCCGGCGAGGAAGGCGGCCTGGGCGGTGTCGTAGATGATCGGCTTGACGTTGCTGATGGGGGTCTCGTAGCCGAAGTCGATGATGGCGAAGTGGCTGTCCGGGTTGGCCGTGGCCTGCGCCTTGGTGGCGTCGCCGAGGAGGAAGCCGACGGTCACGGTCAGGTCGCAGCCTGCGGTGACCATGGCGCGGAGGTTCGGCTCGAAGTCGTTGTTGGTCTTTGATTCGACCTGGTTGACCTTGATCCCGAGGTCCTTCTCAGCCTTCTTGAGGCCTTCATAGGAGGACTGGTTGAACGACTGGTCGTCGAATCCGCCGGAGTCGGACACGATGCAGCCCGTGTAGTCACTTGCGGTGGCGCTTGCGGTGCTGCCGGCTTCCGGGGCAGCCCCGCAGCCGGTCAGCAGGAGAGCTGCCGCCCCGGCGGTGGCGACGCCGGTCATTGAACCGCGCTTGAGGGTTGCACGCAGTGAGTTCTTCAATTTTCCTCCAGGAACAAAGAGATAGGCGCTACGACGGGTGTTCAATGAGTGTCCGTTTCGAATGCTCCACACTGAAATTCTGTTTTCACTGATGGGTTCGCAGCACTGCGCCGAGGCGCACTGATGACAGTTACTTTAGTGGCCTGGAACACGTCCGGGTACCACAGGGGCACCCGGACGCGGAGATCGTTGAGAACTTGTTACCTACCGGTAGCCGCTACCGCAAGTCATGTCCATTTCCTAGAGCCGGACCAGCATCTTCCCGGTGTTGGCGCCGTCGAGGAGGTCCATGAAGGCCTGCGGGGCGTTTTCGAGGCCATCCACTACCGTTTCGTCGTAGCGGACGGTACCGTCAGCCACCCAGGCGGACACGGTCCCCACGAACTCGGCCATGTGCTGCCAATAGCCGCCGACAAGGAATCCTTTGAGCGTGAGCTGCTTGCCGATGGCCAGCATGAGGTTCCGGGGAGCGGGTGTCGGTTCCGTCGAGTTGTACTGCGCAATGGCGCCGCACATGGCCACGCGGCCGCCGACCGTGAGCGCGGACAGCGCCGCTTCCAGGTGTTCGCCGCCGACGTTGTCGAAGTACACGTCAATCCCGCGCTCCCCGGCTGCTGCCGCGAGCTGCGCGGCAACCGGGCCGTCGTTGTAGTTGAACGCGGCGTCGAAGCCGAGCTCCAGCAGGCGCGCCACCTTTTCCGGCGACCCTGCGCTGCCAATAACCCGGGAAGCACCCATCGCCTTGGCGATCTGCCCCACGAGCGATCCGACGGCACCTGCTGCCCCCGAAACGAAGACCACCTCTCCGGGCTTGAACTCCGCGACTTTCAGGAGGCCTGCATATGCCGTCAGGCCCGTCATGCCCAGGGCGCCGAGGAACGCTGATGCCGGGGCCAGGTCGGTGCGCGCCAGGGACGTGGCGGCGGCGTCCAGTACGGCGTATTCGCGCCAGCCGAGGGAATGCACGACGACGTCCCCCACCTTGCGTTCATCCGATCGGGTCGCGATCACCTCACCGACGGCGCCGCCGTCGAGCGCTGCATCAAGCGCAAACGGTGCCGAATACGACTTGACGTCGTTCATGCGGCCGCGCATGTAGGGGTCGACGGAGATGAACTGGTTGCGGACCAGCACCTGGCCGTCCTGCAGTTCCGGAAGGTCGGACTCGGCCAGGCGGAAGTTTTCCGGGACGGGGCGGCCGTGCGGACGGGACGCCAGCTGGATTTCGCGGGTGGTGCGGGGAAGGGTTGCGGTGTTGGCGCTCATGCGGCCACCTCCAGGATCTTGATGTCGACGTTGATGTTGCCGCGGGTGGCATTCGAGTAAGGGCAGATCTGGTGTGCCTTGGCCACGAGGGCCTCCGCCGTCGCCAGGTCCAGCGCAGGCAGGGCGATTTCGAGCTCAGCGGCCAGGCCATAGCCCACGCCGTCCTCGAGCGCGCCGAAGTGGATCTTGGCTGCCACCGCGGAATCCGTGAGGTCGGCCTTTTCCTTCCGGCCCACCAGTCGCAGGGCGGAGTGGAAGCACGCGGCATAGCCAGCGGCAAAGAGCTGTTCGGGGTTGGTGCCCTGGCCGTTGCCGCCCAGTTCCACCGGGCTGGCCAGGGTGACGTCAAGCCTGCCGTCCTTGGTGCGGGCGTTCCCGTCCCGCCCTTCGCCCGAGGCGAGTGCTTCAGCTGTGTAAAGAGTCTTCACGTGGTTCCGTTTCTGTTGGGATGAAAATTTCCGGCTGGCCAGTGTCCACCAGGCGCTCGGCCGGGGTTCAAGCTGGGTTCAAGCTGGGGTCAAGCGGAGGAATGGAGCGCGGCCGTAAGCCGGCCCAGGGTCTCCCGGAGCTGGTCGAGCTCTGCCGCGGACAGGCCGGCGGCGTCTGCGAGCTGCTGGGGAATGGCGTTGGCCCGGGCGCTGAGCGCAGCGCCGGAGTCCGTCAGGAAGACCTCCACCCGCCGCTCGTCCTCGGTGGAACGCCTGCGCTCCACCAGTCCCAGCGACTCAAGCCTCTTCAGCAGCGGGGACAGGGTGCCTGAGTCCAGGCCCAACTCCTCCCCCAGTTCCCTGACACTGCGGGGCTGGTCCTCCCAGAGCACCAGCATGACCAAATACTGCGGATAGGTCAGGCCCAGCTGGTCCAGCATGGGCCGGTACACGGCAGTGGCCGCCTTTGACGCGGAGTACAGGGCGAAGCACACCTGCCGGTTCAGGCGGGGCGCGTTGAGTCTGGGAGCGTCGGTCATGAATAAAACGATATCGCACAATTAGATTGTGCACAACTCATCTGCGGCGAAGAGAGCGCGAACTGGCACTTCCGGCCCCGCAGAAGCACGAACGGACAGTTGAGGCCCCGGGTCCGGGGCCTCAACTGTCCGTTCGCGCTGCGGGGCGGGGGGCTTAAGTGTCCGTTCGCGCTTCGGGGGTGCGGATTTAGAGGTCGCGGATGGTGCGGAGCGCTGCGGCGGTCAGGACCTGGATGCCGTAGCCCAGTGCACGCTCGTCGAGGATGTAGTCACCCCGGTGAAGGTCGTATTCCTCACCGCCGGGCGTTTTGGTGCCAAGCCGCATCATCGCGCCGGGAAGCTCGGCCAGGAACCAGGCGAAATCCTCTCCGCCCATGGACTGGGGCGTGAGCACGACGGCGCTTTCGGCGATTTCGGCGCGGGCTGCCGCTTCGATGAGCGCGGTTTCATGCTCGGAGTTGACTACCGGCGGAACACCGCGGGTATGCTCCAGCCGGACGTCCACGTTGTAGGGCGCCGCCACCTGGTGGACCACTTCATCTAGGAGTTCCCCGGCGCTGTGCCAGGCGTCGCGGTCCAGGCACCGCATGGTCCCTGCCATGTAGCCGGTGCCGGGAATGGCATTGGGTGCCGAGCCGGCCGAGATGTGCCCCCAAACGACGGAGACGCCGCTACGGACATCCACCCGGCGTGACAGAACGGCCGGAACGTTGACGGCGATCTGCGCCAGCGCGAACACGAGGTCCTCGGTCAGATGCGGCCGGGAGGTGTGGCCGCCGCGTCCGGAAAGCTCGATCCTGATGGTGTCCGAGGCTGACGTGATGGCACCGATCCGGGTGCCGATCTTGCCCACGTCGATTCGCGGGTCGCAGTGCAGGGCCAGGATGCGCGGCACGCCCTCGAGCACGCCCTGTTCGATGCAGGAATGCGCTCCGCCGGGCATGGTTTCCTCGGCGGGCTGGAAAATGATCCGGACCGTGCCGCCCAGCGGGGATTCCTGGTGCATGCGGTGCAGCACCAGCGCGATACCGAGCATGGTGGTGGTGTGGACGTCGTGGCCGCAGGCGTGGGTGACGCCGTGGTTCTTGGACGCAAACGGCAGCCCTGTTTCCTCAATGATGGGGAGGGCATCGATATCGCCGCGGAGTGCCGTGGCAATAGGGCCCTCACCGACGTCGACCGTGAGGCCTGTGCCTTCGAGCCGGCGAGGTTTGAGCCCTGCCGCTTCGAGCCGGTCCGCCAACTTGTTCGTGGTCCGGAACTCCTTGAAGGACAGCTCCGGATGCGCATGGAGGTCACGGCGGAAATCGATCAGTTCCGGCAGCAGCGGCTCCAGCCACGGCCCCACGAGGGCGGTGGGCTCGGTTTCAGTAGTGTAATTGCGCACGAAACAACTCTAGCGAGGCTGCTCCGAATACCAGCATCAGTGTCGGAGGTTACGGATCCGGGAGCCGGCTCCCGGCGCCGGAAACGGCTCAGCCCAGGCTTTCCCGCGGTGGGGAAGGCCTGGGCCGGGTCCGAGTTAGAGGACGTCGGTGTCGCCGCTGGCCTTGAGCGCGTCCACGGCGGCTTTAACCCGCTGGGAGTTCGCCATAGTGGTGACCAGCAGGGCATCCGGCGTGTCAACAATGACGACGTCCTTGATGCCGATCAGTGCAATAACGCGTTTGGTGTCCGTAACAACCACGCCGCTGGCGTTTTCGGTAAAGACGCGGGCACCTTCGCCGAGGACAGTGACATCGTCCACTTCCCTGGCACTGTTAAGCCGGCCCACGGACGCAAAGTCCCCGACGTCGTCCCAACGGAAAATGCCAGGCACGACGGCGACGTCCCCGGCCGCCGCGGCAGGCTCCGCCACCGCGTAGTCGATGGCGATCTTCGGAAGCGTGGGCCAGATGCGGGCCGTGACCTCGTCGCGTTCGTCAGTGTCCCAGGCCTGTGCGATCTCCGTGAGCCCCTTGAAGAGTTCCGGCTGGTTTTCTTCGAGGTGTTTCAGCATGAGTGACACGGGCGCGACGAACATGCCCGCGTTCCAGACGTACTCTCCGCTGTCGACATACTGCTGGGCGACTTCCTCGCTGGGCTTTTCGACAAACTCCACCACGGCCTGCGCGCTCGGGGCGTTCTCGATGGACAGCTTCTGGCCCGCACGGATATAGCCGAACCCGGTGGACGGGTGCGTGGGCTTGATGCCGATGGTGACGATCTTGCCGGACGCCGCAGTGTAGATGGCCTCACGCACGGCGTCCTGGAAGAGATCGTCCGGGCTGATCACCTGGTCCGCGGCGAAGGACCCCATGATGGTCTCCGGGTCCCGCTGGTACAGGATGGCCGCCGCGAGGCCGATGGCCGCGCCGGAGTCCTTGGGCTCGCTTTCCAGCACGAGGTTGGATTCCTGGACCTCGGGAAGCTGGCCGCACACCGCGCTCCGGTGGGCCACGCCGGTAACAACCAGCACGCCTTTGCCGGCAAGCGGCTCCAGGCGGTCGTAGGTGGCCCGCAACAGCGTGCTGCCTGAACCGGTGAGGTCGTGAAGAAATTTCGGGGCTGCTGCACGTGACAGGGGCCAGAGGCGGGTCCCCACTCCGCCTGCAGGAATTACCGCAATAAAACGGTCCAGCGGTGAATTCCGGCTTGTCACTATGTCTGTAGTCATCAAGGCCTACTTTAGCCGACCACCACGCGGATACCGGCAGATGCCGCCCCTCCGCGCCCCGCCGACGGCCATAATGTGGCGTTCGTCTCAAAAATGCGCAAAAACCGCGCGGGGAGGCGTCACCTAGGAGTTCCTGAATTGAATAAGCTGTGAGCGAAGCCTAGATTTAGGCTTGAGCTTACGAGTGCTCTCGCAGCAGGCGTTCCCCCCGCGTGGATCCCATGCCAGCGCCGCTGTGTTGCAGGGAGGTTTATTCAGTGCCGACAAAACCAGCTGGCACCTTGTACCGCGGCCGTGAAGGCATGTGGTCCTGGGTTGGACACCGCATTACCGGTGTAGTGATTTTTTTCTTCTTGTTGGTCCATGTGCTGGACACCTCATTGGTGCGCGTGTCCCCAGAGGCATACACCGCCGTGATCGGCGCCTACAAGAACCCCCTGATGGCCCTGGGTGAAACGGGCCTCGTCGCAGCGATTGTTTTCCACGCCTTCAACGGCCTTCGGATCATCGCCGTCGACTTCTGGAAGAAGGGCGCGAAGTACCAGCGCCAGATGCTGTGGACGGTCCTGATCCTCTGGGTCATCGTCATGGTGGGCTTCTCCATCCGCCACCTTTCCCTCGCCTTCGGAGGTCACTAAGCCATGACTGCAACCATTCAGAGTCCCCGCAGCGGAAAAGACGGCGGGAAGCCGGGCGCAGGATTGATTGCCCCCAAGTACCGCCGCAGCGGTGCCTCCAGGGGCAACTTCGAAATGGCGGCCTGGCTGTTCATGCGGCTTTCAGGCGTTGTCCTGGTGGTCCTGATCTTCGGGCACCTTTTCGTTAACCTCCTGGTGGGCGAAGGCATCCACGCCATCGACTTCGGTTTCGTGGCCGGCAAGTGGGCCGATCCCTTCTGGCAGTTCTGGGACCTGGCCATGCTCTGGCTGGCCATGCTGCACGGCACCAACGGCGTCCGCACCATCATCAACGACTACGCCGAGAAGGACTCCACCCGCTTCTGGCTGAAGATCGTCCTCTACGCCGCAACAACCGTCATCATCATCCTGGGCACCCTGGTGATCTTCACCTTCAACCCGTGCCCGGTGGATGTCAACGGCGTACCGCTGCCCGGCGGCTTCTGCCCCGCAGCCTAGCGGCACCTTCCCTTCCGGGGGATCAGCTGTGCCCGCGCTGAGCGGGTCAACGGTTTTACGGTGCGGGCTCCGCCCGCCCGTGGTTTTATAGCGAATTTTGAGAGAAAGAGCATCTGGTATGCAGGTCCATAAGTACGACGTCGTCATCGTCGGTGCCGGTGGCGCTGGCATGCGCGCCGCGATCGAATCCGGTCAGCGCGCGCGCACAGCAGTACTGACCAAGCTCTACCCCACCCGCTCGCACACCGGTGCGGCGCAGGGTGGCATGTGTGCGGCACTGGCCAATGTCGAGGAAGACAACTGGGAGTGGCACACGTTCGACACGATTAAGGGCGGCGACTACCTGGTGGACCAGGACGCGGCCGAGGTCATGGCGAAGGAAGCCATCGACGCCGTGCTGGACCTGGAGAAGATGGGTCTGCCGTTCAACCGCACGCCGGAAGGACGGATTGACCAGCGCCGCTTCGGCGGCCACACCCGTGACCACGGCAAGGCTCCGGTCCGCCGGGCCTGCTATGCGGCTGACCGCACGGGCCACATGATTCTGCAGACCCTGTACCAAAACTGCGTCAAGCACAACGTGGAGTTCTACAACGAGTACTACGTCCTGGACCTCCTGACGGTCGAAGAGGACGCGGTCCGCGAAGACGGCACGCCCTACAAGCAGAAGCGTGTTGCGGGCGTCGTGTCCTACGACCTTGCTTCCGGTGAACTGCACGTGTTCCAGGCCAAGTCCGTGGTGTTCGCCTCCGGCGGCGCAGGAAAGGTCTTCAAGACCACCTCCAACGCGCACACCCTGACCGGCGACGGCATGGGTATCGCGTTCCGTCGCGGCATCCCGCTGGAGGACATGGAGTTCTTCCAGTTCCACCCGACCGGCCTTGCCGGGTTGGGCATCCTGCTCTCTGAAGCAGCCCGCGGCGAAGGCGCCATCCTGCGCAACTCCGAGGGTGAACGCTTCATGGAGCGCTATGCCCCCACCATCAAGGACCTCGCACCCCGTGACATCGTGGCCCGCTCCATGGCCAACGAAGTCCGCGAAGGCCGCGGCTGTGGACCCAACAAGGACTACGTACTCCTTGACCTGACCCACCTCGAGCCGGCGCACATCGACGCCAAGCTGCCGGACATCACCGAGTTTGCCCGCACCTACCTGGGTGTGGAGCCGTACACGGAGCCGGTTCCGGTGTTCCCGACGGCCCACTACGCCATGGGCGGCATCCCCACGAACATCACCACCGAGGTCCTGCAGGACAACGACACCGTGGTGCCGGGCCTCTACGCGGCCGGTGAAGTGGCCTGTGTTTCGGTCCACGGCTCCAACCGCCTGGGCACCAACTCGCTGCTGGACATCAACGTGTTCGGCAAGCGCGCCGGCATCGCCGCTGCGGAGTACGCCAAGACAGCTGACTTCGTGGAGCTCCCGGCGGACCCGGAGGCGTACACCATCGAACTGCTGGACATCGCCCGCAACGGCACCGGCGACGAAAAGGTGGCCGTGATCCGCAAGGAACTCCAGGACACCATGGACGCCAACATGCAGGTGTTCCGCACGGCAGACACGCTGAACCAGGTTCTCAAGGACATCGAGTCCTTCGAGGCGCGGTACAAGAACATCAGCGTCCAGGACAAGGGCAAGCGCTTCAACCTGGACCTCCTCGAGGCCGTTGAGCTGGGCTTCCTGCTGGAACTGGCCAAGGTCATGACGGTTGCTGCCCTGCACCGTGAAGAGTCCCGCGGCGGACACTTCCGCGAGGATTTCCCGGAACGTGACGACGAAAAATTCATGAAGCACTCCATGGCGTACAAGGACGACCACGCCCCGGCGGACGGCTCTGCAGAGGCAATCGCCGGCATCCGCCTGGCCACCAAACCGGTTGTCTTTACCCGCTACGAGCCGATGGTGAGGAAGTACTAAGATGTCCGCCGAACTTGCTGAGCCAGCCTCAAAGATCGAACTGCCCGCACACATCGGAGGCGGCGGAGAGATTCCGACGTTCGACGTCACCCTGCGCGTGCGCCGCTACAACCCGGAAGTTTCCGAGGACGCCACCTGGGACGACTTCAAGGTGACCATGTACGGCACCGACCGCGTGCTGGATGCCCTGCACAAGGTCAAGTGGGAAATTGACGGCAGCGTCTCCTTCCGCCGGTCCTGCGCCCACGGCGTCTGCGGCTCCGATGCCATGCGCATCAACGGCCGCAACCGCCTCGCGTGCAAGACCCTGCTGAAGGACCTGGACACGACCAAGCCCATCACCGTCGAGCCCATCAAGGGCCTGCCGGTGGAGAAGGACCTGATCGTGGACATGGAGCCGTTCTTCCAGTCCTTCCGTGAAGTCATGCCGTTCCTTATCAACAAGGGCCACGAGCCCACCAAGGAACGCCTGCAGTCCGCCGAGGACCGCGAACGCTTCGACGACACCACCAAGTGCATCCTGTGCGCCGCGTGCACGTCCTCCTGCCCGGTGTTCTGGACCGACGGCCAGTACTTCGGCCCGGCAGCGATCGTCAACGCCCACCGCTTCATCTTCGATTCCCGTGATGACGCCGGCGACATGCGCCTGGAAATCCTCAACGACAAGGAAGGCGTGTGGCGCTGCCGCACCACCTTCAACTGCACCGAGGCATGCCCCCGCGGCATCCAGGTCACGCAGGCCATTGCCGAGGTCAAGCAGGCAATTCTGTCCCGCAAGATCTAGCAGCACCGGAACCAAAAGAAGTACGACGACGGCGCCTCTCACCTTTCAGGTGGGGGCGCCGTCGTAGTTTCACGGCAGTTTACCGGCACCAACTGAAAGGGTCCCCCCATGTCCCGCTCCGAAAAAGTCAGCTTCGAAGGATCCACCGGCGAATTGCTCTCCGGCATCATCGATGTCCCGGAAGGACCGGTGAAGGGCTGGGGTGTGTTCTCGCACGGGTTCACCCTGGGCAAGGACAGCCCGTCGGCGTCCCGGATGTGCAAGGCGCTGGCGGACAACGGCGTGGGGATGCTGCGCTTCGACAACCTGGGCCTGGGCGATTCCGCAGGGTTCTGGTCCGAGGGCTCGTTCAGCCACAAGGTGGCGGACACCGTCAAGGCGGCAGAGTTCATGCGGACCGAAGGGAAGCCGGTCTCGCTGCTGGTGGGGCATTCCTTCGGCGGTGCCGCCGTTTTGGCAGCAGCTAAGGAGATTCCGGAGCTCGACGCTGTGGCCACCGTGGGGGCGCCGTTCTCGCCGAAGCATGTGGCCCACGTCTTTGACGCTGCCCTGGACCGGATCCTGAGTGAAGGCAGCGCGGAAGTGGACCTCGGCGGCAAACGCGTGGAGATCCGCCGGCACTTCGTCGAGGACCTGGAGAACGCGGACCTGACGGACTGCATCAAGCAGTTGCACAAACCCCTGATGGTGCTGCACTCCCCCACGGACAACACCGTGGGGATCGAGAACGCCAGCACCATCTTCCAGACGGCCCGGCACCCGCGCAGCTTCGTCTCCCTGGAAGGCAGCGATCACCTGCTGACCGGCAAGGGCCAGGCCGCCCGTGCCGCGAAGATTATTTCCGCGTGGGCCGATCAGTACCTCGACGCCGGCCGATAGCCAGGCCCTTGCGTTCCCGCTCCACCGGAGTCTTTCCCGGCTGGACCTGGCGCGAACCCCACCCGGTCGTTGCCTTGGCTGACGGGGCGTTCTTCAGGTCCTCTTCGCGGATGGCGGACCATGCCGCGGAGACCAGGTAGACCTGGCTGACCAGGTTGAACCAGATAAGCAGCCCGATGATGATCGCGAACGGCGCGAGAATCGGGTTGCGGCCGGCGTTGGCAAGCAGCTCCGTGCTGAAGATCTGCAGCACAGTGGTACCCACGGCCGACAGGACGGTTCCCTCCAGTAACGCCTGCCGGGTAAGCTTCAGTCCCGCCGCCAGCCTGAACATGATCAGCGCGGTGACCCAGCCCAACGCCAGCGGCACGCCCACCTTGATGGCCGTGGTCAGCGGCCAGGCCATCACCGGATCCAACTGCAGCTGCTCAGTGACCCATCCCGCTGCGGTACCGAAGATCAAGGAAGCGCCGGCGCTGAGCACCAGCGCGACGCCAAGCAGCAGCAACGTGCCGGTGTCCCGCAGCTTCTGGACTACCGGATTCATCTTCAGCGGTCCGAGCTGCATCACGCCCCGCAGGCCTTCCCGGACACCTGCTATCCAGCCAAGGGAGGTCACGATGGTGACGACGGCCGCGATCACCGCGGTCCATCCAAGGCCGGCAGGATTCAGCAGGTCCTGCGGGTCCACCAGGCCGTCGCCGCCGTCAACCTTCACGAGGCCCGGCGCGCTGGTCGCCACGCTGCTGACGATCCGGTCAAGCAGCGCCGGTTGGCCGCTCAGCAGCAGCCCCGCCACGGAGAAGCCCGTGGCCAGCAGGCCGGTGATGGAGAAGAACATGTTGAAGCCGATGCCGGCGGCCATGAGCGGCCCGTGCTGCAGGTTGTAGTGCTGGAATGCGCGCATGGGACGAAAGGCGTTCAGCCGGGCCAGCAGCCACTGGAACATTGCCATCAGCCCCGCCACGGGACCGCCGCCGGACCGGCGTGCCTTGCTCCAGTCGACCTTCTTCCGGATCACTTCCAGCTTCAGCCGGGCGCGCTCCGTGGGCAGCGGAGGATTATTCGCGGCCTGCGCCCCCTGTGCGGCCTGCGTCGTCGGAGCCGGACGCGCCTCGGGGGTGGTCAGTTTCGATACCAAAGTCGAGTTCTTCCCGTAGCTGCCAAATGCCATTGATGTCATGCTCGTACAGCCCCATGCTAACCACAGGGAAGGTGGCCCGGTAATCCTTCAGCACCGTTTCGGCCTCATCCAGGCTCTCCGGCGCAACGTCGTGGGCAATGGTCACATGCGGGTGGTAGGCAAAAGGCAGTTCCCGTTCCAGCGGCCCGGTCTGCAGCTGTTCGTGCAGCTTCACGCAGTCACCAAAACCGTCTTCAACCTTCAGGAAGACCACCGGGGATACGGGCCGGAAGGAGCCGGTCCCCGCGATGGTGACGGTAAACGGCTCCTGCCTGCGCGCGATTTCGCGGACATGGCATCGGGTAGCTTCCCAGTCTTTGGTGGGGGTGGTGGTGACCAGCGTGATGTGCGCGGGGATGACACCGGCCATGGGGTCCCCGAAGGAGGCCCGCCAGCGCCGCAGTTCCTCGGCAATGTCAGGCGGAAACCCCAGGATGACGCCGACGCTCATCCCGTCGGTCCTGGCCTGGCGCTTACCCGGCTCAGTGCCCCGGACCATGGCAGCGTTATCATCGGCGTCAACGAATTTTCCCTCGCCGCGGTATGCAGGGGAGTTTTCGTTTGCAGTGACTTTGCTGACGGACGACATGGGGCTAGCGGACTCCTGCAAGGCTCAGGGACGGCAGGAAGCCCATCCGCTCGTAGACCTGGCCGAGGGTCACGGAGGCGATTTCGCGGGCACGTTCAGCGCCCTGGGCCAGTAGCCTGTCCAGCTCGGCCGGGTCCGCCATGAGTTCATTGGTGCGGTCCCGGAGGGGCGTGATGAAGTCCACCATGACGTCGGCCAGGTCCTTCTTGAGGTGGCCGTACATCTTGCCCTGGTATTCCGCCTCAAGATCGGCCACGGACTTCCCCGTCAGCGTCGAATAGATGGTGAGCAGGTTGGAGACGCCGGGCTTGGCTTCGGCGTCGAAGCGGATTTCCGTTCCGGTGTCTGTCACGGCGGACTTGATGCGTTTCGCAGCGATCTTGGGGTCCTCCAGGAGCTGGATGGAACCGTGGGGCGAGCCGCCTGTTTTCGACATTTTGGCAGTCGGGCTCTGGAGGTCGTAGATCTTGGCGGTGGCCTTGAGGATGGTGGCCTCAGGCACCGTGAACGTCTGGCCAAAGCGGGTGTTGAAGCGCTGGGCCAGGTTTCGGGTCAGCTCCAGGTGTTGCCGCTGGTCCTCGCCGACCGGGACGAGGTCGGTCTGGTACAGGAGGATGTCCGCGGCCATGAGGGTGGGGTAGGCGAACAGGCCGAGTGTTGCGGACTCCGTTCCCGACTTCTGCGTCTTGTCCTTGAACTGCGTCATCCGGGAGGCTTCGCCAAAGCCGGTGATGCAGTTCAGCGCCCAGGCCAACTGGGCATGCTCGGGGACATGCGACTGGACGAAGAAGATGCTCTTGTCCGGGTCGATGCCGGCCGCAATGTATTGGGCAGCCACCACGCGGGTGCGCTTGGCCAGCTCTGCCGGTTCGAAATCCACGGTGATGGCGTGGAGGTCGGGAATGAAGAATACGGCGTCGTATTCCGCCTGCATGTCAACCCAGTTGCGGACGGCGCCAATGTAGTTGCCCAGATGCAGGGAGTCCGCTGTGGGCTTGGCACCTGAAAGGATGCGCTTCTTGGTCACCGGGGTAGTCGAGCTAGTCATTGTGAGAAAAACCTTCGGGCTTAGAGCTGGTAGTCCACTACCAGCGGGGCGTGGTCGGAGAAGCGGGTGTCCCATGACGGCGCCCGGTCCACCACTGCCGAAATTGCAGCGGCAGCGAGGGCGGGGGTGGCCATGTGGTAGTCGATGCGCCAGCCTGTGTCGGTGTCAAAGGCCTTGCCGCGCTGGGACCACCAGGTGTAGGGGCCTTCTACGTTTCCCGCCAGGCCCCTGTGGACATCCCTCCATCCGATTTCATCGCCAAAGAAGCGGTCAAAGTAGGCGCGTTCCTCCGGGAGGAAACCGGCGCGCTTCACATTGCCCTTCCAGTTCTTGATATCCAGCTCTGTGTGGCCAACATTCAGGTCACCCACCACGAGGGCATGGTCGCTGTGCTTTGCCAGCTCCGGAAGGCGGGTGGTCATGACGTCCAGGAACCGGAATTTGTCGTCCTGCTTCGGGGTCCCGGCCTCACCGGAGTGAACGTAGGCGCTCACTACGGTCAACTGGGCGGCAGCACCGGCGGCATCCCTGACGCGGAAATCCGCCTCCACCCAGCGTCCGGCGGTGGCAAAGTAATCGTCGCCGATGTGGGAGCGGGTAGCGAGCGGTTCCTCGCGGGAGGCAATGGCCACGCCCGCGCGGCCCTTGGCCTCGGCTTCCTCGTGCAGGATGAACCAGCCGTCGCCCAGGAGTTCGCGGACGATCTTGTCCGGTGCCCTGACCTCCTGCAAGCAGAGGATGTCCACCTCGCGCGGCTCAAGCCACTCCGCCATACCGTTCCGGTAGGCAGCGCGGAGGCCGTTGACGTTTACTGATGCGATACGAAGGTGGTCCTTCTTCAATGCCGAGATCACCCGCTCCACTCTAGTCGATGATGGTTCCGCTGACGGGTTCGTCAGCGCCACCGGAGGACTTGATCATGTCCCTGGCGTTGGTGGCGGTGATTTCGATGGTCTCCAGTGCGCGGCGGATGGTGTCATGGTCCGATGCTGCGCCCTTGGCCCGTTCCTGCTCGACGACGCGCACCTGGACCTGGACGATCTTGAAGGAATGGTCCAGTTTCATGTCCCGGACTTCGTCGGCTTCGCTACGCGACCGGACCAGTCGTGTGCCGCCGTGATCGGCGCTGCCGGACGACGGCGCCCGGCCGGTGGCTGCATTGAAGGCGTTCTGCGCTTCGTTGAGTTTGACGGTCGCCTTCTTGGCCGCCTTCTGGATGCTGAAGACGACGAACGCTGCCAGCGCGAGCCAGAAGCCGGCGATGATCGCCACCACCCAGCCCACGACGTCGTTCTGGTTGGCAGCAAAGATGACGGCCACAACGAAGGCGACGACAAACACCATCATTCCCGGACCGCTGATACGCAGCATGGAGAACCCGCCCTTGGCCGGGTTGGACGCAGAGTGAGGGTTACCCAAAGTTCGCATGGGTCCATTGTCTCAAACGCCGGAGCAGGAAAATGGACGCTTCCACCCCGGGCGAACGTTATTTCAGGAACAGCTTGCGCAGGCGGCCGGCCGTGAGCATGACCCCCAGCACGATCATCACCAGGTAATACCCGATGTGGATGGCCGTGGCAGGGGTGAAGATTCCCACACTGATCTGCCGGAGCAGTTCCACACCGTGCCACAGCGGCATCGCCTGGATCAGCCACTGGATGGACTGCGGGTAGACGCTGAGCGGGTAGAACGTGGCACTGAAGAGGAACATCGGCAGCATCACGAAGTTGATCCAGTCCATCTGCTGGAACGTCTTCATGAAGCTCGTGATCCCCATGCCGAAGCTCGCGAAACCGAAGGCGATCAGCACCGAGGCCGGAATCATGAGGATGGCCCATGGCGTGGTGATCAGTCCCATAACGCCCATGACTGCGGTGAATCCGGTGGCGTAGAGCAGGCCCCGCAGCAATGCCAGGAAGATCTCCCCCATGGCCACGTCCAGCGGACCCAGTGAGGTGTAGAGCATTCCCTGGTACAGCTTGGCGAAGTTCATCTTGAAGAAGACATTCCATGTGGAGTCGTACACGGCGCCGTTCATCGCGGACACGGCCAGGAGCGCCGGCGCAATGTAGGCGGCGTAGCTGATCTCCTGGCCGCCGGGTCCCTGGACGGCGCCCACGATGGCCCCCAGGCCCACGCCCATCGAGATCAGGTACAGCACCGGCTCGAAGAAGCCCGAGAGCATCACCATCCAGTTGCTGCTCTTCGTGGCCATCAGCCCGCGGGCAATGACAGCCCTGACGTTCCGGGAGTACATCGGCCCGAAATGGCGGTTCCGCGCGGCCTCGGTCACGCTGTGGCCGCCCGGGTTGTGACTTTCAGACAGAATGCTCATTGCCCCAGCCTCCTGACGAACTGGCGTTTTGTCAGCAGCCACCCCGCCACGGCGAGGCCTACCAGGAACACGATGTGCAGGATGGTCAGCAACGGCGACTCGTCATAGCCGTAGCTGAAGACACGGCCCAGCTCAGTGCCGTGCCAGATCGGAGAAATCCAGCCGATCCAGCGCACCACGAGCGGCAGGGAATCGAGCGGGAAGAACGTTCCGGAGAACAGGAACAACGGGGTCACAATGAACCGCATCACCATGGCAAACTGGCCCTTGTCCTCCTTGATGGAGGCGGCATACGCCATCAGGGGAAGGCCGAAGGAGAGGCCCGCGAGGGTGGCCACCAGTACGGATACCCAGCCCCAGCCGCTGGGTGACGCACCGAAGAGGGCCACCACCGCGAAGTAGATGGCCGACTGCAGCAGGAACCTGAGGGTCACGGCCATGATGTGGCCCGCGGCGATTTGCTCAGGCGTGAGCGGGGACGCGTGCGGGCCGTAGTACACCCGCCGCCACTTGAACCCGTCCATCACCGGGAACGTGAATTCATTGGCCGCTGTCATAACCGCCGCAGAGATCAGCAGTGCCGGGGCGATGAAGGCGAGGTAGCTGACCCCGCCGAACACTCCTTCGCTGCTCGTGTCCACCAGCGTGGCCAGGCCCACCCCCATGGCAAACAGGTAGGCCACTGGCTGGCCCACGCCGTACATCACGATGGTCCAGCCGTAGCTCTTCATGACGCGGAGGACCTGCTCCGCGTAGTAGAAGGCTCCCCAGCGGCGGGCGCGGGCCGCTGACACGGCTGGCGAGTGGGCGCGCAGCACGGAAGGTCCGCGGCCGCCTGCGTCCGCCACGGACGGCGAAGGCTGCTCAGTCAACGAGGCTCCTGCCGGTGAGGCGGAGGAAAACATCCTCCAGGGACGACCGGCGCACCAGTGAGGTGACCGGCCGGAGTCCGCGGGCCGACACCTGCTCCAGGGCCGCCTCGCCGTCGTGCGCGTAAATCAGCACCCGGTCCGGAAGCGTCTCCAGCCGTTCGCCAATGCCTTCGAGCTCAGCGCCGATGGTGGCGTTGCGTTCCGATCCGAAGCGAAGCTCCAGGACTTCCCGGGTGGAGTACTCGCGGATGAGGCTGGCCGGCGAGCCCTCGGCCATGATGCGTCCTTTGTCCACCACGATGAGGCGGTCGCACAGCTGTTCCGCCTCGTCCATGTAGTGCGTGGTGAGGATGAGCGTGACGCCCTGCTCCTTAAGCCGGAACAGCCTGTCCCAGAGGATGTGCCGGGCCTGCGGGTCCAGGCCCGTGGTGGGCTCGTCCAGCAGCAGGATCCGGGGTTCGTTGATCAGCGAGCGCGCGATGGTCAGCCGCCGTTTCATACCGCCGGAGAGCGCGTCCACCTTGGATTTCGCCTTGTCCGTCAGCTGGGCGAACTCCAGCAGCTCATCGGCCTTGGGCCGGAGGTAGCTCATGGGCAGTCCGAAGTAGCGGCCGTAGACCAGGAGGTTGTCGCGGACCCTGAGTTCCTCGTCGAGGTTGTCCTGTTGCGGCACAACACCGAGGTGGGCGCGGACTTCCGGCCCGTGGCTTTCCGGATCCAGCCCCATGATGGACAGGCTTCCGGACGTGCGCTGGGAGACGCCGCCGATCATCTTCATGGTGGTGGACTTGCCGGCACCGTTGGGACCAAGCAGGCCGAAGGCCTCACCGGCGGGAACGCTGAAGGAAATGCCGTCGACGGCGGTGACGTCGCCGTACGTCTTGGTGAGGTTTTCGGCGGTGATGACGTACTGCATCTGGTCGCCCTGGGGCTGGCTGCGGGATTGTTGGCTTGAGAGTTCTTCGTTGGACACAAGTTCAGGCACTCACCCCACGTTAGTACGCACGTTCGAACAAATAAAGAGTTCGATCTCAAAAAATCCATTCGATTTTGTCGCGTCGGCCGCGGACCCGGCGACCCGCAATCGGGGCCGCCGGAACCCGCCTACTTTTCCTCGCCGCGCAGGACCTGCAGGCGCTGTCGGTACTCCGTCTCATCGATTTCGCCGCGCGCGTAGCGTTCCCGGAGCACCCCTTCGCCGCCCTGCCGGGCAGCCCAGCGGTGGTTAGTCCGCCAAGTGCGCCGGGCAACGAAGATTAGCAGGCCTATCACCAGGATCCAGAACAGCGGGAACAGCAGGAACCAAGGTGAGAAGCCGCCGTCGTACCACGGCGCGTGGGCGGGGACGGTCCCAAAAGCAGTGCTAATTGCAGTCAGCATGTCAGCTCCAGACTCTCTCTGCGAGCCGGATTTCGGCTCCGCTTCAAGTCTGGTTTCGGCGCGCTGCGCCGTCGTCCGACGGCGGGAGGCACTTGCGGCGTACGCCCTACTACCCAGGGAGGCAGCCGGGTTACCTTAGATGCTCCAGCCGGGGCGGACCAGCCCCGACTCATAAGCCAGCACCACCAGCTGAGCGCGGTCGCGTACCTGCAGCTTGGTCATGATCCGGGAGACATGGGTCTTGGCGGTCAGCGGCGTGATGAAGAGCCGCCCGGCGATCTCCGCGTTGTTCAGTCCCTCCCCCACCAGCCGGAGCACTTCCCGTTCGCGTTCGGTAATCCGGTCCAGTGCGGCGTCGGACGGCTTGCCCGCCGCATAGGACTGCACGGCCAGCTGGGCCATGATCCGGCGGGTCACCGACGGCGACAGGAGGGCGTCGCCGTCGTGCACCACGCGGACCGCTCGAAGCAGTTCCTCCGGTTCTGTGTCCTTGACCAGGAAGCCGGCGGCACCGGCGCGCACAGCCTCGGCGATGTACTCGTCAAGTTCGAAGGTGGTGAGAATGATGACCCGCGTTCCGGGAAGCGCCGGGTCGGCCAGGATCGTGCGGGTGGCCTCGAGCCCGTCGCCCTGCGGCATGCGGATGTCCATCAGCACGACGTCGGGCCTCTCGCGGGCGGCCAGCCTCACGGCGTCGTCGCCGGTTCCGCATTCGGCCACGACCTCCATGTCCGGTTCAGCATCCAGGAGTGCACGGAATCCGGCCCGGATGAGCGTCTGGTCATCGGCGATCAGGATGCGGATCATGCCCGGTCCCCGTTCCGGTCGCCATCGGTGGGGTGACTGGCCAGCGGCAGCACTGCCTGGACCCGCCAGCCCGGGTTGAGCGGCAGGAACCGCACGCTGCCGCCCAGCGCAGCCGCGCGTTCCCGCATCCCCCGCAGCCCGTTGCCTTCCGGTGCCCCGGCAGCTCCGCGGCCGTCGTCGTCGACCGTAACGGTGAGGTGTCCGGCGTCGGGTCCGACCGCCGGAATTTCAACCACGACGGCGGTGCGGCGGGCTCCGGCGTGCCTCACCACATTGGTGAGGGCCTCCTGAACGATGCGGTACGCGGCCTCTTCGGCTGCGGCGGGCGGCCCGCCGGTGCCGGGATCCGTCCGGATGTCCAGCTTCACGTCCAGTCCCGTGCGCCGCGCGTTCTCGGCGAGCTCGGGCAGTTTCCGCAGCCCGGGGCCCGAGGCAGGTCGGAGCGGCGCGTCATCCCGGAGCACGCCCAGCAGCTGGCGGACTTCATCCAATGACTCCTTGCTGGCCGATTTGATGGCTTCCAGGGCGGGACGGAACTGTTCCGGGTCCCGGTCCCCCAGATGCAGCGCCACTGATGCGCGGACGTTGATAAGGGACAGGGAATGCGCCACAACGTCATGGATATCCCGGGCCAGGGCGAGCCGGTATTCATCCCGGGCGGCCTGCTCCCGGGACTCGCGCTGCCGCCGCCTTTCGGCCACGCGCTCGTGGCGGAGCCTGGCACCCTCCCCCAGCAGCACCAGGATCACCAGCCAGGACGTTCCGGCGACGGCCCGGATCAGGGCGCCTTCGTCCCCGCTGGCCATAAAGAAGGCAGCCAGCGCCGCCGCGCAGGTCCCGGCCACGGTCCAGGTCTGCCAGCGTCGTCCGGCGGCCGCCGAGAAGACGATGGCCAGCGCCAGGGACAGCAGGACAGGACCCCACGGGTAGCCTGCGGCAAGGTAGAGGATCGTCGCCGCAGCAGCCGCAGGCAACATCACGCCGGGCCAGCGCCGGCGCAGGGACAGCGCCGCCGGGCCGGCGAGCAGCAGCACGAAAGCCAGCACGTCAAGGGGCCGGTGGTCGGGCTGCCGCGCAGCGGCGAAGACTGTGCCCACGACCTGGACAACGGCCACGGCGATCACCACGAAGGCGGTGGGCGGACCTTGGAATCGGCGCGGCATACTCCGAGCCTAGCGGCGGCGGCGTACCCGCGTCGTCCGCTTAACGGCGCAGGGCGCCTACTCCCGCGGGAGTAGGCGCCCTGTCTGCATTCCGTGTAGCTTAGGCGACGCCGGCGTGGCGTTCCGCCGCCGCTTTGCGTTCCGCGGCTTCGACCACGTTGGTCATCAGCAGGGCCACGGTCATGGGACCCACGCCGCCGGGGTTCGGCGAGATCCAGCCGGCCACCTCGGCAGCTGCGGGATCGATGTCGCCGTGGACCTTGCTTTTGCCCGTCTCGGGATCGGTTTCACGGGTGACACCAACGTCGAGCAGCGCCGCGCCCGGCTTCACGTCCGAAGCCTTGACGATGTGCTTGGCACCCGCCGCGCCCACAATGACGTCCGCCAGCCGCAGCAGCTCCGAGAGGTTCTCGGTGCCGGTGTGCGTCAACGTGACGGTGGCGTTCACTGCCCGCCGGGTCAGCAGCAGGCCGATCGTGCGGCCGATCGTGACACCACGGCCCACCACCACAACGTGCTTGCCGGCCAGGTTGTAGCCGTTGCGTTCCAGGAGCTCAATGACGCCGCGGGGCGTGCATGGCAGCGGCGAGGTGATCTCACCGTTGACGTTGAGCACCAGCCTGCCGAGGTTGGTCGGGTGCAGGCCGTCTGCATCTTTGGCGGGGTCGATCCGCTCGAGGATTGCGTCGGTATCCAGGTGCTTGGGCAGTGGCAGCTGCACGATGTACCCATGGCAGGCGGGGTCCGCATTGAGTTCATCAATGAGGTCCTCAACCTGGGCCTGGGTCGCATCGGCCGGAAGCTCACGCTGGATCGAGTTCATCCCGATCTCGACAGATTGCTTGTGCTTCATAGACACGTACAGCTGCGAGGCAGGGTCCGCGCCAACGAGCACTGTGGCAATGCCCGGGGTGACGCCGCGGGCCTTCAGTGCCGCGACACGCTCGGTCAGCTCGGATTTGATCGCAGCTGCAGCTGCCTTGCCGTCAAGGATTTTCGCGGTCTGCGCCATGGACGGGTTCACCACTGTTCGTGCTGCGGGTAGAGCGGGAAGTCGGCGGCGAGCTTGTCCACGCGGGCCTGCAGGGCCTCGATGTCGGTGGCGGAGCCGGCCTTCAGGGCGGTGGCGATGATCTCGGCCACCTCGGTGAATTCCTCGGCGCCGAAGCCGCGGGTGGCCAGTGCCGGGGTACCGATGCGCAGCCCGGAGGTGACCATCGGCGGGCGCGGGTCGAACGGAACAGCGTTGCGGTTCACGGTGATTCCCACGGAGTGCAGGAGGTCCTCGGCCTGCTGGCCGTCCAGCTGCGAGTTGCGCAGGTCCACCAGGACCAGGTGCACATCGGTGCCGCCGGTGAGCACGGAGACGCCGGCTTCTGCGACGTCAGCCTGGTTCAGGCGGTCGGCGATGATCTTGGCGCCCTCGAGGACGCGCTCCTGGCGCTCCTTGAACTCAGCGGTGCCGGCGATCTTGAAGGCAACGGCCTTTGCGGCGATGACGTGCATGAGCGGTCCGCCCTGCTGGCCGGGGAAGACGTTGGAGTTGAGCTTCTTGGCCCATTCCTGCTTGGCCAGGATCACACCGGAGCGGGGGCCTGCGAGGGTCTTGTGCACCGTGGAGGTGACGACGTCGGAGTGCGGCACCGGGCTCGGGTGCAGGCCCGCGGCCACCAGGCCGGCGAAGTGGGCCATGTCGGTCCAGAGCAGCGCGCCGACTTCATCGGCGATCGAGCGGAAGGCTGCGAAGTCCAGGTGGCGCGGGTAGGCGGACCAGCCGGCGATGATCACCTGCGGCTTCTCGGCGATGGCCTGCTCGCGGAGCTTGTCCATGTCGATGCGGAAGTTGTCCTGCTCCACCTGGTAGGCAGCCACGCTGTAGAGCTTGCCGGAGAAGTTGAGCTTCATGCCGTGCGTCAGGTGGCCGCCGTGAGCCAGGGACAGGCCCAGGATCTTGTCGCCGGGGGTGATCATGGCGGACAGTGCGGCGGCGTTGGCCTGGGCGCCGGAGTGCGGCTGGACGTTGGCGTACTCTGCGCCGAACAGGTCCTTGACGCGGTCAATCGCCAACTGCTCAGCGATGTCCACGTATTCGCAGCCGCCGTAATAGCGGCGGCCCGGGTAACCCTCGGCGTACTTGTTGGTCAGGACGGAGCCCTGGGCTTCCATGACGGCGCGCGGGGCGAAGTTTTCCGAGGCGATCATTTCCAGGGTGCCGCGCTGGCGGCCGAGCTCCTGGTCCAGTACTGCGGCGATCTCGGGGTCGAGCTCCGCCAACGGCAGGTTGCTGACGGTGGAGGAAGTGCTAACGGAAGTCGGAGAAGTAGTCACGAATAACTCCTGGCTAGGGATGGGCGCTGCTAAGGTCAGGCTACCGGCTGTGACGTTGCCCGGCCCCTTGATTACGGGGAAACCCCGGTGAGGGCAACCCGCTTGAGGGCAGGACATCGCAGAGGAACGGCAGCGGTTAAACTGCCGGCCGGCAAAACATGACCCTCGGCCCAGGCGTACGATCCGTGGTCTTCGTCAATGCCGCTCCCTGATGGTTAGCCATCCAACGCCAGTTGCGACCGGATAAGCCTATCAAAACCTTTCCGAATCCCGTCGGAATCCCGCGTGAATCCCGTCCGAGTCCTGTCCGAATCGCGTTGAGAGCGCTGCCCCCGGCGCGGGTAGGCTGTTATTCGTGACTGAAGACCAGCTGAACTCCGCTTATGTTCTGACCCTCTCCTGCCCGGACCGGCCCGGCATCGTGCATGCCGTGGCGGGAGCATTGCTCGTGGCCGGCTGCAATATTACGGACTCGCAGCAGTATGGAAGCCACGCAACCGGCACGTTCTTCATGCGCGTCGAAGCCACCACGGACGCGTCGCAGGCAGAAGTCCACGCCGCGCTGCAGCCCGTGACGGAGGCCTTCGGCATGCAGTGGAGCCTCAACCCCGCCGGCCGGAAGGTCCGCACGCTGCTGATGGCGAGCAAGTCGGCGCACTGCCTCAACGACCTCCTGTTCCTGCAGCGCTCCGGCACGCTGCCCATCGAGATCCCCGCGATCGTGTCCAACCACCAGGACCTGGCCGGGCTGGCGGAGTTCTACGGCATTCCCTTCCACTACATCCCGGTCACTGCGGACACCAAGGTCCAGGCAGAGGACCAGCTGCGCAAGATCATTGCGGAGCAGGACATCGAGCTGACCGTCCTGGCCCGCTACATGCAGATCCTGTCCAACGAGCTCTGCACGGAGCTCACCGGCAAGGCCATCAACATCCACCACTCCTTCCTGCCGTCCTTTAAGGGTGCCAGGCCGTATCACCAGGCCCATGCCCGCGGCGTCAAGCTGATCGGTGCCACGGCGCACTACGTCACGGCCGCCCTGGACGAAGGGCCCATCATCGAACAGGAAGTCATCCGCGTGGACCACCGCCGCACCGCGGAACAGTTCGTGCAGATGGGCCGCGATGTGGAAGGCCGCACCCTGGCCCAGGCCGTCCAGTGGCACGCCGAGCACCGCGTGCTGCTGGACGGCAACCGCACCGTCGTCTTCAACTAGGGTCCGGGCAGGAGGTGGCGCCGGCCGTGGAGGACTCCGGAGCCCTGGGGCTCAGCGGCGAGGACCGGCTGGCCGCGTTCTACAACCAGCGTGCCCTCCTTCATCCGGAGCATCCCCTGACTCCGCAGCGGGTGCAGCAGCGGGAACGGTTCATCGCCCGGTTGAAGGCCGAAGGCAGGCACGCCGTACTGGAAATCGGCTCCGGCGGGGGCCTCGACGGCCTCAAGTTCGTCCAGGCCGGCGTCCATTACACGGGTGTGGACCTGTCCGAGGAACAAGTGCGGCTGGCTACGTCCAAGGGGCTGAATGTCTCGGTCGCGAGTGTGCGGAGCCTGCCCTTCGCCGACGGCGTTTTCCCGGCACTGTGGACCATGAGCACGCTGCTGCATATCCCCAACAAGGACATCGACGACGTCGTCGGTGAACTCGTGCGGGTGGCCGCGCCTGGGGCGCCGATCGCCGTCGGGCTCTGGTCCGGTGACGATGAAGAAGTCCTCAACCCCGAAGACGAGATCCAGCCGCCGCGCTTTTTCAGCCGCCGCAGCGACGCGGCGCTCCAACGGATCTTCGGCCGGCACGGCGACGTTGAGGAATTCGTGACGTGGCCGGAAGGCACGGGCGCGGAGTCCGGGCCGGGTGCCGGCCACTGGACGCAGCATTACCAGTTCCTGGTCCTCCGCACTCCCCCGCCCTGACCCAACTGACTGGCACTTAACGTCGCGGAACCCGCGATTGACGACGTTAAGTGCGAGTCAGTTGGGGAAGCGGGGAGGGTCTACGCTCCCCGGCGGGCGCTGCCCATATATCCGCCCAGCAAAGCGCTCGCCACTAAGACGAGAGCCCCGACGCGCGCCAGGCCGACGCCGAGCTTGCGGCGGCCCCGGAGCCGCGCGGCCCAGGACCCGGCGAAAATCAGCACGGCCGCACCATTCAAACCGGCATGGACGATGCCAACCCGCTTCGTTCCGCGGCCGGCCAACGCCCACTCGGCCCATCCGGTCAGTGCGGTGGGCGCCGCGGCCAGAACGCCAAGGCCCACCAGCCGGGTGGCCGCCCGCTGCGTCCCGGGGTCGGAGTACAGGTCCAGGTACATGGCCATGAACCATGCGCCGAATGGTGCGTCGGTCAGGATGCCGTGCAGCGGTATTCCGGTTGCATCGCCGTGCAGGAAGCTGCGAAGACGCCGGTTGCGGACCAGCCGGCCAGCCGGCGGCTCGACCGCACGGACAGCCGGGTCAAGGGCCTCCAGCTGCTCAATCCGCCGCATCAGCCGGCGGAACCGGCCGGGCACTCCGCCACCGTCCGGCCGCAGGTGAAGTCCTTGCAGCTGCAGCCCTGACGGGCCAAAATCCCGTAGTTCCATGGCCCCAATGGTAATGAGACCCGTCGGCGGCGTCACTAGGTCACAAAGCCCGCCTGTGGAGCCTGCTTCCGAAGGCCGGCGCGAGCAGTGTCCTAGGCTGGGCACATGGCTCCTCTTTATCCTTTCGCCGGCACCAGCCCGGACGTCCACCCATCAGTCTTCGTCGCCCCTAGCGCCTCCGTGATCGGCAAAGCCACCCTCGCCGCGGACGCCAGCGCGTTCTACGGTGTCTCCGTGCGGGCCGACACCGCCGCCATCACCGTTGGTGAGGGCAGCAACCTGCAGGACAATGTTGTGCTGCACGCCGACCCGGGATTCCCGTGCAGCGTCGGGGCCCGCGTCAGCGTCGGCCACAGTGCCGTGGTGCACGGCTGCACGGTCGAGGACGACTGCCTCATCGGCATGAGCGCCACCATCCTGAACGGTGCGGTGATCGGCGCCGGCTCCCTGGTGGCCGCCGGCGCCGTGGTCCTTGAAGGAACCGTCATCCCGCCCCGGTCATTGGTGGCCGGCGTCCCGGCGAAGGTCCGCCGTGAACTCACCGACGAGGAGTTCGACGGCGTGAAGCGCAACGCCGCCCACTACCGCGAGCTCGCGCAGGCGCACCGGGAGCTTCACGCCGGCTAACAGGGTCAGCAGCCCGGGCTAGTCCAGGCTGATCGGTCCCAGTGCGTCCAGCAGCTCGCCCGGTCCCGGGTTCCCGGCGGCTGACCGGCCGCCCAGGTGGTTCACCACGCCCCACACCGCGTTGAGGCCGGTGGTGACGGCGCCCTCGGCCCAGCCGGCGGTGAAGGATACGTCATCGCCGGCCAGGAAGATCCCGCGCTGGGCTTCCGGCAGCTTGTCCTGCTTGAAGTGCGTGAACAGCCGCTGCTGGTAACGGTAGTGCCCGGGCAGGTTCGCCTTGAAGGCGCCCATGAAGTTGGGGTCCGCTTCCCAGGATACGGTGATGGGCTGGCCGATGATGTGGCTGGCGATGTCCACGCCCGGGTAGATCTGCTCCAGGGAGTGCAGCATGAGCTCCACCCGCTGGTCGGCGTCGAGCGCCAGCCACTTCAGCGCGTCGTCGTTCCAGGTGTAGGAAAGCAGGATGACGGCGGGCTTGTCCGGACCGTCGTCGAGCAGGTAGGTGGCGCGGTTCAGCCGGTCGGTCAGGGTCATGGACAGGACATCCCGGCCCGTAGCGGGATCGGTGTCCTTCCAGAACGGGCGGTCCACCATCACGAAGGTCTTGGAGGACTGCATGTAGTGCGAGCGCTCGATCGCCGTCCACAGCTCCGCCGGAAACAGTGCTTCCTCGGTGTGGATCCGGGTGGACAGCAGCCAGGACTGGCATGTGGTGACGACGGCGGGATAGCTCGCCTCCCGGCCCCAGCGTTCGCGCAGGCGCAGGTCGCCGTTGGCGTCCCGGCTGATGCGGTCCACGGCGCCCCTCGGGGAGCCTGAATGCAGCGACGCCAGTGACGTTCCTTCCGGCCAGTGGGCCATGCCCGACGGCGCGTGCTGCCACAGCGCCTCGGGGAGCCGCTGCGCTCCCCCGGCAATGAGGCGGTGCTGGTCATCGGCGTCGGTGTAGACGACGCGGAGGATTTCGAGGATCGAGTTGGGGAAGTCGGTATCCCAGCCGCCGGTGCCGAACCCCACCTGCCCGAATGCCTCGCGGTGCGCGAAGCCGGCCTTCTTGAAGGACTCGCTGGCCGCGATGAAGCCGTAGAACGTCTGTTCGTCCATCAGCGGCAGGAGTTCGTTCCAGATCTCCTTGATCCGGGCCGTGTCCCGCGCCCGGATGGCGTCCTGCATCTCACTGAAGCGGGCGCCGTCGTTCACTGCCGCTTTCCACGCGTCCGCCACTTCACGGAAGAACGGCGGCAGGTCCGCCGGCGTGCTCGCGTAGTGCTTCTGCCCGGCCAGTTCAATCACGGTGCTGGAGGTGACCGGGGCCAGCGGGTTGGGGAACTCCTGGGTCTGCAGGCCCAGCAGGTCCACGTAGTGGTAGAACGCCTTGCCGGACACCGGGAACCGCATGCCGCCGAGGTCCGCCACCACGCCGGGAGCCGACGGGAAGCTGGCAGTCCGCAGCCGGCCGCCAATCTGGTCGGCCTCGTACATGACCGGGCGTAGGCCCAGCTTCATCAGTTCGTAGGCCGTGACCAGGCCGGACAGGCCCGCGCCGACCACGGCCACCTGGGTGCCGTACAGCTCTGGCGGGACCGAGCCGAGGCCGTCCGGGTGCGCGAGGTAGTGGTCGTAGCTGAACGGGAAGTCCGGGTTCAGCATGGTGATGGGGGCGTCGGCAGCCCGGCCCGCGGCGGAGGCGGCTTCGGGGCCCGGGGCCGTAGCAGGGTTGTTGGCCGGCAGTTCGGTGGCGATGGTCATGAAAGGTCTGCCTTCGTCGGTTCGGGGGTGGACAGTGGTGAAGATTCGCGCCCGCTCAGTTCACGGTATTCCTCGTGGCCCAGCGCCGCCACCCTGGAGTGCTTCCGGCCGTAGCCGAAGTAGGCTGCGAGGCCCACCAGCATCCAGATGCCGAACACGGCCCAGGTATCGGCGCCGAGGTTGGCCATAAGGTACGCACACATAAGCGCGCCGAGGATGGGGGTCAGCGGGAACAGCGGCACGCGGAAGGTGCGCTTGAGTTCGGGCCGGTTGCGGCGCAGGTAGATGACGGCCACGTTGACCAGGGCAAAGGCGAACAGGGTGCCGATGCTGGTGGCGTCCGCCAGGTCACCGAGCGGAACCAGCCCGGCCGTGAGGGCCACGAGGACGCCCACGATCACGGTCCCGGCAACCGGGGTGCCGGTGCGGGAGGAGACGCGGCCGAAGATCCTGGGGATGAGGCCGTCGCGGGACATGGAGAGCAGGATGCGGGTCTGGCCGTAGAGGACGGTCAGGACGATGCTGGCGATGGCCAGCACGGCGCCGACGGCGAAGACCAGGGCGATCCACGGCTGGCCTGTGGTTTCCTCAAGGATTTTCACCAGGGCGGCCTCGGTGCCGTCGAACCAGCCCCAGGGACGGGCGCCGATGGCGGCGACAGCCACAAGGACATAGATGGTGGTGACGATCACCATGGAAAGCATGATGGCGCGCGGCAGGTCCCGTTTGGGATTGCGCGCTTCCTCGCCGGCCGTGGAGGCGGCGTCGAAGCCGATGTAGGAAAAGAAGACCGTCGAGGCGGCGGCCGAGACGCCTGCCGCGCCCATCGGCAGCAGCGGCTCGAAGTTGCCGGCGTTGAAGGCCGTGAATGCGACGGCGCAGAAGAAGAGGAGGATGGCTACCTTGATCACCACGATCGCGGTGTTGATCCAGGCGCTCTCCCTGGCCCCGCGAACCAGCAGGATCGTCGCGAGGACCACGATGACCATGGCCGGGATGTTCATGATGCCGCCGTCACCGGGCGGCTGCGAGACGGCATCCGGCAGGACCTGCCCGAACACCGCGAGGGTCTCGTTCACGTACTGGCCTGCACCGACGGCCACGGCGGCCACTGACACCGCGTACTCCAGCACGAGGCACCAGCCGCAGATCCACGCCATGCCTTCGCCCATCGTGGCGTAGGTGTAGGAGTAACTGGAGCCTGCCACCGGGACCAGACCGGCCATTTCGGCGTAGGACACGGCCGAGAGCAGGGCGGCAAGCCCGGCGATGGCGAACGAAATCCAGATGGCGGGGCCGGCCAGCGGCACGGATTCGCCGAGGATGACCAGGATGCCGGTTCCCAGCGTGGCCCCGACGCTGATCATGGTCAGCTGCAGAACTCCAAAGCTGCGGACCAGCTTGGTGCCGCCATGGCCGTTGTCGGCCTCGCTGACCATTTGGTCGATCGGCTTGCGGCGCAGCAGTTGTGCAGCCAGGCCCGGACGGCGGGCAGCTGCCGGCGGCCGGCCGGTGAGTGTAGGCACAGTCATCATTGACGTCCGTTCGTGAGTAGTTAGCGGCTTTCCCCTGGTACAGCTTAGGTTTGTGAGCCACCTCTCATCGTTGTGCAAAATGACCTATAGTCTTCTGGCATGAGACTTAATGCACACACAGAGGGCACGCGGAACGCGGCGCTCACCGGACAGGTCAGCGTTGACCTTTCGGCCATCGCAGACAACATCCGCACTCTCCGCCAGCGCTCCGCGGCACCCCACTTCATGGCGGTGGTGAAGGGCAACGCCTACGGCCACGGACTCGTTGACGTCGCCCGGACGGCGCTGTCGGCCGGGGCGGACTGGCTGGGAACGGCGCAGCTTCATGAGGCGATTGCCCTGCGCCGCGCGGGCATCACCGCTCCGGTACTGTCCTGGCTGTACCTCGCATCCGCCTCCAGCGAGACGATCCGGGAAGCGCTGGCGTACGACGTCGACGTGTCGCTGGGCAGCGTCGCCCAGCTCGACGTCGTGGCCGGCATCGCCCGCCAGCTGGGCCGTCCCGCCGTCGTCCATCTTGAACTGGACACGGGGCTGAGTCGCGGCGGGGCGCGGGCGGAGGACTGGGCGGAACTCGTCACCGCTGCCCGGGCCGCAGAGCGTGACGGCACGCTCTGCGTGCGCGGCGTCTGGACGCATCTGGCCTGGGCCGACGTTCCGGCACACCCGGCCAACCTGGCGGCGGTGGAGGCTTTCGAAGAAGCCGTCCGTGCGGCCAGGGCGGCGGGCCTGGAACCGGCTCTCCGGCACGTCTCGAGTTCGGCCAACATCCTTGACCGGCCGGAATTCGCCTTCGACATGGTGCGGGCCGGCCTGGCGTTCTACGGGCTGGCTCCGGCCGACCACCTGGCTCCGGCCGACTTCGGCCTGCGCCCCGCACTGACGGTCACGGCCCCGGTGGTGCTGGTGAAGAAAGTGCCGGCCGGGACCGGCGTGAGCTACGAGCACCAGGCCATCACGCACGAGCCGCGGTATCTGGGGCTGATCCCGCTGGGCTATGCGGACGGGATCCCCAAGGGCATCACGGGCCGCAGCCTGATCCTCGTCGGGGGCCGCCGGGTTCCGGTGATCGGCAAGGTCTGCATGGACCAGTTCATGGTGGACCTGGGCCCGGATTCCCCGGGCGTGGCCGTTGGTGACACAGCTGTGCTATTTGGCGATCCGCGCACCGGGGCCGCGAGCGCCGATGACTGGGGCGCGGCGATCGGCAGCCACGGTGACGAGATCATCAACCGGATTGCCCCGCGCCTGCCGCGCGCCTACGAGTGCCCGGACTACCAGGAAGCCGGTGCTCCCGTTGGCGCCTGAGGCAGCCGTCGAGCGGCTCGGCTTCGTCACGCTGGAGCAGTTCCTGCAGAAGCTGCCGCCGGAGCTGAGAATACTCCACGACGGCGGCAACGGTGCCGGGATGCTCCGCTGGGTGGAGCCGAGCGAACTGGAGGATCCGACGCCCTACCTTCTCGACGGCGAGTTTATCCTCACCGCCGGGTTGCCGTTCCTCGGCGAGGGCGGCCGCGAGGGAAAGGTGGACGCCTATGTGCAGCGGCTGGTCGGCGCCGGGGTGGGGGCCCTGGGGTTCGGACTGGAACCGTACTTCGACGCCGTGCCCGGGACCGTGCTGGCGGCATGCCATCGCCACAACCTGACCCTGGTGGAGTTTCCCAGGACTGTTCCGTTTGCGGCGATCGGACTGGCGTTCTCGCAGCTGCTGGAGTCGGACAACGCCAGGGTGTTCCGGCAACTGGCGGACACCAACCGGCAGCTGATGCGGGCGGTCCTGTCGGCCAGGCCGGAGCACGAGCTCCTGGCGGCGTTGGTGCAGCGGGTTCCGGTCTGGGCGCTGCTCGTCGGGGCCGACGGCAGGATCCGCGCCCGGGCCGCGGCCGACGGCGGAAGCGGCAACAGCAGCGGAACTGGCGCTGCCGGCCCGGCCGGCAACCAGGCCCCGCCGGCCGCCGTCGAACTCTCGGCTTTGCAGCCGCTGCTGAAACGGCTCCTGGGTGGCAGCGGCCCCCGGGTTGAGATGGAGTCCCTCGAGGAACCGCGGCCGTCCACGGTGTTCGGCCACCCGCTCCGCAGCACCCGGGATGCCAACCTCGGCGCGCTGATCCTGGGCTCCGGCGGACCGCTCACGCCGGCCCAGAACAGCGTGGTGTCCTCGGTGGTGGGGCTCCTGGAACTGCTGGTGCGGCAGCGGACCAGCGGCTCGCTGGCACCCAGCCAGCTCGCGACCGCGCTGTTGCTCCATCCGGACAGCGTGGCCTCCGGCGGCACGAAGCACATCAACGGACTCAAAGACCTACTGGCGCAGAGCATTTCCTCCACGCGCTCGGCACAGCTGCGGGTTGTCCAGGGTGTGAAGGCGGAACCCGGCGGTCCTGCTGGCGACAGCCCCGTCCGGGAACTCCTGCAGTGGCGCCGCATGTTCGACACCAAGCTGGTGGAGATCACTGACTACGGTTTTGCCGCCATTACCCGCCTCAAGGTCGACGAGGCCCTGCTGGCAGAGGCGGAGGAACTCGGCTGGCGCCTGGTGATCGGGGATGCCACCGAGTTCCAGGCCTTGGCATCCGCGTACCGGCGGGTGACGTCGCTGCGCGCCCGGGTTCAGGCAACCGGCAGGAGCGCCCGGGTGGACGAGGTGACCTGGTCCGTGGCCGGACTGCTTGGCCGCGAGGCCGGGACCATGCTGGCGGCACGCCTGCTGGAGCCGGTTCTTGGCCAGGAGGATCCCGAGCGGCGCGCCGCCCAGCTGGCGGTGCTGCGGACGTGGCTCGGAGAGAACGGGAGCTGGGACGCCACGGCGAAAGCCCTGGGCTTGCACCGGAACAGCGTCCGCCGGCAGATCAACGCCGTGGCCGAGCTTCTGGAGACCGACCTCAACCAGGCCCAGGTCCGCGCGGAGCTCTGGTTCGCACTTCAGTACGTGGACGAATCTCCGCCGGCAACGGAAGCCGCGCCCTCCCAGTCCGAGTAAAGCTCCGGCCGGCGCTCCCTGAGGTACGGCACGGCTTCCCGCGCGTTGCGGGCGCTGACGGCGGACACCTCGGCGTACAGCAGTTCCGGCGCCGGTCCTGCAGCGGCCAGCAGGGAGCCGTCGGGACCGGCGATGACGCTGCCGCCCAGGAACTCACAGCCGTCTTCCTCCCCTGAGTGGTTGGCATAGGCCACGGTCAGCTGGCTCTCCAGAGCCCTTGCGCGCAGCAGGACCTGCGGGACGGAGTCGAATCCCCGGGACAGGGCCGTGGGAACCAGGAGCAGTTCTGCGCCGCGGACCGCGGCGGCACGAACGGCTTCGGGAAACTCGACGTCGTAGCAGATCACCATGGACGTTTTGATGCCCTGGAAGTCCACGACGGCGGGAGGTTCGGCGGCCGGGCTGAACGCCGTGCGCTCCTCCTCCCCAAACAAGTGGACCTTGGCGTAGTTCAGCACCTCGGCCCCTTCTCGGTCCACCAGCGTGGAGGTGATCTGCCACCGGCCGTCCGAGGTGACGGCGGGCAGGCTGTACACCAGGGCGATGCGGTTCTTCCGCGCGATGCCGGCGAGCGTCCGGCGGATGGCCGGAAGGCTTGCGGGATCCAGTCCGGACCGGACCCGGAGGGGCGCATACCCCACGGGAAACAGCTCCGGGGTGAGCAGCACCCCCGCCCCGGCGGACGCGGCCGAGCGGGCGGCGTCGTCAATTGCCCCGCAGTTGGTTTCCACATCAAGTACAGCGGCGTTCGCCTGCAGGAGTGCCAGCAGCACCGTTACCACCTCTATAGTCTCCGGGATGCCCGCGGGAAACGCGGGCCGCCTCTTCTTGCAGCCTCTTCCTACCAGCCTAGCGAGGGTGCAGACTGTGCCGTAGGTGCATTTCCGCCCGGAAACCGGGGCCCGCAGTGCGGAACGTCCGTGCGTGCGGCAAGGGTCCTGCAATGATGCCTTGCGTTAACTTCTTGACTACAACGGTGCAGATGGTGCACGCTTCATTGCATGCCCTCATCACCGCGCTCAACGAGGAGCCGAACCAAGAACCCTGGTTCACAGTCCGCCCTGAGGCACCTGAACCAGCAACGGATCATCGAGTGCCTCCTGAACGGTCCATCAACCCAGGCTGAACTCGCCCGGCAGACCGGCTTGTCCACCGCCACGGTCTCCAACATCGTCAAGATCATGCAGGACGCCGGACTGGCGTCCACGGAGCCGATCACCAGTTCCGGCCGGCGTGCACTGAACGTCCGGCTCAACAGCAACGGTGCGGTCGCCGTGGGAATCGACTTCGGACGGCGGCACCTCAGGGTGGTCCTCGCAACCCTGAGTTACCACATCATCGCCGAGGAATCCGTGCTGCTGCCATTAGGCCATCACGCCGACGAAGGCATCCGGGCCGCCGTCGAACTCCTTGCCAAACTGCTGGCGGAAAGCGGCGTGGAACGCAGCGCCATAGTGGGCGCCGGCGTCGGAATCCCGGGCCCCATCGACCGTCGGACGGGCACCGTGGCGCAGGGGGCCATCCTTCCCGAGTGGGTGGGCATCAACATCCTGCACTACCTTGAAGAGACCCTGAATTTCCCCGTGTTCATTGACAACGACGCCAACCTAGGCGCCCTGGCAGAGGTCACGTGGGGACCCCACAGCGGCATCAGCAACCTGATGTTCATGAAGATCGGCTCGGGCATTGGCGCCGGGCTGATCCTCAACGGCGCCCCGTACTACGGCAACGTGGGCATCACCGGCGAGATCGGCCACGCCACTATCCACGAGCACGGCCTCATCTGCCGCTGCGGGAACCGGGGGTGCTTGGAAACCATTGCTTCCACAACCACCATGATCGAGCTCCTCAGCCGCGGCGAGGAGAAACCGCTCAGCGCGGAGGACATCGTCCGCAAGGCCCTGGAGCGGGACTCCGCGACACTGCGTGTCATCGACGACGCCGGCCTGGCCGTAGGCCGGGCCCTGGGCAACGTGGCCAACCTCATCAACCCCGAAGTCATTGTGATGGGCGGTCCCCTGGCGGGGCTGGGAGACCTGCTCCTGGACCCCATCCGGCGGGGCCTGGTGCGCCACGCAGTGCCCGTCATCGGCGAGACCACAACCCTGACAATGTCCTCACTCGGCGACCGGGCGGAGGCCCTCGGGGCGGCCGCCCTCGTTTTCCAGCATGCGGGAATCCGCCGCTCCTAACCTATTCGTTATCTGGCTGTTGCGTTAAAGACTTGACGACAACGGCTGTGATCAAGTTTACTTTTTCATCAGACGGCCCTGCGGTTTGCAGGGCGGACAACGAAGTCATGCATTGGAGGCGTAAGGGCAAATGACGTCCCAGACCACGCAAAGCGATCCGATTCTTCTCGAGATGCGCTCCATCACCAAGGAATTCCCCGGCGTTAAAGCTTTGTCCGAGGTGAGCCTGCGGGTGAAGGCCGGCGAGATCCACGCCATCTGCGGCGAGAACGGCGCCGGCAAGTCCACCCTTATGAAAGTCCTGTCCGGTGTGTATCCGTTCGGCACCTACGACGGCGACATCGTCTACCAGAACGAAGTCCAGCAGTTCAAGGACATCCGGGCCAGCGAGCATGCCGGCATCGTGATCATCCACCAGGAACTCGCGCTCATCCCGGAGCTCTCCATCATGGAGAACATCTTCCTGGGCAACGAGCCCACCAAACGCGGCATCATCGACTGGGCCGAGGCCCGGGCGCGGTCCACTGAACTGCTCGCCCGGGTGGGTCTGCGGGAGGATCCCGATACCGCCATCAAGGAAATCGGCGTCGGCAAGCAGCAGCTCGTCGAAATCGCCAAGGCGCTGAGCAAATCAGTAAAGCTCCTGATCCTCGACGAGCCCACGGCAGCCCTGAACGAATCCGACTCCCAGCACCTGCTGGACCTCATGCTGGGGCTCAAGGGCCGCGGCATCACGTCCATCATCATTTCGCACAAGCTGAACGAGATCGAACAGATCGCGGACTCCATCACCATCATCCGTGACGGCAAGTCCATCGAGACCCTCGACGTGAAGGCCGACGGCGTGGATGAGGACCGCATCATCAAGGGCATGGTGGGCCGCACGCTGGAGTCACGCTTCCCGGACCACGAACCGAAAATCGGCGAGGTGTTCTTCGAGGTCAAGGACTGGAACGTGGGCCACCCGCAGATCCAGGACCGCCTGGTCTGCAAGAACTCCAACTTCTTCGTGCGCCGCGGCGAGATTGTCGGTTTTGCCGGGCTCATGGGCGCCGGCCGCACCGAGCTTGCCCGTTCCGTGTTCGGCCGCTCCTACGGACGGTTCATCTCCGGCCACATCTACAAGGACGGCAAGGAGATCACCCTCCGCTCCGTCCGCCACGCGATTGACGCCGGGCTGGGCTACGTCACCGAGGACCGCAAGTCCCTGGGACTGAACCTCCTCGATGACATCAAGACCACCACCGTCGCGGCGAACCTGAAGAAAATCAGCAAGCACAACATCGTGGACCCCAACAAGGAATTCACAGTTGCGGAGCAGTACCGCAAGTCCCTGCGCACCAAGACGCCCTCAGTGGAAGAAGGCGTCGCCAAACTCTCGGGCGGCAACCAGCAGAAGGTGGTGCTCGCCAAGTGGATGTTCACCGATCCGGACCTGCTGATCCTCGACGAGCCCACCCGCGGCATCGACGTGGGCGCCAAGTACGAGATCTACGGCATCATCCAGCAGCTGGCCAACCAGGGCAAGGGAGTCATCGTGATCTCCTCCGAACTGCCTGAGCTGCTGGGACTCTCGGACCGCATCTACACCATCTTCGAAGGCGCCATCACCGGTGTCCTGAACAAGGATGAAGCCAGCCAGGAAAGCCTGATGAAGCTCATGACATCCGCCCGCAAGACCGCCGCCTGACCTTCTGGATACCTCCAGAACCTTCCAGACACAAGGACCGAAACAATGAACGCGCTCAAGAAGCTATTTGGCGGCAATACCCGCCAATTCGGCATGATCTTCGCCCTGGTTGCACTGATCGTCTTTTTCCAGATTTTCACCGAGGGCCGCACGCTCACCCCGGGCAACGTCATCAACCTCTTCAACGGCAACTCCTACATTCTGATCCTGGCCATCGGCATGGTGCTGGTCATCATCGCCGGCCACATCGACCTCTCCGTGGGCTCGGTGGCAGCTTTTGTCGGCGTTACCGTGGCCCTGGCCATCCGTGACTGGGGCATCCCCTGGTACGCCGGTGTCCTGCTCGGCCTGGCCCTCGGGGCTCTGATCGGGGCCTGGCAAGGGTTCTGGACCGCCTATGTGGGCATCCCCGCCTTCATCGTGACCCTGGCCGGCATGCTGCTCTTCCGCGGCTTCAACCAGTTCGTCGGCAAGTCCAACACCATCCCGGTCCCCAACGACTTCCAGTACCTTGGCTCCGGATACCTCCCCGAGGTGGGGCCGTCCACGGGATACAACAACCTCACCCTGCTGCTGGGCCTGCTGGCCGTTGCCTTCGTCATCTTCAGCGAAGTCCGTTCACGCCGCCGGGCCATTGCCCTCGGCGCTGAAGTCCCCGAGGCCTGGGTAATGATCCTCAAGCTCGTCCTGATCTGCGGTGCCATCCTGTACGCCACGTACCTGTTCGCCACCGGCCGTCCGGGAACGTCCTTCCCGATCCCGGGCCTGATCCTGGCCGTCCTGGTCCTCATCTACGGGTTCATTTCCTCCAAGACCATCGTCGGCCGCCACATCTACGCCGTTGGCGGCAACCGGCACGCAGCCGAGCTGTCCGGCGTGCAGTCCAAGAAGGTCAACTTCCTGGTCATGATGAACATGTCCATCCTCGCCGGCCTGGCAGGCATGATCTTCGTGGGCCGCTCCACCGCGTCCGGTCCGTTCGACGGCGTCGGCTGGGAACTGGACGCCATCGCAGCCGTCTTCATCGGCGGCGCTGCCGTGACCGGCGGCGTGGGCACCGTGATCGGCTCGATCGTTGGTGGCCTGGTGATGGCTGTCCTGAACAACGGCCTGCAGCTCCTGGGCGTCGGTGCCGACCTCACCCAGATCATCAAGGGCCTCGTGCTCCTGATCGCCGTCGCCTTCGACGTCTACAACAAGACCCAGGGCAAGAAATCAATCATCGGCATGATGATGAAGAACTTCGGCCGCAGCAGCAGCGAGCTCCAGCCGGATGAGACGACATCCACGAAGGACGCCATCCGCAAGGAAGCCTGAGCGCTTCCCCACGATTCTCCGCACACCATCTATAGAAAGTGAACCAAGCAATGCAAATGATTGGTAAAGCAGGAAAGGCAGCAGCAATCGCTGCTATTGCGGCACTGGCGCTGACTGCCTGCGGCCGCGCCGAGACCGGCACCACAGGTGGCAGCAGCGGCGGCGAGGCATTCCCCAAGAACTCCTCGATCGGCGTCGCCCTCCCCCAGAAGACCAGTGAAAACTGGGTGCTGGCCGAGAAGCTGTTCAACGACGGCCTGAACGGTTCCGGGTTCAAGGCCGATGTGCAGTTCGCCAACGGCGGCGTCTCCGAGCAGCAGAACCAGATCAGCGCGATGGTCACCAAGGGTGCAAAGGTCATCATCGTGGGTGCCATCGACGGCGCCCAGCTGGGCACGCAGCTCAAGCAGGCCAAGGACTCCGGCGCCACCATCATCGCCTATGACCGCCTGCTCCTGAACACGGAGAACGTGGACTACTACGTGGCCTACGACAACTTCAAGGTGGGCGAACTCCAGGGCCAGGCGCTGCTGGACGGCATGAAGGCCAAGAAGCCTTCCGGCCCGTACAACATCGAGCTCTTCGCCGGTTCCCCGGATGACGCCAACGCAAAGGTCTTCTTCGACGGCGCCATGAGCGTCCTCAAGCCGAAGATCGACGACGGCACCCTCAAGGTTGTCTCCGGCCAGACCTCGTTCGAGCAGGCTGTCACCCAGGGCTGGAAGGCTGAGAACGCCCAGCGTCGCGCAGACACCCTGCTGACCGGCAGCTACGGCACTGCGTCCCTGGACGGCGTCCTGTCCCCGAATGACACCCTGGCCCGTGCAGTCCTGACCTCCGTCAAGGCCGCCGGCAAGCCGCTTCCGATCATCACCGGCCAGGACTCCGAGGTTGAGTCCGTCAAGTCCATCATGGCCGGCGAGCAGTACTCCACCATCAACAAGGACACCCGCAAGCTCGTTGAGCACGCAATCACCATGGTCAAGGACATCCAGGCCGGCAAGACGCCTGAGATCAACGATGACAAGTCCTACAACAACAAGGTCAAGACCGTTCCGGCGTACCTGCTGGATCCGGTCATCGTGACCAAGGAGAACGTCAAGACGGCCTACGTGGACGATCCGGTACTCGGCCCGATCACCAAGTAGTTCCGCGCTGAGGCGCCTCCAACCGCAGTGACGAGCCCCGGCTCACCCGAGAGGGTGGGCCGGGGCTTTTGCGTACCCCGGGCGCCGGCCTTCACAGCGCAAACATAGCTTCGGCCCGTTCTCCGCACAGCCAAGCGCACCACTGTTGGATCAGCAGCCGGTCATTCCGTCCGGCCAGAGATTCTAGGAGTACCGTGAGCGTCCTCGCCCGAAGTATAGGCAATGCCTTCAGAAACAAGGTCCGGACCGGGGCCGTGGTGGCAGTGCTGGCCGTGGCGATCGGCCTGGCCCTGTCCATGCTGGTGGCCAACCAGGCGGTTGCCGCCAAAGCCGCTGAACTGAACGCATCCGTGGGCACCGTTTTGACCGTCAATCCGGCCGGCGGCCAGGGCTTCGAAGGCGGCGGCGAACCGCTCACGGCAGAGCAGGCCGCCACCGCGGCCGCCGTACCCAACGTCACCAGCGTCGTCGGCACCAAGGCGCTGCGGCTGCGCAACGCCACCGAAGCGGCAGCACAAGCCTCCGGTACCCAGGCGGCCGGACCCGGCGGCGGCCAGGGCGGACCCGGCGGGCAATCCACCACCACGCTGACCACCAGCCTCACCGCCGCCATCGACGCCGGAACGCTCGGCAACCGCAACCAGGCCAGCGAGGGAACCAGCGGATCAACCGGAACCGCCCAGCCGGTGCGCAGTCTGCCGATCACGGCCACCGGAGTCGGCGCCGAGGTGGACAGCACGGGCAAGGCCCTGGCGATCACCGAAGGCACCGGCCTGGGCGACTACACCGCGGAATCGGCCACCGCGCTCCTCGGCACCACCCTTGCGGAAAAGAACGGCCTTAAGGTCGGTTCCACATTCACCATCAACGACCAGACCTACACCGTGGCCGGCCTGTTCGACGCCGGCACCACGTTCGGCAACAACGCCCTCTACGTCACCCTCCCCTCCGCCCAGACGCTGGCCGAACTGCCCGGCGAGCTCTCCACCATGATCGTCACGGTGGACACCCTGGAAAACGTCGATTCCACCAAGACCGCCCTGCAGTCCGCGCTCGGCACCGACAAGGCCGACGTCACCCAGGGCCAGAACCTCGAAACCGCCGTCAGCTCGCTGGACAGCGTCAAGAACATCTCGTTCATCGCGTTCGTCGCGGCACTGGGCACGGCCGGCCTGATCATCCTGCTGATCATGGTGATGCTGGTCCGCGAGCGCCGTCGTGAAATCGGTGTGCTCAAGGCGATCGGCGCCCCCAACCGCACCATCGGGCTCCAGTTTGTCCTGGAGGCGCTGGTTCTCGTGGCGCTCGGCAGCGTGGTGGGCGCCGCCGTCGCCTCCTTCGCCAGCGGCGGCATCGCCTCCGCGCTGATCAGTTCCAACACCAGTACGACGACGGCGGCAACCACCGGACGCGGCATGCCTGGCGGGGCGGCCGGGTTCCCCGGCGGTGGCGCCGGTCTTCCAGGCAGCCAGGGCGGTCCGTTCGGCGGAGCGTCGCAGCTGCTGACCACCGTCACCGCGAGCGCCTCCCCCGGCGTGATCGCCGCCGGTATCGCCGCGGTGTTCGGCGTGGCCATTATCGGAGCCCTGGTTCCTGCACTCCTGACCGCCCGCATCCGCCCCATCGAAGTCCTCCGAGGAGAGTAACCATGATCGAAGTCAAGAATCTCGTCCGCACCTTCAAGTCCGGCGACCGCACCATCAAACCCGTCAACGACGTCAGCTTCGAACTCGAACAGGGCACGCTCGCGTCCATCGTGGGCAAAAGCGGCAGCGGCAAGAGCACCCTGTTGTCCCTGCTGGGTGCGCTGGACAAACCCACCAGCGGAGACGTCGTCGTCAACGGCGTCAGCCTGGCCAGCATGCCGGACGGCAAGCTGACCGAGTACCGGCGCCGCGACATCGGCTTCGTGTTCCAGCAGTTCAACCTCATCCCCAACCTGTCCGCCGTGGACAACGTCATGCTGCCCATGGAGTTCGCCGGAGTGCGCAAGGCTGTGCGGCTGGCCCGGGCCAAGGAGCTGCTGGAGCAGGTGCAGCTGGATCCGGAGAAGCACGTGCGCCGCATCAACCGTTTATCCGGCGGCGAGCAGCAGCGCGTGGCGATTGCCCGGGCACTGGCCAATGAGCCCAGGCTCATCCTCGCCGACGAGCCCACGGGCAACCTGGACGAGCAGACCGGCGAACACATCATCGAGCTCCTCAGCTCGCTGAGCCGCGACCACAACACCACCATCCTGGTGGTCACGCACGACCGCCAGCTCGCCAACAAGACGGACCGCCGCTTCCGGCTCCAGCAGGGCCGCCTCACCGAAGAGCCCGCCCGCACCAGGGTGGCAGCGGCCGCTACGGCGTAAGCGGTGTAACGGACCCGGGGCGCAAGCGGGAGCTGAGCAGGACGAATCCCAAACGCCCTCTCAGCTCCTGCCGCCTTTAATCTGACGCTCTCTCACTTTTCGCGCGAAAAATTCGGATCCTCCGTCACTTCCTGCGGGTAATTCCCTACCGCTCCCGCAGTCGGGTGAGAGGATGGCACAATGAGTGCCCCCATCGCGAAGCCGTGGCTATTCAGCCAGTCCGACCAGGATCCCCGTTCTTCCACCGGACGTCCGCTGCGGTGGGGAATAGTGGCGACAGGCAGTATCGCCCGGTCGATGGTGCAGGACCTTGCCCTTCTCGCTGATGCGGAGCTGTATGCGGTCAGCTCGAGAAGCCAAAAGACGGCTGATGCTTTCGCGGCAGAGTACGGTTTTGCCAGGGCGTACGGGGACGACGACGGCGGGCCGGGTTACCGGCGGCTCCTCGCCGACGACTCCGTGGACGTCGTCTATGTGGCCACTCCGCACGCCCAGCACTACGAAGTTGCGCTGGCGGCCCTCCAGGCGGGCAAGCATGTGCTGTGCGAAAAGGCCCTGACCATCAACGCGCGGGAAGCCGCGGAACTTGTGAACCTCGCGCGTTCCAAGAAGCTTTTCATGATGGAAGCGATGTGGAGCCGTTTCCTGCCGAGCATGCAGCGCGCCTTCGAAATCGCAGCGTCCGGGGAACTCGGGACGGTCCAGTGGGTCACCGCGGATCTCGGCTTCCCGGCGGTCTACTCCCCCAGCGCACGGCTGTGGGCTCTCAAAGACGGTGGTGGGGCCCTCCTTGACCTGACGGTGTATCCCCTGCTGTGGGCTCTGGGCACCTTGGGTTTCCCGCAGGCCGTCAGCGCTACGGGATCAGTGAACGACGACGGCGTGGACACCCAGAATGCGTTGACCCTGGAGTACCACCACGGCGGGCAGGCCCAGCTGACGTCGTCGCTGATGGCCTACGGTCCGCGCGCAGCCACCGTCGCGGGGAGCCTGGGCTATCTACACACCATGGGGTCCATCAACAATCCCAGGGAAATCCTGGTCAGGGTCGGCATGGCGGAACCGCGCACCGAGCACTTCGACGTTGTGGGCCGCGGTTATTCTTACGAACTCCGCGAGGTCACCAGGTGTATCCAGCAAGGGCTTACGGAGAGCCCGGTCATGCCGCTCGAGGATTCGCTGAACGTCATGCGGCTGTTCGACGGGGTCCGTGCGCAGCTGGGCGTGAGCTACCCGAATGATGCCCACTAACCCCGATTTGAATGGGCGGGAAATAATCAATTCGCCGGATTATTTGTCGTGGTCCTCTGGACTCCCGCTATAGGTCGTGCCTAGGCTGTAGGCAATCGTCGATTTTTCGGGGAGCCGGGGGGTGTTGCACATGGAACGTTTGTCATGGCGCGCGCTCCGTCCTTTGCTCCTTGCCGGCGCAGCAGCCACAGCTTGGCTGACCCTGTCAGCCCCCGGCGCCAGCGCTGACGCCGCATCAGATCCCGGTTCATTACTAGGGAACGTCAGCCCTTCTGTCTCCTCACCAGCCGAAGCCGCAGTCAACCCTGTCGCGGGCGCCCTGGTCGCTGTGGCACCTTCTATCGCTCCGCGCGCGGCTGATGCGGGCAGTGCCGTCCTTCCCGCCCAGCCAAGCGCGGCTGAACCTACCGCCCTCCTCCTGCCCCTCACCGGTTCTGCAACCGGCACCGTTGACCAGCTGATTGAAACCGTCCCGCTGGTGAACCAGATTGTCCCGGCCGGCA
Organism: Arthrobacter sp. GW460-12-1-14-TSB2; assembly: GCF_059423525.1. NCBI lineage: Bacteria > Bacillati > Actinomycetota > Actinomycetes > Micrococcales > Micrococcaceae > Arthrobacter > Arthrobacter sp. GW460-12-1-14-TSB2. Next base: position 122,353 of record NZ_JBWKYC010000014.1, read on the forward strand.
CCATCGGCGCCGCCACGGCACCGGTTGTCGAGGCGGTCGACGGAATCGTCGTCGAAATAGCCAAGCAGGCATTGCCGACGGCTAGCGAAGCCCTTCCCGCTCTTGATCCCGTCGTGGAGCCGGCTGGCGACCTGCTGACTGGTGTTGATTTGCTTCAGGGTTATGGTGCCGCAGCAGCGTTTCCGGCTGTTCCGGGCCTCTCCGCCTCGGAAGGTGGATCCGCTGGCGAGGACCCAACATCTTTGGTCCTGCCCGTTCGTGCGGACGCTGAAAGTTCCCGCGAACTGCCCGTCGCCGACGTCGATAAATCAGCTGTCCTGCATGCCTCAAATCGTTCTGGTACGCCGCCAGCGGCTCCGCATGCCGGAAGCCTCGAAGCTCCGCACCCCGAACCCGGAACTCCGGACGCCGCCGCGCTGCCGGCTGTTCCGGGCTCCGGATCGGGAAGCAGCCAGTCCGCAGGCGGCGGTGCCGGCGGCGCGGCCTGGCTTTCTGACTTTCACGTCGACGTTCCGCTGAATCATGCAGTCCCGGTCAGCGGCCCCCTGCAGAATTCCCCTGCGCCGGTGTCTTTCGACCCCGGTTCATCTCCTGACTAGTTAGGCCTCCCTGCGCACTGCACAGAAAACGGCCATCCGGGCTGCCATGGGCGCCCGACAAACAACTTTCAGGAGATATCACCATGCACGCAAATATCCGCAGAGGGCTGCTTAGCACCCTCTTCGCCGGCGGGCTCCTAGCCCTCGGCTCCACCGCTGCCAGTGCAGCGGATACAACAAGCGGTTCCGACGGTCTCATGTCCGGCACTACCGCTACGGTCTCAGCGGCAGTTGCCGCCAACTCGTCGTTGGGCCTACTGGGTGACCCAACGCCGGAAAACAGCACGGCCGATCTCGTTGCAGTCGTGGACCTTGGCCTCGGCACCAATACCGGCACTGCAGGAACCGACAATACGACAGCAGATCTTGACGCCGTCGTCGACCTGGGGCTCGGGGTCGGCACAGATTCAGGGACCACAGGAACCGACACCACCACCGCTGACCTCGGAGCAATCGCGGACGTCAACGTGGGCAACGGCACCATTGGGACGGCAGGCTCTGACACCACCACCGCCGACGTCGCCGCGGTGCTGGACGTCAATCTCGGCACCAATACCGGCACTGCAGGAACCGACAATACGACAGCAGATCTTGACGCCGTCGTCGACCTGGGGCTCGGTCTCCTCGCGAACAACGGCACGGATACCGCCGTTGATCTGGGAGTCGATCTCGGTGTTGGCGGATCAACCGACACGGGCACCGACAGCTCAGGCGACCTTGGCGTTGACCTTGGGATCGACCTCGGCGTAGATCTGGGTATCGGCGGACCAGCCACCGGAGGTCCTTCAACCGGAAGTCCTGCCAATGGTGGCACCATCCCCGGCGGTACCGTCCCGGGTGGCACCATCCCGGGTGCTCCAGCAAGTGGCATCGAATCAGGCGGCAACGTCCCGAGCGTCAACAGCCCGGGCGGTGCCGCTACCGGAACGGGTATGAATCCGTCGGCTCAAACGCCGACCGGCACGGGTGCCAAGGTCACGGCAGCTTCCAATTCACCGATGCTGGCCAACACGGGAGCCAACCTTGAGCTGGCAATCGCTGCCCTTCTCCTCCTCGCCGGCGGCATGATCATCATGCTGGTGCTGGCCCGGCGGAGGAAGGCCTAAGCTGCCGGCGGGCGGGGGCCGGCATCGCCGTCGCCCTGCCCGCCAAGCCAGCTGGGCCACGGACGGGACTGGCCCGGAAAGCCGCTCAGGGCTCTCCGGGTCAGCCCTCCGGGCACGGCCATTTCCCCCGAGGAGGCCCAACTACCAAGTACCCTTATGAAAATACATACCCGTCCCCGTATCATTCTCTAGAGCGCGTTCCGAGGGAACGCTGAAAAGGATGGGGACATCGTGGAGAGTTCGCCCAGTCAAACGGCGGAGGTCCTGGCCGGCCGATACCGCCTCGGCGAGGTCATCGGACGCGGCGGCATGGCCTCGGTGTACACGGCCAGGGACGAGAACCTTGGCCGCGACGTGGCATTGAAGCTCTTTGCCCCGCAATCGGCTGACGCGGACGAGCTGAAGCGTCAGGAAGCCGAGATTCAGCTGCTCGCCACCCTGAACCACCCCAGCCTCGTGACGCTGTTCGACGCCGGAATCGACTCGCGCGTGCCTGAAGAGCCCCGCCCGTTCCTCACGATGGAACTCGTTGAGGGGCAGGACCTCCGCAGCAGGATCCGTCACAGCCCCGTCCCACTGGATGAACTGGCAGTGATCGGAGCCGGCGTGGCCGATGCCCTGGCGTACGTCCACAACCTGGGCATCATCCACCGTGACATCAAACCAGCCAACATCCTCCTGGTACAGGTCCGCCCCGGAGAGCCCCTGCGCCCCAAACTGACCGATTTCGGCATTGCCAGGATCGTCGACGGCACCCGCCTGACCGCCACCGGGACCATGGTGGGAACGGCTGCTTACCTGAGCCCGGAACAGGCACGGGGCGCCGATCTTGGTCCCGCCAGCGACATCTACTCCCTTGGCCTCGTGTTGCTGGAGTGCATCAAGGGAGCCGTGGAGTACCCAGGCAGCGCAATTGAATCTGCGGTGGCGCGCCTACACCGGGCCCCGGAAATCCCCGGCGATGTTCCGGCCGAGTGGGCCACCCTGATCACATCCATGACAGCACTAGACCCCATGGACCGTCCGACGGCAGCTGATCTCGAGACCGCCCTTCGGCAGGCCCTGGTCTCCCCGGAGTCAGTGCCCGGCACCGTGTCCGAGGAACCGACGCGCATTCTGCCGGCACCGCCGTCGCGGCCGCCCCTCGTGCTCCCGGACAGCACGAAGGAAATGGAATCGGGGACCGGCGCCCGCACAACGGCCCAGTTGGCGGCCAGCCGCGGTGGCCCGCCCCGCGCCCGTATCCGCGCCGCGGGCCGCCGCAAGCTAGCTGCTGCGTTGGCCGCGTTCGCCCTCTTCGTTGTGGGCGCCCTGATTCTTCTGATGGTCAACACGCCCAACGCGCCGGAGCCTGTTCAGTACCCGGCGGTTACCGGCACGCTGGGACAACATCTGGAGCAACTACAGAAGAGCGTGGAACCATGACGTCGTGTGCAGACAACCGCCTTCGCATAGTGCCGCCCCGCCGCTGGCGGACGCTAATCGCGGCCGGCCTGCTTTCGGCCGCCCTCGCCGGCTGCAGTTCCACAGCGCCCGATCTGGAACCTGATGCCGCTCAGACACTGCAGGCAAAGGTGCTAACGGTTTCACAGTCCGCGGCCGGCAACGACACATCCGGCGCCCTCAAGTCGCTCGACGAACTCGTGGTGCAGCTTGACGCTTCAGCGGCCGAGGGAAGCGTGTCGTTCAAACGCCATCAGAGCATCATGAAGGCCATCGAGGCCGTGCGGGCGGACCTCACTACTGCGCAGGCCGCAGCGAAGGCCCAGGCCGACGCGGCAGCAGCTGCCAAGGCAGCAGCCGATGCGGCGGCGGCAGAAGCAGCGAAAGCAGCCCCTGCTCCCGCTGCCGAAGTCCCCGCCCCCGCACCTGCACCCGCTCAAGTAGTCCCAGGAAAAGGGGAAAAGGGCAAAGGCGCCTCAGGACGCTGACGCCGGTGACGGCGGCCGGAACCATCTGGAGCGTTCGGTAAGGTGGATCCGCCGACCGGGGATCCCGCCGTCGGCCTCCGCTCCCGGGTAGCCGTACCGCATTTTTTCATCAGTAAACTTACTATTTGCCGCGAATGTCGCTAGGTTTGTTAAGCGTGCCCACGAAGCCCGCAACGAGATCAGAACCACGGGCCACCGGCCCGCCAGCTGAAGGAGTGATGTACGCATGGCAACTGTCCAGGAATCCATCAACGTAAGCGTCCCGCTGAGCCAGGCCTACAACCAGTGGACCCAGTTCGAGGACTTCCCGCACTTCATGAGCGGCGTGGAAGACGTGCGGCAGCTCGACGACACCACAGTGCACTTCCAGACCAGCATCGGTGGCGTCAAGAGGGAATACGACGCCCGGATCACCGTCCAGCAGCCGGACCAGCGCGTCACGTGGGAGAGCATCGACGAGCCCCGCAACGCCGGAACAGTATGGTTCGAAGCACTCAACCCGACTGAAACCAAGGTCAGCGTGGAACTCGCCTGGGAGCCCGACTCCGCGGTCGAAAAGGTGGGGGCGGCGGTGGGCCTTGATTCCCGCCAGGTGGCCTCGGACCTTAAACGCTTCAAGAAGTTCATCGAGGAACGCGAAGTGGAGACCGGCGCATGGCGGGAGCGCGTCAGCGAAGGCGCCGTCAGCGGAGCCGGCGCGGCAACAGCAGCCGGCACGACGGCGGAAATTCCGCTCGACGCCGCGACCGCCGTTCCCCTCGAGGAGGAAGTGGGCTATGACGCCGTGCCCACGGAGCAGCCCGTGAACACGGATCCGGATATGGCCACCGAGCCTCCGTTCGGCAAGCACGTCCAGCGCTAGCTGCAGCAGCCGGCACTTCGCAGTAGCCTTCAGGCAAGCAGAACGCCCCGCCTCCCGTGATGGGAGGCGGGGCGTTCTGCGTTTTGGCGGGTCCGGCTACTTGGCCAGTCCCGAGAGCACTTCGGTGAACTTCGCGGACGGACGCATCACCGCGGCAACCTTGGCAACGTCCGGGTGGTAGTAACCGCCGATGTCCACCGGGGAGCCCTGAACCGCGAGCAGCTCGGCGACGATGGTGTCTTCGTTGGAGGTCAGTGCCTCGGACACAGCGGCGAAATCGGCGGCCAGCTCGGCGTCGTCGGTCTGCTTGGCCAGCTCCTGCGCCCAGAACTTGGCGAGGTAGAAGTGGCTTCCGCGGTTGTCGAGTTCCCCGACGCTGCGGCGGGGGGACTTGTTCTCGAGCAGGAACGTGCCGGTGGCCCGGTCCAGTGTGTCGGCGAGAACCTGGGCACGCTTGTTGCCCGTAGTGGTGGCGAGGTGCTCGAAGCTGACGGCGAGGGCCAGGAATTCACCCAGGCTGTCCCAGCGCAGGTGGTTTTCCTTCAGCAACTGCTGGACGTGCTTCGGGGCGGAGCCGCCGGCGCCGGTCTCGAAGAGTCCGCCGCCGTTGATCAGCGGAACCACGGAGAGCATCTTGGCACTGGTGCCCAGTTCGAGGATCGGGAAAAGGTCCGTGAGGTAGTCGCGGAGCACGTTGCCGGTCACCGAGATGGTGTCCTCGCCCTTGCGGATGCGCTCGAGAGTGAAGGCCGTGGCCTTGACCGGGGACATGATCTCGATCTGGAGGCCCTCGGTGTCGTACTCCTTGAGGTATTCCTTGACCTTGGCAATCAGGTTGGCGTCGTGGGCACGCTCTTCATCCAGCCAGAACACGGCGGGGGTTTCGGAGGCACGGGCGCGGGTGACGGCCAGCTTGACCCAGTCGCGGATCGGCACGTCCTTGGCCTGGCAGGCACGCCAGATGTCGCCCGGGGCCACCTGGTGTTCGATCAGGACATTGCCCTTGCTGTCCACGAGCTGGACGGCGCCGGACGACTGGATCTCGAAGGTCTTGTCGTGGCTGCCGTATTCCTCGGCCGCCTGGGCCATGAGGCCTACGTTCGGCACGGTGCCCATGGTGGTGGGGTCAAAGGCGCCGTTGGCGCGGCAGTCGTCGATGACAACCTGGTAGATGCCGGCGTAGCTGCTGTCCGGGAGGACGGCCAGCGTGTCGGCTTCCTTGCCGTCCGGGCCCCACATGTGGCCGGAGGAGCGGATCATCGCGGGCATGGAGGCGTCCACGATGACGTCGGACGGAACGTGCAGGTTGGTGATGCCCTTGTCCGAGTCCACCATCGCCAGTGCGGGGCCTTCGGCGAGGCCCTTCTCGATGGCAGCCTGGACGCCTTCGCGGACGTCTTCGGGAAGTTCTTCGAGTCCGCCCAGGATGGAGGCCAGGCCGTTGTTGGCGCTCAGGCCTGCGGCGGCAAGCTGCTCGCCGTACGTGTCGAACAGTTCAGTGAAGTAGGCCTTCACCACGTGGCCGAAGATGATGGGGTCCGAGACCTTCATCATGGTGGCCTTCAGGTGTGCAGAGAACAGCACGCCTTCTTCCTTGGCGCGGACAACTTGGGCTGCCAGGAATTCGTCCAAGGCGGCGGCGCGCATCACGGTGCCGTCAACAACCTCGCCGGCCAGGACGGGGAACCCGCGCTTCAGGACCTTGACGGTGCCATCTTCTTTGACCAGCTGGATCTTGACGGTGTCATCAGCTTCGATGACCACCGACTTTTCGTTGGCGCGGAAGTCCTCGGCACCCATGGTGGCCACGTTGGTCTTGGACTCCGGCGTCCAGGCGCCCATGGAGTGCGGGTTCTGGCGGGCGTAGTTCTTCACGGACAGGGGCGCGCGGCGGTCGGAGTTGCCTTCGCGCAGGACCGGGTTGACGGCCGAGCCCTTGATCTTGTCGTAGCGCGAGCGGATGTCCGTCTCGGTGTCGGAGGACGGGTTGTCAGGGTAGTCCGGGAGGTCGTAGCCCTGGGACTGGAGCTCGGCGATCGCGGCCTTCAGCTGCGGAATCGAGGCGCTGACGTTGGGCAGCTTGATAATGTTGGCTTCCGGCTTCTTTGCCAGGGCACCCAGTTCGGCCAGGGCATCGCTGATCCGCTGCTCTTCGGTGAGGTAGTCACCGAACACGGAGATGATGCGGCCAGAGAGGGAGATGTCGCGGGTCTCCACTTCCACACCGGCAGTCGACGCGTAGGCCTCGATAATCGGCAAGAACGAGTAGGTGGCCAGCATGGGCGCTTCGTCAGTGTGGGTATAAATAATCTTGGCCATTGGTGGGGCGTCTCCTGAAGGTATACATACATCTGGAACTCTGGCGTTATTTCAACATTCTTAACTTACCCGAGCAGGGCGCGTCGGCGCCCATCGTGGCGTTCAGCGACGCGTAGCATGCCCCCGACGGTCGCACTGGCCGGCTCGCGGAGAGACGGGAACCACATCCCACCAGGCACAATACGAAACTTGAGTATCTATTTACAACAATTGTCACAGTGGGTAGGTTGATCTCCACCAGCGGCGGCCACCACCTGAGGCCGGCGCAAACTTTTCTGTTGAGGACACCCATGACGAAATCGAAGTCTCTGGCCACCAGCCTCCTGAGCCTGTCCGCCGCCGCCCTGCTTGCCGTCAGTGCAGCTGCCGGAGCAACTGCCGCGCCTGCATCCCCGCAGGCCCCGTCTCCCCAGGACGGCGGGCAGGTTGCCAGCCAGTCAGTGGACAGCACAAGTGCCGCCAACTACTGGACCGCTGACCGCATGCGTGCCGCGGTCCCCGGCGACGTGCTCGCCAGCAAAGCGCTGCAGCGCGGTAACGCCTCCCCGGCCGCCGCCGTGGAAAAGGGTTCCAGCACCAAGATTGCCGGCAAGGCAGGCAACGGCAAACCCGCGCCCCTGCACGCCGACGAGAGTCCGGTGTCCCACATCGGCAAGGTCTTCTTCACCCTGGGCGGCAGCAACTACGTCTGCTCCGGCAACTCGGTGGTGTCCACCAACAAGAGCACCGTGTCCACCGCCGGCCACTGCATCAACGAGGGCCCGGGCGCCTTCGCCACCAACTTCATCTTCGTCCCGGCCTACCTGGACGGCGCCGCCCCCTACGGCAAGTGGGCAGCCAAGGCCTTGTATGCCCCCACGCAGTGGAGCTCCGCGGGCGACATGCAGTACGACACGGGCTTCGCCGTGGTCTCACCGCTCAACGGCCAGAGCCTTGCCGACGTCGTTGGCGCTTCCGGTGTCCAGTTCAACGCAGCCCGCGGCCTGACATACAAGTCCTACGGCTACCCCGCAGCGGCGCCGTTCGACGGTTCGTCACTCGTTAGCTGCACCGGGCCGGCCAGCAACGACCCCTACAACCCGCAGTTCCAGTCCCAGGGCATCCCCTGCGACATGACCGGCGGATCCTCGGGCGGCCCGTGGTTCATCGGCACCAGCTCCGGCGGGTACCAGAACTCCATCAACAGCTACGGTTACGGCAGCCGGTCCCAGGTCATGTACGGACCGTACTGGGGCTCCGTCATCCAGCAGGCCTACTCGAGTGCATCGTCCGCCAACTGACAGCCCGTGAATACGGATAATGCCGCTGCGGAACACGAACCTTCGGATCAAGGGTCCTCGAATGACGACGCCGTGAGCCGCAGCGAGATCAGCCAGGCGCCGGAGGATATCCTCGCCTACTGGACGCCGGAGCGCTTGGCCGACGCGAAACCGCGCGAGGTCCGGCTCCCCCAACCTGAGGCTGACCACGAACCCGACGGGGACTAACTGAATAAACGACGACGGCGACCGTCCCCTCCCGGGGGCGGTCGCCGTCGTACGCGGTCAGGGTTTCAACAGGCTCAACCACCGGAGCCGGTGACCGGGTCTGTCCTTCTTCCTAGTGGAAGAAGTGCCGCGCACCCGTGAAGTACATGGTGATGCCGGCGGCGTTGGCCGCGGCGATGACCTCGTCGTCCCGGACGGATCCGCCGGGCTGGACCACGGCTCGGACGCCGGCGTCGATCAGGATCTGGAGGCCGTCTGCGAACGGGAAGAAGGCGTCGGAAGCAGCCACCGCACCGCGGGCCCGCTCGGGAGCGCCGGACGCGTCTGCGTTCGAGGCACCGCCGGCACCCTCAACCTCGGACTCCACGGTCACACCGAGCGTGTTGGCGCGTTCCACGGCCAGCTTGCAGGAATCGAGCCGGTTGACCTGGCCCATGCCGATGCCAACAGCGGCGCCGTGGTTCGCCAGCAGAATGGCGTTGGACTTGGCGGCACGGCAGGCGGTCCACGCGAACGCCAGGTCTGCCAGGGTCGCGTCGTCTGCGGCTTCGCCGGCTGCGAGGGTCCAGTTGGCAGGGTTGTCGCCTTCAGCGTCCACCTTGTCGGTGGCCTGCACCAGCATGCCGCCGGACACCTGGCGGAACTCCGTCGGGTAGCGGCCGTAGCCCTCGGGGAGTGCCAGCAGCCGGATGTTCTTCTTCTTGGAGAGGATCTCTACGGCTTCGTCCTCGAAGTCCGGGGCGATGACCACTTCGGTGAAGATGCCCGCCACGGTGCGAGCCATGCCGGCGGTGACCCTGCGGTTGGACGCGATGACGCCGCCGAACGCGGAGACGGGATCGCACGCGTGGGCCTTGGCGTGGGCGTCGGCGATGGGGTCCGCCGCGTCAGCAGAGCCAACTGCCACGCCGCACGGGTTGGCGTGCTTGATGATGGCGACGGCGGGATCGGCGAAGTCGAACGCGGCGCGGAGGGCGGCGTCGGCGTCGACGTAGTTGTTGTAGCTCATGGCCTTGCCGTGCAGCTGGTCCGCCTGGGCGATGCCGGCCGGAGCAGCCCTGTCAACGTACAGTGCGGCCTGCTGGTGCGGGTTTTCGCCGTAGCGGAGCACTTCGGAACGCTCCAGGGCTACGCCTGCGTAAGCGGGCCAGTCAATCACGCCGTCGCCGTCCTCGTCGAGGAACTGGCTTGCCGTCCAAGTGGCCACGGCGTTGTCGTAGCTGGCGGTGTGCGCGAAGGCCTTGGCGGCCAGGCGCTGGCGGGTCTTCAGGTCAAAACCGCCCTCGGCGGCGGCACGGACAACATCGCCGTAGAAGTTGGGATCCGTGACGATCGTGACAGCAGCGTGGTTCTTCGCCGCGGAGCGCACCATTGCGGGCCCTCCGATGTCGATCTGCTCGACGACGTCGTCCTGCGCAGCACCGGACTTGACGGTATCCACGAACGGGTAGAGGTTCACCACGACGAGGTCGAACGCCTCAATCTCCATCTTGGCCAGCGTCTCCATGTGGGCGGGAACCCGGCGGTCGGCCAGGATGCCGCCGTGGACGCGGGGGTGGAGCGTCTTGACACGGCCGTCGAGCATTTCCGGGGAACCGGTGACTTCCTCGACTTCCTGCACCGGGATGCCGGCGGCAGCGATCTTCTTCGCGGTGGACCCGGTGGAAACAATCTTGACGCCTGCTTCGTGCAGGCCCTTCGCGAGCTCCTCCAGACCGGTCTTGTCGTAGACCGAGATCAGGGCTCGGCGGATGGGAACACGGTCTAGCTGCGTAAAGCTCACAAAGGTCTCCGTCTTTTGACACGGTGGGTGCCGCGGTTGGTGGGGATGAGGCCAGTTTATCGCGTCCCGCCGGATGCCCTCCCTGCGTGCCGGTGTGTGAAGGCCGCGCGCAGACCCGCCACTGCGACGTAGAGTTTTCCCAGGAGGCCGAGATGAATACTTACACCACTGTGCCCAACGGCGAACAGGTGGTCCAGGAACTGCCGTGGCGGTGGAAGGTCCAGGGCCGGATCTTCCTGATCGGCGGCCTGGGTTTTATGTTCGATGCCTGGGATGTGACGCTCAACGGGATCCTCATTCCGCTGCTGTCCACCCACTGGGCGCTGTCCCCCGGCGACGCCGCGTGGATCGGAACGGCGAACCTGGTCGGCATGGCGCTGGGCGCGTTCGCCTGGGGCACCATCGCGGACACTATCGGACGCAAGAAGGCCTTCACCGCCACCTTGCTGATTTTCTCCCTCTTCACGGTGCTGGGTGCCTTCTCCCCCGATTTCATCTGGTTCTGCGTGTTCCGTTTCATGGCCGGTTTCGGCCTGGGCGGGTGCATTCCCGTGGACTACGCCCTGGTCGGTGAATTCACGCCGCGGAAGCAGCGCGGCAGGGTGCTCACGGCGATGGACGGCTGGTGGCCGGTGGGCGCCGCCCTGTGCGGCTTCGTCTCGGCCTGGCTCGTGGCCGCGTTCGCGGACTGGAGGCTGACCATGCTGGTGATGGTGCTGCCGGCCCTGCTGGTGTTCTGGGTGCGGCGCAGCGTGCCCGAGTCTCCGCTGTTCCTCATCCGCAAGGGCCGCCGCGACGAGGCCGCCAAGGTCATCGACGACCTGGTCAAGGCCACCGGCGCCGAGCCCCGCGCCTACAGCCTGCCTGAAGCACAGGATGCCCCGCGGCTCTCCGCCGGGAGCGCCTGGCTCCAGCTGGTCCGCGTCTGGCGTTTCAACTGGAAGATCACCGCGGCCGCCTGGTCCCTGTTCTTCAGCATCCTGCTGGTCTACTACCTGTCCCTGACGTGGATGCCGCGGATCCTCATCGGCGCCGGTTTCCAGGACTACAAGGCGTTCCTCACGACGGCGTCCATGGCCGCCGTCGGGCTCCTGGGTGTGGTGGTGGCCGCAGTGCTGGTTGAGCGGGTGGGCCGCAAGTGGATCCTGGCAATTACCGGGCCGCTGTCGGCGCTGACGCTGGTGATCGTGGCATTCGTGGTGGACATCCCGTCGGCCGCTGTGTTCTGGCTGCTGGTGTTCGGCTTCATCGTGCAGGTGGCCATCCCGGTGCTGTACACGTACGTCTCCGAGCTGTACCCGACGGACCTGCGCGGCACGGGTTTCGGCTGGGCGTCCACGTTCTCCCGGCTGGGGGCAGGCTTCGGCCCGCTGATTTTCGCCTCTATCCTGTGGCCGCAGCTGGGCCTGGCGACGTCGTTCGCGCTGGCCGGCGGCCTGGTCCTGCTGTCGGTGCTGTGGATGGCGTTCTTCTCCCCCGAGACCAAGCAGCGAACGCTGACGTAAGCGGCTCATTCGCCAAGCAAGCCCCCGCTCCCCCAACTGACTGGCAGTTGACGTCGCGAAACGCGCTTTTCACGACGTTAACTGCCAGTCACTTGGGTACCCAGCCGCGGCTCACGAGTGCCGTGCGGACCTTTGCCACCGCCGGCCGGGCATCGTTGACCATATGCCGCTTGGATATCCGGACAAGTGTCCACCCGCCACGGCTGAAATCCTCTTCACGGGCGATGTCCCGGATTACCTGCGCCGCCTCGGAATGCCCGTCGCCGTCATACTCCACCGCCACTTTGTGTTCCGGATAGGCGAGGTCCGGTTGACGCACGACGCCGGGACGCAGCTCCGCGGGAACGTTCAGTTCGGGCTCCGGCAGGCCCGCGTTCTCCAAAGCCAGCCGCAGGCGGGTTTCCGGCGCCGAATCCGCTCCCACGCGCGCCTGTTCCAAAGCGAGCCGGGCTTTGCGGATGCCGGGAGTTCCCTTGTGCCGGTCCAGCATGTCCGCGAGTTCCTCCAGCGTGGCGTGCGGCTCCGTTCGGGCCTCGAATTCGGGCCGGGGAATCCTCAGCAGGTGGTCTGCCACAACGGTCAGTTCATTGATGCTCATCTTCCGTGAGCAATCCAGCCAGGTCCGTGCAGGGGTGGTAATCAACAAGCCTCCGAGGTTGATTACCTCGTCGGAAAAGAACTGCCCGACATGCCCCACCACGCCTCGGCGACGCGGAATAGCCATCGTGTCAGGACGCGAGATATGTATCCGCTCATCGTCCCGATTTGGGAGGTACCCCGGAAGCCCCCACAATACAAAAGCCGTGGTGTGCGAGGCCGCCGAGAACGGGGTCACCACCGTGTACGGCCTGACGAGCTTGAGCCGGTCGAGAGGCTCGCCGGTACTTGGGATGCGGACGCCGCGGCTTGGGACCCGCAGTTCACGGAACCTAAGACGCCCGGGAGTCACGCCGGCGTCGACAGCTTCGTAGACAGTGAAGGGTGCATCACCCAGCGGGGCGGGCAGTGGGTTCGGATCTCGCATTCCTCATGATTTCAAACCCCGGGCCCGCACTCAGGAGTTATCCACAGAACCGCGCACGATCACCCAACTGACTCGCAGATAACGTCGTGAAAACCGCGTTTCACGACGTTAAGTGCCAGTCAGTTGGGTGCGCACACGACAAGAATTAGGCCGCGGCGAGCTGCGCCAGGGTCGAGACCAGGAGCCTGCGCTCCACCACCTTGATGCGTTCGTGCAGGGTGTCCTCGGTGTCGTCGTCGCGGATGGCCACGGCTTCCTGGGCGATGATGGGGCCTGTGTCCACGCCGGCGTCGGCCCAGTGAACCGTGCAGCCCGTGACTTTGACGCCATAGGCCATGGCGTCCCGGACACCGTGGGCTCCGGGGAAAGCAGGCAGCAGGGCCGGGTGCGTGTTGAGGTATTTCCCGCCGAACGCGTCGATGAACTCGGGGCTGACGATCCGCATGAAACCTGAGGACACCACAACGTCCGGCTCATATGCGGCCACTGCTTCGGTCAGCGCCAAATTCCAGTCCGCACGGTCGGCGTAGGCCTTGAAGTCCACCACGAAGGTCGGGATTCCGGCAGCGGCCGAACGCTCCACGCCGTAGGTCCCGGGCCGGTCCGCGCCGACGGCGGCTATCTCCACGTCCAGCTCGCCCGCCTTGACGGCGTCAATGACGGCCTGGAGATTGGAGCCGGTACCGGACACGAGGACAACGATGCGCATGGCTCTAGCTTATGGGGCCGCTCGCGTAGGCTGGAAAACATGAACCCCCCGAAGGACCCCGCAGGTCCCCAGCAGGCCCGGCAACCCCTCACCGAGGCCGCGAAGACGTCGCTGCTGAAGACGCACAACCTGTTCCGTGCATTTATCGTGGCCGTCCTGGGCGCCTTCTTCGTCTACCAGCTGGACGTCACCTACGTGTGGCTGACCGCCATCCTGACGGCAGCGAGCATCGTGCTCGGCATCATGGTGCTGGTCCGGGCCATCAAGCTCAAGGAATCCAAGCTGGTCCTTTTCGGGACCATCTCGGGGCTGGTGGTGTCGGCGGTGATGGTGCTGCTGATCCTGGTTTCCGCGGTGTTCTTCAACCAGGTCCGCGACTTCCAGCAGTGCTCCCGCAGCGCACTGACCCAGCAGGCGCTGACCCAGTGCCAGACGCAGCTGCAGAAGTCCCTCCCTGCCCAGCTCCGCTGAGCCTAAGGAAAGTAACGCCCGACGGCGGCACCTCCTACGGCTTGGACACTTCCAGGTCTGCTTCACGCAGTTTCTGCTGGCGTTCCAGCCACGGTCCCGCCGCGTATCCGATCACGACGCCGATGGCGACCTCGGCGGCCACCCACAGCGAGGTGCCCAACGGGTCCGGGCCGATGTCCGTGAGGCGGCCGATCCCGGCCGACCCGCGGGCCATCCAGGCCAGGCCTCCCGCCATCAGGCCCGCCGCGACGCCGATGATTGCTCCAAGGACGACGGTTGACGCCGATGCCGTGAACCAGCGGGAACGGACCTTGATGGACAGCCATTCGTCGAAGTGGTTTTCGCCTTCGCGCAGGAACCACCAGCCTGCCAGTGCACCGGCCAGGACCGGCACCACCAGCGCCACGAAGCCGTAATCCAGTGGACCGGAGGGCAACGCGGCGAACACCGGAATGGACGGCAGCGGGCCAACGGCGGTTCCCAGCGGGCCGGCCTGCGAGCCGACGCCCAGGGCGAAGCCGGAGCCGGAGGTCCAGGCGAGCGCAAAGACGGCCAGGTTGGGGAGGAAGCCGAGTTGCGCGATGGTGAGCACGGCACCGCCCATGGCGCCGGCGTCGAGCCCTTCATACACGGCGATCACCAGGTCCCAGTGGATAAAGAGGTCCACCGCGAGCAGCGCCGCGGACATGGTGAAGGCAGCCATCAGCGCGACGAAGCCGGCTTTGACCGCGGAGCCGAGGTAGGAACCGGCCCAGCGGGAGTGCTGGCTGGTGCGGGCGATCCAGTCGACCGCGTCGACGCCGATGAGCCGGCTCCAGGACCCCGCTTCGCGCCGGGCACCCACCACCATGCCCAGGCCGAACGGGACCAGCGGCATCAGCCCGGCGAACCAGAGGAAAATGGCGACGTCGTCGGTGCGGCACACGAAGCCTGTCGCCATCCCGAAGCCGGCATACACCAGCCAGGAACCCAGCAGGGCCTGCCACAGCTGGTCCGTGTACGAGGCCCGGGCCAGCCGCCGGCCCGCCCGCCACGCCAGCAGGAACGGGATGAGCGTCAGGCCCAGCGGGATCAGCGACAGCGTGCCCGATTCCGGCTGCGCCGCGGCTTCCCCCGCCACGGTCGTCAGGTGCAGCGGCACGCCGTGGATCAGCAGCCAGGCCTGGCCGCCAAGCCGGGCCAGGGCGTCGAAGTTGTTGTTCTGGAATCCGGCCGTTGCCCACACGGCGACGATGGGCGCCAGCACCACCAGCGCGGAAATGACCGCCGCCTGCGCCGACTCGAGCGCCCCCTGCAGCCACAAGGGCATGGGAATGCCACGGTCTCCGGTCTGATCAGCGCGCAGTTTCATCGTGTTCCATGGTGTCACGGGAGGCGCCCCGGGCCCGTGTGCGACAGGCTTAAAGCCCGGAGTTACCAGAGCTCGTAGTTGTCCGTGCTGATCATGAAGCCGTGGCCCGTCCGCAGATGCGCGCAGGTCATGGCGCCCGGCGCCCGTTCGCACACCATGTTGCCCAGCCGCACCGTCTCGCCGTCCTGGATCCACGGCCCGGGAAACTCCGGTCCGGCCACTTCCTCCGCCTCCATCGGGGACGTTCCGTTGCCGCACAACCCGTACTGGGCGCCGCCGTCGAGCGTCACCACCGCGTACCCGCCGCGGTACTCGCTGACCCCTGTGCACTGGTCCTTGATGTCACCGGGCCGGGGCGGGACGTCCGTGAGCAGGTGGCAGGCAGCAGCGTCGGCGCTGATGGAACACTGCATGTCCTTGCCGGCCGACTGCACCACCACCGGCAGCGGCGCCGCCCACGGCTGCGCGTTCACCTTGGGCAGGAGCTGCTCGGCCCTGTTGAGGGGCCCGGGGTTGAGGGGGCCGGGTTCGTCCATCCTCAGTATCCCGATAGCAGGCGCTGTCCCGGCCGGCACGGCCACGCTGCAGCCGGCGGCGGAGATAAGCACGACGACGGCCAGCAGGGTTCGGAGGGTCGGTGTTACAAGGCTCATGGTCCTGCCAGTTCAGCAGAACGGGACCGTCCTGTCGCTGGGCAGAACTCCCCATCCCCCAGCGCTTTTTTCGTTACTGAGCCGTAAAATTGGATTGTCCGCAATCAGTGGTTGGAGGCAGAAAAATGACTACCGCATCGCCACATGCACATGGCGTTCACTTCGGGCGTACCGACGTCCAGAACGTTGGCATGGGTGTAGGTATTGTCCTGATGTTGGCGGGTGTCCTGGCGTTTATCCCGGGCATTACCCAGCAGTACAGCGAACTAAGGTTCTTGGGGCCTGATTCGCACGCCATGTTCCTCAACCTGTTCCAGGTATCCATGCTGCTGAACATTGTGCAGCTGGTCATCGGTGCAACAGGCTGGGCAATGTCCCGCAATGGAATGGGCGCCCGGAACTTCCTTATGGGCTTTGGCGCGCTGTACATCGTCCTCAGCATCTTCGGGCTCAGTGTCGGAGTGGGATCGGCGGCCAATTTCCTGTCGCTGAACACGCTGGATAGCTGGACCCTCATGGTGCTGGGTGTGGTGATGATTGGCGCCGGCTGGATCCTCTCAAGGCATCTGGCCGAGGACCGCAGGTAGCCCGGATCGCGTAGCCGGGACATAAGGAGCCGCTAATGAGGAACGCTTCATGGCAATCTGAATGTTTTAACCACCGGTTGGTGCAGTTGCCCTGCGTAGGCGCAGGCGGCTGCACCAGCTTTTTGCTTTAAAGGGCACGACGGCGGGGGGCCGGGGCG